>JBOFCQ010000151.1:0-37877 GCA_051646145.1 Hyphomicrobium sp.
GCGAGAATCTGCGACGGCCACGCGCGGTTCTGGCTGAGGATGTGCGCGATGCGCGTGGTGAGCACGCGCGTCTTGCCGGTGCCCGCGCCCGCGAGAACCAGCAGCGGCCCATCGGTCTCGAGCACGGCGGCCGTCTGCTCGCCGTTTAAGCCTTTGAGATAGAGCGCGTCTTGCGCGTTCGCCGCCATGTTCGCGCCGCCCAAGGCCCGCGCCGAGATGGACGGGCGCGCATCGGCCGGCGCATCAGGCAGATCGAACGGCGGATCTTCGAAATTGTGATCGTCCGCCGCGGCGGGTTTTCTGCTCTGCGACATGGTCATGAGGTAGCCTACTAGCGGCTCGTCTACAACCCGGATGCGACCGTGCGACCGGCATCGGCGAGCAGTCTGGAGATGTTCTCCACAATTTCCCCAAATGTATGGAATTGCGCCAAATTTCGGGTGCAGTATCGCGCTCGCGTATGGCATAAGCATGGGCACTCCAGCCGTATTTTATGGCGTACATGAGAATGCTGCCCGCGCAACAGGATTTGGGCCCGGCGACAATCAACGGCTGAGGGCTGGAGCGGAAGCTTTATGAACAATGCGCTTCTCTATTTCGGTGGCCTTTTGGCGCTGGTGCTGGCGGCACTCTTCGGTGTGCCCTACGCCATCGACTGGAACGGCTATCGCGGCGCATTCGAGGAGCAGGCATCGAAAGTGCTCGGCCGCGACGTGCGTGTCGGCGGCGCGGTCAACGTGCGCTTCCTGCCGACGCCGTTCGTGCGCTTTGAAAAGGTGCGCCTTGCCGATGTCAGCGGCCAGACAGGTGAGCCGTTCATCCGCGTCGAGAGCTTCACCATGCGGCTCGCCATTTCGCCCTTGATGCGGGGTGTGCTGGAAGCCAACGAAATCGAATTGAACAAGCCTGTTCTGTCGCTGGCCATCGACGAGACCGGTAACGGCAACTGGGCCAGCCTGAAACTCAGCCCCGCCGATCTGCCGTTCGTACCGCGCGATGTCACGCTGCATTCCGTCAAGATGATCGACGGCGTGGTGCAGGTGTCGGGCCCCGGCGGCGCCAACATCACGCGCCTTGCGGATTTGAACGGTGATCTCGCGGCGGACTCGCTCGATGGCCCGTTCAAGTTCAAAGGCACCGCATCCTGGGGCGGCGATACACGCGACATCCGTTTCGTCACCACGACACCCGGCGCTGACGGCAGTTTCGGCGTCAAGGCATCGGCGCGTGGCGCGACAGGCGGCCATGATGTGGCGTTCGACGGCACGATCGCGAACTTTGCCGACGGACCGCGCTTTTCCGGCGAGGTCACGGGCGCCGTGCCACTCGTCGCCGCGAGCGATGCGGCAGGTCTTTCGAAGGCAGCGCTTGCAGAGCGCGACCGGTTCCAGCTACGCGCCGCCGTGGCCGGCGATGCCAAGGGCGCCAAGTTCGAGAACATCTCGATCGAACTCGCCAATGCCGCCGAACCGCAGATCATCACCGGCACTGCGCGCGCCGAGTGGTCGTCGGCTGCAAGTTTCAATGCCGATCTCAACGCCAACTGGCTCGACCTCGATCGGCTGGCAGGCGGCGACGTGGCGACGCTGCCCTTGCAACACCTGCAGAAGACTGCGCTGGCGACGCTTGGCAGCATGGCGGGCGATGGCTCGGCACGTGTGAAGCTCGCTGTCGCGCAGTTTAAGCTCGGCGGCGAGAATTCCGGGGCCTTGTCGCTCGACGTGGCGCGCGATGCAGGCGTCGTCGAGATCAAGCATCTCAAATGCGGATTGCCCGGCGGCGGCCGGCTCGATGTCTCCGGCAAGGTGCGCGGCGACGCAGAGCGGCAAGCGTTCGAAGGCGATGCGCTGGTGCGCGGCCCGAACTTTCAGCGCTTCAAGGCGTGGCTCGGCAAGTCCGGCATGACGGCAGACCTCGTGGCGGAAGGTCCCTTCTTCGCATCGGGCGCCATCGCCGTCACCGACGATGCCTTCGAGTTCAAGAATGCCCGCGCTGAAATCGGTGGCCAGGCCTTGTCGGGCGATGTGCGCATCAGCAGCGGCCAGCGCCGCCACGTGACGATTGCTGTTGCCGGATCGAAGATCGATACAGGCGCGCTGTTCCCGGCCGAGTTCAAGCGCATCGAGCAGGAAATTCGCGGCTCCATCGGCTTGACTGCGGACGGGGCTGACGGCGCAAAAGCACCGGCCGACGGCAGCGATGTGACGCTGCATGTCACTGCCGATGAACTGCTGCACGCCGGACGCCGGCTGCTCGATGTCGATGCGGCCTTCGCCATCGCCAATGGAACGCTCAGTGTGCCGGATGCGCGCTTTGCCACCGAGAGCGGCTTGAAGGTGCGCGTCTCGGGCACCGTTGCCGGAAACGCAACGGCTGCCGCTGCGGCTGCTGCCTCGGCCGGTGGACGGACCCAAGCCGCGCCCGAGACCGGCAAGGTCGCCTATGAATTCAGCGCGCCGGTGCCGGCCGCATTGATCGATGCGCGCGATCTCTTCGGCATGGCGGGGTTGATCGACGATGCGCGGCTCAAAGCCTTGAAATCCGCTGATCTCGGCGGCCTGTTGCGCTTGGGCGTCGGCAAATCCGGCGCCGCGGAACTGACCTTCGATGGCCGCGCGCAGGCAGCGCGGATGTCGGGGCGCGCCGTGCTCGATGGCGGGCTCACCGGCTGGCGCACGTCGCCGTCGCGCATCACCGCGGTCGTCGCCGGCGATACGCTCGCTAGCGTCATCTCGGCTGTTTCCGGCACCGACGTCGCACTCACAGCCGAGCAAGCCGGAGGCGGCGACGCGAACGTCGCGTTCGCAACGTCGGGCACGCTGGCTGAGGGCGCGCTGACGTCCATCGACATCAAGGCAAAGGGCTTCGACGTCGCCTTTCTCGGGCACGTCAAAACATCCGAGAAAGAGCCGGCCACGCTCGACGGCAAAATTACGCTGGCAACGGAAAGCGCGCGCGATGTGCTGGCTCTGGCTGGCGTTGCCATCGGGCCTGGTCCCGACGTCGGCGTGCAGGGCACGGCGGACGTTTCCGGAACGACGGCAGTGACCGAACTTTCAGCAAGCGCAGTCATGGTCGGGACGAGCCGGCTCGGTGCGGAGCTGGTCGTCAAACGCGCCGATGGCGCGCGCGCCGCAACGATCGAAGGCGACGTGACGCTCGACCGTGTGTCGCTGCTGGCGCTCATTGCGCCGGTGATGGGCGTGGCGCCCGCCGACGATGCGTCGGCGGCAGCGAATGGTGCCGTGCGCGTTTCCATGTGGCCATCGGCGCCGTTCAACCGTGCGGCGCTCGATCGCTTGCATGGGCGGCTGGCGTTGCGCTTCGGCACGCTTGACGTGGCCGAAGGCGTCGCCGTGCGCGACGGCACGGCGGCAATTGCGATCGACGGCGGTACGCTCACGATTGCCGACTTGAAGGGCGAAACGGCGGGCGGGGCGCTCGCGGCGTCGGCGTCGCTGTCGCAGAATGCAGGCGGCCTCGCACTCACAACAGCGATACAGGTGAGCGGCGCCGACTTGGCGCACGTCAGCAAAAGCGCGCGCGGACGCGCCGGTTTCGAACTCACAGCCGAGGGGCAGGGCTTCTCGCCACGGGCGCTGATCGACGCTCTGTCGGGCAGCGGCAATTTCGACGTCGCGGGCGGCGTGCATCCGGCACCTTCGGGCGCGCTCGTTGCGCAAACGAGTTTCGACGTTTTGACAAACACGGTCGCCAACGACGTGGCAGTCATTTCCGAAACGCTCAAAGCGCGGCTCGGTGGGAGCACGGTTGCGCTCGGCGATCGCCGCATCTTGTTCACGCTGCAGAACGGCGCTTTGAAAGCCGACCCCATCGATCTCGCGGATGGCAGCGGCAAGGTGCGCGCGCAGACGGTGATCGATCTGCACGCACTCGCCATCGATAGCGAATGGACGGTGACGGCCGCGGCCCCGCTGTTGCCGCCGCCGCCGGGTGCTGACGCGCTGTGGAAGCCGGCGCCGAAAGCGCCGTTGCCGCCCATCGTGCTTGTTTACTCGGGCACGGTCAGCGATCTTGCAGCGGTCACCGCAGAGATCGATCCGCAAGCGCTGCAACAGGATCTGGCCGCGCGTCAGATGGAGCGCAAGGTCGAGGAACTCGAATGGATGCGCCGCCGCGACGAAGAGCGGGCGCGCCTCGAACAGGAGCGGCGCAAGGCCATCGAAGCCGAGCGGGCCGCGGCTGCTGCTGCGCGCGCCAATCCTTCAGCGGTTGCGCCGAATGCCGAACTGCCGCCGGTGCCGATGCCGCAACCGGTGCCATCGGACGGCAACGCACCCGCGCCCGCGAACGGCGCGGCGGCACCGCCGCCGGCATCATCCGACGCGCAGGCGCCTGAGAACGGTGTTTCGGTCGACGATGGCGCAGGCGCTGCAACAGCCGGCGCCAACAATGCCGGCGACGCACTGCCGGAGGACGATGCCGCATTAAGTAACGGCGCCGTCGATCCATCGCTTCCCGATGGTCAGGCGGGTCAAGTGCCGCGTCCGCCGTCCACAGGCGCAACGGCGCGCCCGGCGTCGGCCACGCGGCCGTCAGCGGCAACAGGCCAAGCGCCCGTGCGCCAGGGCCGGCCCCGGCGCACCACGACGTCCGACGACATCCAGCGCTCGCTCGGCGGATGGCCGTGAACTGTCAACAATGGCTTTTCAATCGGCGCGCGTTTGCTCAACCGCCGTTGTGCGTCTGATCAGCCGCCGCCTGTAACCGCCGCAGCAGCCACACCCTGACCGCGCTCGACAGGCCGGCATCCGCGCGCGACGCATCGATGCGGGCGATGAGGGCCGCGAGCGACACGCCGTCTGCCGCCGCCGCCGTCTTCAGCGCCTGCCAGAACTCGCTTTCAAGTGAGATGGACGTGCGATGGCCTCGGATCGAGAACGAACGCTTGACCGGCCGCATTAGGAGACGGAGCCTGGATCGAGATCGTCGGCGTCGTCACCGGTCGCGGGCTTATGCGCATCGGCTTTGCTCTTTTGCCGTTCCGCGTCGTCGAGCGCGCGGCGCTGCTTCTCGCGCTCGAAATCCGCGGCACCCCGCTCGGCCTTCGTGCGTCCGAAGCGCACGCGATTTTCCTCGGCGCGCTTGTCGCTTTCGGCGCGATCCTTGGCCTTGCGGTATTTGTTCAGATTGACGATGTCGCCGGTCATGGTCGCTCTCATTCGGGACCGATCATTTTCTCCGGTCGAACGATATCGTCAAATTCCGCGTCCGTCACGTAGCCGCCGCCCACCGCCTCGTCACGCAGCGTCGTGCCTTTTTTGTGGGCGGTCTTGGCGATCTTGGCCGCGTTGTCGTAGCCGATCTTGGGTGCGAGCGCGGTGACGAGCATGAGCGAGCGATTGAGGCCTGCTTTGATGTTGTCCTCGCGCGCTTCGATGCCGACGACGCAATTGTCGGTGAAGGATACGGCGGCGTCGGCCACCAGTTGCACCGATTGCAGGAAGTTGTAGGCCATGACCGGATTGAAGACGTTCAATTCGAAATGGCCTTGCGATCCAGCGAAGGTCAGCGCGGCATTATTGCCGAAAACCTGCACGCAAACCTGGGTCAGCGCTTCGCATTGTGTCGGGTTCACCTTGCCGGGCATGATCGAAGATCCAGGCTCGTTTTCCGGCAGCGCCAACTCGCCAAGACCCGAGCGCGGACCCGAGCCGAGGAAGCGGATGTCGTTGGCAATCTTGAACAGCGAGGCCGCAACCGTGTTGATGGCGCCGTGCGTGAATACCATGGCGTCGTGCGCGGCAAGCGCCTCGAACTTGTTCGGCGCCGATGTGAACGCGAGGCCGGTTGCGTCGGCGATTTCCTTGGCGATGCGTTCGGCAAATCCCTTCGGCGCATTGAGGCCGGTGCCTACCGCCGTGCCGCCCTGGGCAAGCTGCATCAGCGCCGGCAGCGTCATCTCGATGCGCGCGATGCCGTTCTCGATCTGCTGCGCGTAGCCTGAAAATTCCTGGCCGAGTGTCAGCGGCGTCGCGTCCTGCGTGTGCGTGCGGCCGATCTTGATGATGTGCGACCAACCCTTGGCCTTGGCATCGAGCGCGCTATGCAGGTGGCGCAGCGCCGGCAGCAGCACATGCACGACCTGCTCGGCGGCCGCGACATGCATGGCGGTTGGAAAGGTATCGTTCGACGACTGGGCCATATTGACGTGATCGTTCGGATGGACCGGCTTTTTCGAGCCCATCACGCCGCCGAGCATTTCGATGGCGCGGTTGGAGATCACCTCGTTGGCATTCATGTTCGACTGCGTACCGGAGCCTGTCTGCCAGACGGCAAGCGGGAAGTGCGCGTCGAGCTTGCCGTCGATCACTTCTTGCGACGCTTTGACGATGGCGTCGCCGATCTTTGCGTCAAGCTTGCCAAGCGCCATGTTGGTGCGCGCGGCCGCCTGCTTCACGATGCCGAGTGCTCGCACGATCGACTTCGGCTGCTTTTCCCAGCCGATCTTGAAGTTGCCGAGCGAGCGCTGGGCCTGGGCGCCCCAGTACTTGTCGGTCTCGACGTCGATCGGTCCGAAGGTATCGGTCTCGGTGCGGGTTTTGGACATGGTGCAGGCTCGCTCGCTGAAAGTGGAATGCGACCGAGGCGATAGCACGGGATGCGCGATGCCGCGAGCGCTCCGGCGTCGCGGATGCAAAAAGGCGGGGTCAAATTGACCCCGCCCATTTTTTGGCTTCGCGTGATGGCGCGATGAGATCGCCGTGTCAAAAGTCGACGATGACGAAATCGTTCGCCGTCAACGCGAAATTGTTGGACAGCGTTGCGATGAGAACGGCGGCGCCGCCGGTGTTTCCGTCAACGTCCCACGACAGTTGGCCGTTATCCGTATCGTAGATGAACCATCCGGTTGCAGACGTCGGACCAGCGCCGCCGCCCGAACCCGACACGAAATTGGTGCCATCGACGAGATTGGTGACGACGACGTTCGGATCGGTCCCAACCAATCCGCCGCCGAAGCCGGCGCTGACAATGACGAAGAAATCTTCGGCGGCGAAATTGCTGATCGTGTCGCCGCCTTCGGCGGCCGTCACATAGACAATGGCGTCATCTACTGTATCGATGCCGCAATCGATTGTGTCGGCGCCGAGCCCGCCGATGAGACCGTCTCCGCCGTCTCCGCCTTGGAGGGTGTTCGCGCTATCGTTGCCATAGAGGTCATCGTTGAAACCGGAGCCGCGCAGGATCTCGATGCTGCTATAGGTGTCGCCGATGGCATCGCCGAAAATTGCCGATCCGGGAAGGAACGGGATGATGCCGAGCGATGCGATCACGCGATCGGTTGCGAATTCATACGTGGCCGTGTCGTTGCCGTCGCCACCGTTGAGGATGTCGCCGCCGGCGTCGCCCGAGAGCGTGTCGTCGTTATCGCCGCCCTGCAGCGTATCGGCGCCATTGCCGCCGCCGAGGAAGTCATCGCCACCAAGCCCGATCAGAATATTGTCGGCCGTATCGCCGATCAGAATGTCGCCCTGCGTGGTGCCGGTGAGGTTCTCGATCGAATCGTAGGTATCGCCCAACGCGTCGCCGGAAATGACGACCGGCCCGAAATTGCCGACGAGCGACGCGGTGAGTCCCAAGGTCGCCAGTTCGTATGTCACGGTGTCGTTGCCGGTTCCGCCGATGAAGGTTTGCCCACCGGTATCGCTGAACAAGGTGTCGTTGCCGCTGCCGCCGTCCAACACGTCGGCGCCGCCGATGCCGCCACCGAGAACGTCGTTGCCAGCCAGGCCCTCGATGAAGTTTGCGCCCGTGTCGCCGATCAGCACGTCATCGAAGGTCGAACCCCTGAGGTCTTCGATACTCGAATACGTATCGCCAAGCGCATCTCCGGAAATGACGACCGGCCCGAAATTGCCGAGGAACGAGGCGACGACGCCCGTTCCTGAAAATTCGTACGTGGCGGTATCGATGCCGTCTCCGCCGTTCAAGATATCGCCGCCGCCGCCGCCTTCGAGATAATCGTCGCCAACGCCGCCGTTGAGCGTATCGACGCCGCCGAGGCCGGCCAGATAATCATCGCCGCCGGCGCCCGATAGGGTGTTGTTGAGATCGTCGCCGACGAGCAAGTCACCGAACGCGCTGCCGAGCATGTTCTCGATGCTGGTGTAGGTATCGCCGAGCGCATCGCCGTTGATGGTGACGAGACCGGCAACGTTGCCAAAGAGCGAGGCCGTCAAACCGACGGTGGACGACGTATAATCCGCCCAGTCGATGCCGGCGCCGCCGTTGAGCTTATCGGCGCCCGCGCCGCCGTCGAGGACATCGTCGCCGCCGCCGCCGTTTAGCGTGTCGTTGCCGGCCTTGCCGGAGAGAACGTTCGCGGCATTGTTGCCGACGATGACGTTGGCGAGCGTGTTGCCAGTTCCTTTGAGCGCGAGGGCGCCGGTCAACGTCAGATTTTCGGTATTGAGCGCGAGCGTCCACGACACGCTCGATTTGACGAGATCCTTGCCGCTTGCGGCTTTCTCGATCGTCTTGTCGCCGGTGCTGTCGACGATGTAGGTGTCGTCGCCCTTGCCGCCGGACATCTTGTCCTTGCCCTTGCCGCCGTCGAGCGTGTCATTGCCGAGCCCGCCGTCGAGGATGTCGATGCCCGCCAATCCCTTGAGGACGTCATTGCCGCCAAGCCCAAAGAGCTGGTCGGCGAGCAGGGTTCCAATCAAAGTGTTCTTCGCGTTCGTGCCAATCTTCTTGACCATAATGACCTCCCGTACTGCCAACGACGCCGGGCATTTTCCGCGCAAAATAGGCGCCGTAGTTTCAATGCGAAAGTTGTAGCACTACTGAATACTACTCGAAATAGTCTTGCTGCTGATATGTCGGCCGACTGCCCGTTTCCAAATTCAGCCGCTTTTTGAGCGAGTTATGTCTAGACTGTGAGTGAGTCGCGAGCCCGCCGGCCACAAGCCGATCGTTGGCGGACGACACGTGCGGGGCGTTCGTTCAAGTGTGCGTGGACCCGGCGGCCGCAAGCTGCCGTGTTGGTATTCAACCCAGAGGATCACGCCATGGGACTGAAAATCATCGTGATGGTCGTCACGCTCGCCATGCCGAACGGCGAGAGCGGCGTGCACGTCAAACCGATGGCCAACGCCGATGCCTGCCGCAGCGCCGCGGCCATCGAGGCCAGCGATCCGTTCGTCTTCCGTGTCGAATGTTCGGAACTGGAAGACGGCGTGCTGAAGCTCGAATTCGATGAAGCGCCGCCGCGCCGCATCCCAGAGACGACCAACGCGCGCTCAACAGGCTGAAGCAGTTCGGTCGCTGTGCAGTGCTTGGCGCTTGGGTGCGGCCAGCTTCAGTGCGGGTTGGGTGCCAGCACGCAGACCGTTGCTGTCGCTGACGCGTGACCCGCCGCGAAATGCGCGCCTGTTTTGGCGGATTGCGCGTATGACGCAAGCGACGGCGCGGTGACGTTCACCGCCATCGCAGTCGTAATGAGGTTTTGAAATTATTTTTTGCGGAACGCGTCGAGGCTGACGATCTTGGCGCCTGCGGGTTCAGCGGGCGCGGCCTCATCGCTCTGTGCATTGGCCGTCGATGCGGCCGGGGCCTGCGACGGCTGCTCCGGCATCGGCGGCTGCGGATCGACGGCGCGCTGCGCGTCATCTGCCGCGATCTTATCGGCTTTCGGCTTGCGTGCCTGACGCGGTTTGCGCGCCAGCGTAGCACGCGGCGTCTCGGGCCGGATGTCGCCGATGGCGTCGTAGGCGGCGTCCATGGTCAACGCGTGGCGCGGCGCCGGCAAGTCGCGGCGCGTGGATGCATCCTCGAACTGAAGGCCGAACCGCACACTCGGATCGATGAACACTTTGAGCGCCGAGAACGGAATGACGAGCCGTTCCGGGATGCCGTCGAACGTCAGCTTCACTTCGAAGCGATCCTCCGACACGAGCAGATCCCAGAAGCGGTGCTGCAGCACGATCGTCATCTCGTGCGGATATTTTTCCTTGAGGCGCTTTGACAGCACGACGCCGGGCGCGCCTGTCAGAAAGGAAATGTAGAAATGATGTTCGCCGGGAAGGCCGGTCTTGACGATCTGCTGCAGAGCCGCGCGGACGATGCCGCGCGCCGCGTCCTGTTGCAGCGCTTCGTAGTCGATGGTCGCCCCCGTCGTCATGCATCAGTCCCGGTTATTGCCGCCGCCGCACGTCGTGCGCCTCGGGTGACATCACGCAATTGAATGGAGGGCTTCTGTTGCCCGGTGCCCTCCGAACCGCGCCTTACCCGGCTAGGGGCAAGGACTTCATTTCAGGCTTTTCGCGCCGCATTACGCAGCGAGAGCAGCCTCAGCATAGTTGTCATTTGCAACTACTCTGAATGACCCGATAACGGCGGTATCATGCCGGGCAAAAGCTAAATCCTTTACACCCTCGTCGATCCTAGTTCGCCCCCATAGGGGTCTTGCATTGCGCCTTGCGACTCCCGTTCCGGGAGCCGGCCGCAAGGCGCGGTCAAGACGTATGGTGGAGGCGCCGGGTACCGCCCCCGGGTCCGAATGGCTTATTACGACCGCGTTTATCGCCATAGCCGGACGAATCCGGCACTTTGAATATAATCACCAAACCTACCAAAAAAAAGGCTTCTTCAATGCCGCAGGCCGCCGCGCCGCGCGAATGCTGATCTAGACTGCCCGCTTTGGTGGAGGATTGGTCGGTTCGAACCCTCCATACGGCCAGCATTGCGAGATCGAATGGCGACGGACAACGAGGCAGGGACCGGGTCCGATGGGTCAAGGCAGAGCCCGGCCATCGGCCGGCTTGATGCTGACGCAACCCAGAGTTCCGATGCGGGCGCCACCGTCGATGCGTCGCATGGAGGCGCGGGCGACCCGGAGCATCGCGGCGCCGGCGGCAATGTGTGGCCGATGGCACTGGCTATCGGCGGCACCGTCATCATTCTCGCGGCCGCCGTCGGCATCGGTTCGGTTGCGAGCCGCATCTTCATCGCCATCACCGGTTACGGCACCGCTCAGGTGCTCGGACCCGGCGATCTTCAGGCGATGCAGACGGCGGGGCTCGCCGTGTTCCTGCTGACATTCCAGGTGGCGGTGGTGGTGCTGACTGTTCTCGCAGCGCGATCGTTCGCGGCGATGCCGGCGGCCGTGCTCGCGATGCACTGGCCGGGTGCGCCGTCACGGCGCATGGCGGCAAGCGTCGGCGCGCTCGCCGCAATCGCGCTTGGCTGCGCGGGCGCGGTTTACATTCTCGATCGCGAGGCGCTGCTCCATGACCTGCGCCCGTTCGCCGAACTGATGAACAGCCGCACGTGGTGGCTGATGGCGATTGCCGCCGGCATCGGTGCGCCGATTGCGGAGGAGCTTCTGTTTCGCGGCTTCATGCTCGGCCTATTAAAGGACACGCGGGCGGGCGCCATCGGCGCGACGCTGATCACGGCGGTGTCGTGGGCCGCACTCCACGCCAACTATTCGCCCTATGGCTTGGCGACGATCTTTCTCATCGGGCTCTATCTTGGCTATTCGCGCCTGCGCACGAACAGCCTGTGGCCCGCGATTGCCGGCCACGCGGCCTACAACTCGTTCATTGTGCTGGCGCTGGCGACCGCGGGCGACTTCGTGCTGCGGCCGGTATGATGCGCCGCCTGCGCGCACCAGAGCGCAGGCATCCCGAACGTATCAGATGAATTGGAAATCGCTGTTGCCGAGCGAATCTAAGGTGGTGACGAACGTGCCGCTGAACTGCGCCAATGGAACTTCGCCGCCCGCAATGCCATCCGCATCCCACCACAGCGCATTCAAGACTGTGTTGTAAATGAACTGGGCGGAACCGGCATCCGCGGTGTTGTTCGGACGATTGCGAATATTGGCGGAGGTCATGCCGTTGAACTCGGCACTCACGATCTGAATGCGATCGGAATCCGGCTCGCTTGGTGTCGCTTGGATGCTCGATTTGAAATCCATGATGAAGGCCTCGGAGAGCTGGTGAAGCAGGAAGAAGTCGCTGCCGCTGCCACCGGTGAGAATTTCAACCGCAGAGACAATACTTGCCGAAGATTCGAGGGTATCGTTGCCGGCCCCGCCTTCTGCCTCGGCCTGGAACGTCGTGGCACTACTGCCAACCCTGATGAAATCAGCGGAGGCCGAGCCAATGACCTTCTCAATGGACCCTAAAACGTCTGTACTGGCAGATCGTGTGGCGGTTCCGTTGCCTTGTTCCAAAAACACGGAAACGCCGTTTGCGTGGGTTGCATACGTCAAGGTATCGAAATCCGACCCGCCGAATATCTGGTCGGAGTCAAAATCGTCACCGGCGTCGAGCAAATCATTGCCCGCGCCACCGAGCAGAAAGTCGTTGCCGGCTGCGCCAAATAGCTCATCGTTGCCGCCATTGCCGAAAAAGACATTGCCGGAACTCGAGCCCACGAAGCTATCACCGTCGACGTGCTCGCCGCCCCTCAGTTGTTCGATGGATATAAACGTATCGCCGTTGAATCCACCGGCCGCTCCGCCTGACAGGTTGGTGTTCGTGAGATTGATGAAGACACGGTTCAAGGAGCCCGAATAGTCGACGACATCGTCGCCGTCTCCACCGTCATAGACGTCGGTGCCGGTGCCGAATTCGCCGCCAACGAAAGAATCCGTGCCACCGCCGCCGAAGAGAAAGTCGGCACCGCCACGCCCATTGAACGTGTCGTTGCCAAGTCCGCCAGACAAGACGTTATCGCCGTTGTTGCCTAAGAGGATGTCGCCTAATCCTACGACATCAGTACCGATGATGTTCTCGATGCTGGAGAAAGTATCGTCCGCCGCGGCGCCGGCGTTCAGGCCAGGGGACAGAAGATCGACTGCGACGCTGAAACCTGTTTCCAGCGCGTAGGTCACGGTATCGATGCCTTCGCCACCGATATACTGATCCGCGCCGCCACCGCCGACGAAGTTGTCGTCGCCGCCACCGCCTGACAGAATGTTCGCCGCCACATTGCCAACGAGCGTATTGGCCAGCGCATTGCCTGTGCCGTTGATTGCCAACGCGCCGAAGAGACCCAGATTTTCGATATTGGCGCCAAGCGTGTACGTGATCGTCGAGGCAACAGTATCATTGCCGGACGTATCGATCACCACGTCGCCGATGTTGTCGATGCCGTAACTGTCGTTGCCCGCCCCGCCGATCATTACATCGGCGCCGGTTCTACCGTCCAAGATATCGTCGCCCGCGCCGCCCGTCAGAATGTTATTTTGTGCGCTGCCGATGCCGAAGAAATCTCCGGTGCCGATGAACGTCAGGTTTTCGAGGGTGTCGTCGAGCGCGAATGCGACGATTGTGGTTCGGATGGTGTCGATGCCCGACGAGTCGAGGACTTTGTCGCCGATGTTGTCGAAGACATAGGTATCGTTGCCGGCTCCGCCACGCATAAAGTCGGCGCCCAGGCCGCCATCCAGAATATTATTGCCGGAATTGCCCGTCAGGTTATTGGCGAGGGCGTTGCCGGTTAGGTTGATATTGGCGACGCCGGTCAGCGTGCCGTTCTCGATCTTGTTGGCGAGCGTGTAGGAGACCGACGATTTCACCGTGTCGACGCCCGACGAGTCGTTGATGATGTCGGCCTTGTTGTCGACGATGTAGGTATCGTTGCCGGTGCCGCCGATGAGCGTGTCGATGCCGGCCCCGCCGTCGAGCGTGTCGTTGCCCGCGTCGCCAAACAGCTTGTCGTTGGCCAGGCCGCCGTTGAGACGGTCGTTGCCGACACCGCCCCGGAGCGTGTCTTTGTCGGCTTCGCCGAAGAGCTGGTCGTTGCCGCCGTCGCCATTCAGTTTGTCGTTGCCGGCGCCGCCGAACAGGCGATCATCGCCCTCGCCACCGTTTAGGGTGTCGTTGCCGCCAAGTCCGCGCAGAAGATCGATGTCGCCTAGGCCGAACATGATGTCGGCCAGCGCGGTGCCATTCAACGTGTTCTTTTTGTTGGTGCCGTTGATAATCGCCATGCTACGCCCACCCACTCAAATGCAAAAATTTCTGGCAATAATTATTCGTCTGAAGAACATAGCAGACTGCCGGGCCGGTCGGATAGCTCCGAACCCTTCGGACTTAGGCCCAGGGTTGACGGCGACGGTTCTTTGGCTCAGCGCGGCGATGCTGACAGCGTGCCGGAGCGATATTTCCGCCCTAAATCGCCGCCGTTTGGGCAGGGCCCCGGGCGCGGCTTGGTTATGAGGCGTCGCCGCCGTGGCAGACTTGCCCCGCCCGTCCGCTTGCAGCCGCCGGCGGGGGCGTGTGGGCCAGGGTTGCGGCCAGGGATGCAGCCTTTGCGGAATCGGGGTATCACCCGGCCATGCAACAGTATCTCGACCTGCTGGCCCGCGTGCGCCGCGACGGCTGCAAGAAAACCGATCGCACCGGCACCGGCACGCTCAGCGTGTTCGGCCATCAGATGCGCTTCGACCTCGCCGACGGCTTTCCGCTGGTGACGACGAAGAAGCTGCACGTCAAATCGATCATCCATGAGCTGATCTGGTTTCTGGCCGGCGACACCAACGTCGGCTACCTGCGCGACAACGGCGTGCGGATCTGGGACGAATGGGCGGACGCCAACGGCGACCTCGGCCCCGTGTACGGCCGGCAGTGGCGCAGTTGGGCCGCGCCCGACGGCCGTGTCATCGATCAGATCTCGGATCTGATGGCGACGCTGCGGCGCGATCCCGATTCCCGCCGCATGATCGTCTCGGCGTGGAACCCGGCCGACCTGCCGAAAATGGCGCTGGCGCCGTGCCACTGCCTGTTTCAGTTCTACGTCGCGGATGGGCGGCTTTCGTGCCAGCTCTATCAGCGCTCGGCCGACGTGTTCCTCGGTGTGCCGTTCAACATCGCAAGCTACGCGCTGCTGACCCACATGATCGCCCACGCAACAGGGCTGAAGCCCGGCGACTTCGTGCACACGTTCGGCGACGCGCATCTCTATCTCAATCATCTCGAACAGGCTGACCTGCAACTGGCGCGCGCGCCGAGGGCGCTGCCGAGGCTCGAGATCAAACGGCCGGTTGGCTCGATCTTCGATTACCGTTACGAGGATTTCGCATTGACGGGTTATGAGCCGCATCCCCACATCGCCGCGCCCGTCGCGGTTTGAAACGCTTAGGAACGCCGTATCATGCGCACGTCGATCGTGGTGGCTGTCGCCGAGAACAACGTCATTGGCGCCGATGGCCATTTGCCGTGGAAGCTGTCTTCGGACCTGAAGACGTTCCGCCGCCTCACCATGGGCAAGCCGGTCGTCATGGGCCGGCGCACCTTCCAGTCGATCGGCAAGCCGCTCGATGGACGCGACAACATCGTCATCACGCGCGATCCGCATTTCACCGCTGAAGGTATCTCGACGTCGCCGTCGGTCGCGGATGCGATGACACTTGCGCGTGTTCTCGCGCGCACGCGCGGCGCCGATGAGGTGATGGTGATCGGCGGCGCCGACATCTACAAGGCCGTGCTGCCGCGCGCCGAGCGCATCTACCTGACGCGGGTCCATGCGAGCCCGGAGGGCGATCGCTATTTTCCGGTGCTGACGGCGGAGGAGTGGCGCGAGGTCAGCCGCGAGGCGCTGCCGCAGGGCCCGCGCGATGAGCATGCCGCAACCCTTGTCATCATGGAGCGCCGCGATGCGTAACCGCGCACGCTCTGCGATGTTTCAAGCGCACCGTTAACCTCGCTTGCGCGACCGCGTCTTGCAGAATGGCGCCGCCACCCCATTTCCTCAGCGGATGGCGCGTGCGAGGCGCTGCGTGGTGGCGTTGGCGAACGGATTTGCGCACCTGAGACCCCTGCCCTATAAGCATGCCAGCATTTCGACCGGCTTTGCCGCCGGCGGGGTCCGCCGCATCAGGCGCGAGGGTGTCAGGATACACGTTTCATGATCCGACGCCGCGTTTGACACGGGCGGCGGCTGACGGGCCCAGAGCTTAATCTTAGACGGAAACGAGGCGATTTCAGAATGCCGTGGAGCAATCAGGGTGGCGGCGGTGGCCGTAAGGGCGGCAACGGGAATGGCAATGGAGGCGGTCCCTGGGGCCAGGGACCATGGGGCGGCGGTGGCGGCAAGGGCGGCGGCAATCAGCCGCCCGATCTCGATGAAATTCTGCGCCGAGGCCAGGACAAGGTAAAACAGGTCATCCGTGGCGGCGGTGGTGGCGGTGGCGGATCGGTCGGCGGCGGGTCCGGCGTGCCAAAGCCGTTCATGTTCCTGATCGCGGCCTTGGCGTTGGCCGGTATCGCGTTCTACAGCTTCTTCTTCCGCGTCAATCCCGACGAGCAGGGCATCGTTCTGCGCTTCGGCGAATTCAATCGCTGGGTCGGCCCCGGCCTGCATTACCGGATGCCATATCCGGTTGAAGAAGTGCGCCTCCCGAAGGTCACGCAACAGCGCACGATTGAAATCGGCGCGTCGCGCGGCGGCGGCCGCACAGCGCCCGTCAGCGGGCCCGACAGCGCCCTCATGCTGACCGGCGATGGCAGCGTGGTCGATGTGCGCTTCGTCGTTTTCTGGCGCATCAAGACGGAAGTCGATCCCAAGACCGGCCAGACCGGCGTCGAACAGTATCTGTTCAACATCGCGCAGCCGGAAACGACGGTGCGCGAAGTGGCGGAAAGCGCCATGCGCGAAGTCGTCGGCCAGTCGGCGCTGCAGCCGCTGCTCACCGGCGGCCGTCAGAAGACGCAGGAGGATGTGCAAGGCCTCATGCAGTCGATCCTCGATTTCTATCGTGCCGGCATCAGCATCGATCAGGTGCAGTTGAAGGAAGTCGATCCGCCGGGCGAAGTCATCGCCGCATTCCGCGACGTTGCCGCCGCTGGCCAGGACAAGGAGCGCTTCATCAAGGAAGCGCAGACCTATGCCGACCAGATCGCGCCGCGCGCCAAGGGCGAAGCGGACCGCATTCTCGCGGCGGCTGAAGGGTACCACGATCAGACCATCGCTGAAGCGCGCGGTCAGGCGGCACGCTTCCTCAAGGTCTATGAGGAATACCGCAAGGCTCCCGAAGTCACGCGCTATCGCCTGTTCCTCGAAATGCAGGAAAAGGTGCTGTCGGGCGCCGACAAGATCATTCTCGAAGGTCAGAACGGGCAGGGCGTTGTGCCCTTCCTGCCGCTCGATCAGTTACAACGAAAAAAGACGGAAGGAGGACAGCAATAATGCGCGCCTTTTTTGCACTGTTGCTGACGCTCGCCGGCATCATTTTGCTCGGCCTGTATGCCTCGGCTTTCATCGTCCACCAGAACGAACAGGCGCTCGTGCTGCGCTTCGGCAAGACGCAGCAGGTCATCACCACGCCTGGCCTCAAATGGAAGGTGCCGTTCGTCGATACCGTCGACTACTTCGACAAGCGCATTCTTGACCTCGATACGACCGAGCAGGAAGTGACGGCCTCGGATCAGCAGCGCCTGATCGTCGATGCCTATGCCCGCTACCGCATCACCGACCCGCTGAAGTTCTATCAGAACGTGCGCTATGAAGAGCGCGTGCAGCAGGTCGTTGGTCCGCTGGTTGAATCCGAAATTCGCCGCGTGCTCGGTTCCGCGACGTTGCAGGAAGTCGTCAAGGACAAGCGCGAGAGCCTGATGAAGCTCATCGCCGAGAAGGTGAACAAGGAAGGCCGCGACTACGGTCTTGAGGTCGTCGACGTGCGCATCAAGCGCGCCGATCTGCCGAAGGACAACCTTGCCAAGGTCTTCGACCGCATGAAGGCCGATCGCGTGCGAGAGGCGACGGAACTGCGCGCCCAGGGCGAAGCCGAAAACAATCGTATCCGCGCCAACGCTGATCGCGCGGCAACCGTGACGCGCGCGCAGGCGACACAGAAATCGGACCAGATCCGCGGCGATGGCGAGAGCGAGCGCAACCGCGTGTTCGCCGAAGCCTTCGGCAAGGACGAGGAGTTCTTCCGCTTCTATCGCTCGATGCAGGCCTACCAGGAAGCGATCAAGCCCGGCGACACGCGCATGCTGCTGTCGCCGAACAGCGAGTTCTTCCGCTACTTCCAGGACCCGCTCGGTATCGGCACCACCCGCACGCCGACCACCCCCGGCCCGGCGCCGCAGCAATGATGGACCTCGCGGTCGGACTGGGTTTGGCGCTGGTGCTCGAAGGATTGCTTTGGGCGCTGGCACCGAGCCTCGGCCGCCGCATGGCGCGTGAGATGTCGGACGCGTCCGACAGCGTTGTCAGACCGGCCGCCTGGTGCATGGTTGCGGCGGGTGTCGCCATCGTCTGGGCTGTGCGCGGTTAGATCGATCTGTGAGCGCTGGCGCCGTGCCGCCCAGTTGGGCGGACTGGGCCGTAAGTCGATGCCTCCATTCGTCGGATGCCGGCGGCAAGCCCTCGCGTGAGCGACGGGAACAGTCGGATCGCCGCGTTTCAACGTAGACGGCAAACAGCACACAGTTTTGCGGTCTGCTGTCACCGGGGTGCGACCGCCGGGCGGCGTGCCATGCTTTCACCGCACGATCCGCGCTACGGTTTCCAATTGACGCTTACGGGGCCCGGTCCTAAGCCTCAAAGCAGCCAGCCTGCTCGTCGAGCGAGGGGCGCCGATAGGAGAGTTTCGATGGGTTTAGCCGCTTGGCGGATGGCCGGTTACGCAGTTGCAATCGCTATTGGTTCGGTTGCGCTCTGCATGCCGCAAAAGCCGGTGCATGCCCTGTCTGAAGGCGGCCCCACATCGGTCGCGCCGCTGGCCAAGCGGCTGTCGGACGCCGTCGTCAACATTTCGACATCGCAGACCGTGAAAGGCCCGCAAGGCGTGCCGCTGCCGAAAGTTCCGAAAGGCTCGCCGTTCGAGGAATTTTTCGAGGACTTCTTCAACAAGCGTGGCGGCGCGCCGCGCATGGACCGCAAGGTGTCGTCGCTCGGCTCGGGCTTTGTCATCGACGGCAAGGAAGGCCTGATCGTCACCAACAACCACGTCATCGATGGCGCGGAAGAGATTTTCGTCAACTTCCATGACGGTTCGAAGCTGAAGGTCGACAAGGTGATCGGCAAGGACACCAAGGCCGATATCGCGCTGCTCAAGGTGACGCCGAAGAAGCCGCTCATCGATGTGAAGTTCGGTTCGTCAAACGATATCCAGGTCGGCGACTGGGTGATGGCGATCGGCAATCCGTTCGGTCTTGGCGGCTCGGTGACCGTCGGCATCATTTCGGCCAAGAGCCGCGACATCAATTCCGGCCCCTACGACGATTACCTGCAGACCGACGCGGCCATCAACAAGGGCAACTCGGGCGGCCCGCTGTTCAACATGGCGGGCGATGTCGTCGGCGTGAACACCGCCATCATCTCGCCGACCGGCGGCTCGATCGGCATCGGCTTTGCGGTGCCTTCAGACACGGTTCTCACCATCATCGATCAGTTGAAGCAATTCGGCGAGCCGCGCCGCGGGTGGGTCGGGGTCAAGATCCAGACCGTGACCGACGACATCGCCGAGACGCTCGGCCTGCCGGAAAATACCGGCGCGCTGGTATCTGCCGTGACGCCGGATAGTCCGGCGGCCAAGGGCGGACTTGAAGCCGGCGACGTCATTTTGAAGTTCGACGGCAAGGACGTGACGACGATGCGCGGCCTGCCGAAGATCGTGGCGCAGACGCAGATCGGCAAGACGGTCGATCTCGAAGTGCTGCGCCGGGGCGAAAAGAAGACGGTGCAGATCACCGTTGGGCTGCTCGAGGAAGATGACGAGCCGCAGGTCGTGGGCGGCGGGCCGACCGATGAACCGCAAGCGTCGAAGCCGTCATCGGAGACGGCTTCGCTGATCGGCATGACGCTCGCCGAACTGACCGATGAGGCGCGCAAGAAGTTCTCCATCGACGACAAGCTGATGGGGGTGCTCGTGGCCGATGTCGACCCCTCCAGCACGGCGGCGCAGAAAGGCATCAAGCCGGGCGATGTCATCGTCGAGGCCGGCCAGGATCTGGTCAAGTTGCCGAGCGATGTCACCAAGTCGGTGGACAAAGTGAAGAAAAGTGGGCGCAAGGCCGTGCTGTTGCGCGTCGAGGACGGTAAAGGCGACTTGCGCTTCGTGGCCCTTCCGCTGGATGGTGGCACGGAAACGCCGTGAACGGCATCGTGACGGCAAGAGGCCCGCTGACCTCTGAAATTTGACGGTGCGCTGGCAGTCCGAGCGCCGTGGGATGACTCGTTTCTCGTTGAGAGGGCGCGTTTGTCACGTGGCGGACCGTGACGCCGCGATGTTTGGATGTTTGCAGGGTTCGGGATTGCGCGCCGCGCGCCGGAGCCGTTGAGACGAGTAACGAACCGACGAGGAGGCTCCGCGTGTCGGAACGCCACGGACTTCTAGAGACGATCTTCGACAGCCTGGCGCCCGTGCACCCCGATGGGCACAAGTTCATCGCCATCGGCGCCGCCCTGACGTTGTTGTTTTTCGTGCTGTGGGCGCCGATTGGTTGGCTGCTGGCGCTCGTCACGGCATGGATCGTCTATTTCTTTCGCGATCCCGCGCGCGTCACGCCGCTGCGCGACGGGCTTGTGGTGTCGGCTGCCGATGGCCGCGTATCGTTGATTGAAAAAGTGCGCCCGCCCGCCGAACTCGGTCTTGGCCCGGAAGAGCGCGTTCGCATCTCGACATTCCTGTCGGTGTTCGACGTTCACATTCAACGCGCGCCGATCAGCGGCCGCATCGTTCGCTCGGTGTACGTGCCGGGCGCATTCCTGAATGCGGCGCTCGATAAGGCGAGCGAAGAGAATGAACGTCGCGCGCTGGTCATCGAAGGCCGCGGCGGCGTCGATATCGGCGTCGTGCAAATCGCCGGCCTCGTGGCGCGGCGCATTGTGACGTTCGCGGGCGAGGGTGATACGCTGGCGGCCGGCGATCGCTTCGGGTTGATCCGCTTTGGATCGCGCGTTGACGTGTTCCTGCCGCCCGGCAAAACGCCGCTCGTATCCGTTGGGCAGCGGGCGATCGGCGGCGAGACCGTTTTCGCGGATCTGCAGTCGAGCGAACCGGAACGTGAAGCACGCCGCAGCTAAGGTGAAACGAGGCGCGGGCGCTTTGCCCGCCACAGCGCGAGGGCTGAGCCATGGACCCAGAGCTACCAACGCTTGAAGTGGAAACCAGCCGCAGGCGCCGTCGCCCGCTGTTTCGCCATTCGCGCGTGCCGGTGCGCATGCTGGTGCCGAACTTTTTCACGCTGCTCGGTCTCTGCGCCGGGTTGACGTCGATCCGCATGGGTATCGAAGGCCGCTACGAACTGGCGCTGGCGGCCATCGTGTTCGCGGCAGCACTCGATGGCATCGATGGGCGCGTCGCGCGGCTGCTCAAGGCGTCGTCGCGCTTTGGCGCCGAACTCGACAGCCTCGCCGATTTCGTCAACTTCGGCGTGGCGCCGGCATTCCTGATCTTCAATTGGGGTCTTGGCGATCTGAAGAGCGCGGGCTGGATCTGCGTGATGATCTTCGCGCTGTCGTCGGCGCTGCGTTTGGCGCGCTTCAACGCCGCCATCGACGATGACAAGCCGCGCTGGCAATCGAATTACTTCACCGGGATGCCGACACCCGCGGCGGCCATCGTGGTGCTGCTGCCGGTCTATCTGCATCATCTCGGTTTTGACGCCGTGAAGTCGACGTGGGGCATGAAGATCATTCTGATCTACGTGCTGTTCATCGGCTTCATGATGGTGTCGACCATTCCGACGTTCTCGGGCAAGCTGCTCGGCGAGCGCGTCGGGCGTGAATGGGTGCTGCCGATCTTCGTGCTCGCCATCGCCTTCGTCGCGATGCTGCTGACGTACCCCTACGAGACGCTGGCGATATCGACGGTTGCCTATCTGGCGGCGATCCCGATGAGCTGGCGCCGGTTCACCGCGAAAGTGCAGGCGCAACAGGCGGCCGACCATGCGGCAGATCCGAGCGGGGCGAAGGCCGCGCACTCGGCTGTCACGCCCGCGCAGCCGCAGCCGTCGCCGCACGCCGGACCCGATGTGCCGGGCACGACGGGTGGGCGTGTCTTGCCGATCCGCCCCGGCGAGCCGCAGCGCTAGCCCAAGCGGATAGGCCACCCATGAAAATCGAAGATCTGTCGATTGACGGCATCAAGCTGTTGACGCCGAAGTTCTGGCGCGACGATCGCGGATTTTTTGTCGAGACGTGGAGCCGGCGGGCTCTGGAGTCGGTTGGCGTTATAGCGGACTTCGTGCAGGACAATCAGGCCTTCTCGATTGAAGCCGGCACATTGCGCGGCCTGCATTATCAGTTGCCGCCGATGGCGCAGTTGAAGCTCGTGCGCTGTACGCGCGGGTCGGTGCTCGATGTTGCGGTCGACATTCGCCGCGCGTCGCCGTCGTTTGGGCGTCACGTCAGCGCCGTGCTCTCGGCCGAGAACGGGGCGCAGCTTCTGGTGCCGGAAGGCTTCGCGCACGGGTACGTCACGCTCGAGCCCAACAGCGAGGTTTGCTACAAGGTGACGGCGAACTATGCGCCAGCGCAGGATCGCGGCATCTTGTGGAATGACCCCGATCTTGCCATCGCCTGGGGCCTCGCGGACAGCGCCGTCATCCTTTCCGAAAAAGATAAGATGCAGCCGCGGCTGCGCGATGCGCGCCAGCTTTTCGATTGACGGATTGGGACGCGCGCCACAAGGGCGCTGGGCCTGCCGCGCACACATGCCGACAGGCGCGTTCGCGGCAGGGCGTTTCTGCCCATACCGCCGCGCTCGCTTGTTGTGTCGTCGTGCCGTGTCAGGCGCCTAGGGTCAGGCGACTTGGGTCAGGTGAACCGGGTCAGTTGAGGTGGAACGACACGCCCGCCCGCACCACCGTCTCACTTGGATCAAAATCCTGCGCGATGCCGCCGGCGCTCTGCAGCGAAATATCCTCCGAGCCGTAATCGTAACGCAGCGCTTCGAGACGCAGCGACAGATTGGGCAGCACGTAGGTTTCCGCGCCGATGCCGTAGACGACGCCGGTGAACGTGTTGCTGCCGGAATAGCTGGCGCCGGTCAGCGACGTTTCATGCAGCGTCTGCTCGCTCCAGGCGAAGCCGGCGGTGGCATAGAGCAGCGCCGGACCGACCGGCATGCCGATGCGCGCGCGCAGCGACGAGTTCCAGTCGGTTTGCAGATTGGCGTTGCCGCCGGCCGAGGTGACGTAATCGAGGTCGGAGCCGTCGTAGTTGAGTTCGCCCTCGATGCCGACGATGACCGCGCCGAGCCCGACATTGAAGCCGAGGTGGCCGCCGCCCGTCGCGGCGGAGGTGTCGAAGCTGCCGAGATTGTCGGTGTCGATGTCAGTCCACTTGGCGCCGCCATGGAAGCCGGCGTAGACGCCGGTCCAGATCGGCGCGAGCACATCGGCGTTGGCGGGTGTCGGCAGGGTGGCGAGACATGGCACGGCAAATAGAGCCGCAGCCATCAGCCCAATCGCTGGGCGCGTTTTGGCGAGCATACGCAATCAAACCCTCTTTTACGCAAGATACACTCCGACCCTGGCGAGAGGTGTCGCGCCTGGCCGTGGCCGCAACATGGTTGAAAAAAGATAAATTCAAGTTAACGGCGCGTTAGCAATTAGACGCCACTCTGAAAGCAGCTCGAATGCAAATTCTCGACGTCGGGTGTCACGCTTGAAACAGAGCGGCCGCTGCGATGGGGCTAGAGTTCACACCAATTCTCTCAGTGACCGGAGACACGGTATGACACGTAACACCCCCCTTTCGTCCACGACCCGCTTGTCGGCGCATAGCCTCTTCGCGGCACTTAGCATCACGGCCGGCGTAAGCCTGCTCTCGTTCAGCGCGCCAGCCCACGCCATCGATGCGCGTGTGAAGATTGCCTGCGCCAGCGACTACTACGCCTACTGCAGCGCCCATAAGCTCGGCTCGCCGATGCTGCGCCAGTGCATGCGCGCGGCAGGGCCGAAGCTCTCCAAGCGGTGCGTCAATGCGCTGACGGCGGCCGGCGAAGTGACGGAAGCCGAAGCGGCACGCCGTTCGGCAAGCCTGCGCTAAGCAGAGCTGGTTTGGCTATGCACGATCTCCGGCGCGTCGCCGGTTAGAAGGCGACGTCGCTGCCGCCCTTGAGTTCGAGGATGGCGCGCGCCTCGTCGGCGGTGGCGACCGCGAGGCCGAGGCCTTCGATGATCTGGCGCACGGTGCGCACCTGCTCGGCGTTGGTTTGCGCCAGCCGGCCCGGACCCGACCACAGACTGTCTTCAAGCCCGACGCGCACATTGCCGCCCATGGCCGCCGACATGGCCGCGATCTGCATCTGATTGCGGCCGGCGCCGAGAACGCTCCAGCGATAATCGCCGCCAAACAGCCGGTCGGCCGTGCGCTTCATGTGCGCGACGTCTTCCGGATGCGGGCCGATGCCGCCTAGGATGCCAAACACCGACTGCACGAAGAACGGCGGCTTGATGATGCCGCGGTCGGCGAAGTGCGCCAGCGTGTAGAGATGGCCGATGTCGTAGCATTCGACCTCGAAGCGCGTGCCGTTGGCGGCGCAACTGGTCAGGATGTACTCGATGTCGGCGAACGTGTTCTTGAAGAAGCCGCTGCGCGAGCCTTCAAGGTAGGGCTGTTCCCAATCGTATTTGAATTCGCGCACGCGCGCGGCCATCGGGAAGAGCGCGAAGTTCATCGTGCCCATGTTGAGGCTGGCGATCTCGGGGCGGAAGTGCTGCGCCGGGCGGACGCGCTCTTCGATGCTCATGGTCGGCGCGCCGCCGGTCGTGATGTTGACGACGACGTTGGCGCTTTGCTTGATGACGCCGAGGAACGGCGCGAACGCCTCGGGGCGCTGATCGGGCTTGCCGTTGGCGGGGTCGCGGGCGTGCAGGTGCACGATCGCCGCGCCGGCTTCCGCCGCCTCAATCGCCGACGTTGCGATGTCGCTGGCCGTGATCGGCAGGTGCGGTGACATGGACGGCGTGTGGATCGACCCCGTGATGGCGCACGTGATGATGACCTTGCGTTGCTTGGAAGCCGTCATGGTTGGTTAAGCCTCGTTGGGTGGCGGGAGGTGGTGGGTGCGGGTGGGGCGTTGCAGGGGTGCGCCTTGGCAATCGTTGCGGCCAGCGGCGACTGCGGAGGAGGTATGCCGCACAGTCCTATCACCAGTTATCCCCGCCCCGCCAGGATGGACCTATACTCTCAACCGTAAGTCGCAGTACCGCACGCCGCTGAATCAGGCACACTTGCGGGACGGGCTGGATCGGCGACCGGCGATGGCCATGGCGGGCATCGCGGGTCAAGGTACCGCTTGAGAGAAGGGTTCGAGTTCATGGCCGGATGGCTGTACGCGAGGATCGGATTGGCAGGCGAGACGCACTGGGCGTGGTGCCTGCGCGCGTCTCTTATGCCGGCGCTGGCGCTCACGCGGGCGGTGCTGATGCTGCCGTTCCTCGCCGCCGCCCTGCCGGCCCATGGCGCCGAAATCGGCCCCGTGTCGCGCGATGCCGATTTCACGGCCCGCCAGATCACCGAGGTACTCTACAAATTCAAGGGCAGCGACCGGCCGGATTTCTCAGGCCACGATCTGACCTATCTCGATCTCTCCGAACTCGACTTCAAGGGCGCGACGCTGGCGCGCTCCGACCTCTACGGCACCGATTTCACGGCGGCCAATTTATCGGGCGCCGATCTGTCGAACACGCGCCTCGACCGGGCGGTGCTCATTCGCGCCAATCTATCCGGCGCCAAGCTGACAGGCGCCACGATCTTCCGGCCGACGATCTATTCCGACATGAACAGCACGCTGACCGACGCGCCGCGCTTTGCGGGCGCGAATTTGCAGTATGTGCGGTTGCAGGCTGATCTTTCGGGCGCGGATTTTCGCGGCGCCGATCTCAGTCACGCCAAGTTCAGCCCGCTCGAAGTCAGGCCGGGCGAGGGCACGCTCGTCACCATGCGGCGCAATGTTCTGAAGTCGTGCAATTTCGCCGGCGCGCTGATGCTTGAAGCCGATTTCCGCATGGCCATTTTGCACTTCTCGCGCTTCACCGGGGCCGATCTGAAGTCGGCGCAGTTCTCGGGCGCCGACCTGTCGATGACCGACTTCTCAGGCGCGGACGTAACCGGCGTCGATTTCTCAGGCGCCGATCTCGACGGTGCCAACTTCGTCGGCGCCAAGGGGTTCGAGACGGTGCTCGGTCTCGACACCGCGATTAACGTCGATCGCATGCGCCGCTGACGCCATTCCGCTTGACCGCGCGCCGTGCGCCCTGATTTAACGAGCGGACCAGCCGGCCGGACGGTCGCTGTCGGAATGTTGTGGCGAAACGGTCCCTAAAGGGCAGTGAGCTGACCCGGCAGAGGAAAGTCCGGGCTCCCTGGCGACACGGTGGCGGCTAACGGCCGCCGGGGGCAACCCTAGAGACAGTGCCACAGAAAACAGACCGCCTTTTGGCTTCGGCCGTGAGGTAAGGGTGAAACGGTGCGGTAAGAGCGCACCGCGGGCCTGGTAACAGGCGCGGCACGGCAAACCTCACCGGGAGCAAGATCAAATAGGGGTGGGCGCGCGGGGCGGGCAACCGCTGCCGCGAGGCGCGTCGACACGTTTCCCACCCGGGTTGATTGCACGAGGCGTCTGGCGACAGGCGTCCCAGATTGATGGCCGTCGCGGAGAGCAATCTCCAGACAGAACCCGGCTTACAGGCCGGCTGGTAAGAATTTTTTGGCCGCGTGTCGTCATCGGCGCGCGGGTGGCGCCCCTGGCCAATCATGGCGCAAGATGTTCGGCGCATAAAAAAACAGCCCCGGGTATCCAGCGAGGATACCCGGGGCATTTTTTGTGGGCGAAAGACCGCGCAAAAATGCGCGGCCGGCGGCGAAGCTTATTCAGCCGCCGCGGCGGTGGCGGCCGGCACGGAAACGCCCATGCGCTTGGCGACGCCGGCACCGTAGGCCGGATCGCATTTAGCGAAGTGGCCGACCTGACGCTCGACGATGTACTTCGGCACGCCCTGCATGGCGGCGGCGATGTTGTCCATCAGACGCTCGCGCTGTTCGGTGTTGAACAAGCGGAAGAGATTGCCGGCCTGCGTATAGTCGTCGTTGCCGATGCGGTGATTGTAGCGATCGGCATCGCCCGAAATCTTGAGCGGCGGTTCGCGGAACGACGCCGTTTCGACCGGGCCGCCGAGGGAGTTCGGCTCGTAGTAGATATCCGGATTGCCGGTGTCGTTGCGGAAGAACCGCATTGCGCCGTCCTTGTGATAGTGGTGCACGGGGCACTTCGGCGCGTTGACCGGCAGCGCCTCGTAATGCGTGCCAAGCCGGTGGCGATGCGCGTCGGCATACGCGAAAATGCGCCCCTGCAGCATCTTGTCGGGCGAGAAGCCGATGCCGGGAACGATGTTCGATGGCGAGAAGGCCGCCTGTTCGATCTCGGCGAAGTAATTGTCGGCGTTGCGGTTCAATTCCATGATGCCGACTTCGATCAGCGGGTAATCGCCGTGCGGCCAGACCTTGGTCAGGTCGAACGGATTGTAGGGCGTCTTGTCGGCGTCGGTCTCCGGCATCACCTGCACCATCATGCGCCACTTCGGGAAGTTGCCGTTCTCGATGGTTCCGAACAGCTCGCGCTGGTAGGTCTCGCGGTCCTTGCCGACGACGCCTTCGGCTTCGGCGTTGGTGTAGTGCTTATGGCCCTGGAGCGTCTTGAAGTGGAACTTGACCCAATGGCGCTCGCCCTTGGCGTTGAGGAACGCGTAGGTGTGGCTGCCGTAGCCGTTCATGAACATCGGCGCGACCGGCAGGCCGCGATCTGACATCAGGATCGTCACCTGATGCACGCTCTCGGGCGACAGCGACCAGAAATCCCACATCGCCGTTGGCGAACGCAGGTTCGACTTCGGGTGGCGCTTCTGGGTGCGGATAAAATCGGGGAACTTCACCGGATCGCGGACGAAGAATACCGGCGTGTTGTTGCCGACGAGATCCCAGTTGCCCTGGTCGGTGTAGAACTTCAGCGCGAAGCCGCGCACGTCGCGCTCGGCATCGGCGGCGCCGAGTTCGCCGGCAACCGTCGAGAAGCGGGCCAGCATCTCGGTTTTCTTGCCGACGGCCGAGAAGACGGAGGCGTTGGTATATTTCGAAATGTCATTTGTGATGGTCAGCGTGCCGAACGCGCCCCAGCCCTTGGCGTGGACGACGCGCTCAGGAATGCGCTCGCGGTTCTGGTGGGCGAGCTTTTCGATCAACTGATAGTCCTGCAGCAGCAGCGGGCCGCGCGCGCCGGCGGACAGAGAGTTTTGATTGTCGGCAATAGGATTGCCAGCCGTTGTGGTCAGGGGGGTTTTGTCGCTCATACTGGGTCTCCAAAGCGTTACCGTAGCCGGTGGAAGACGGGTAAAGACCGAAACATCATAACACCAATCAGAATTCGAATTGTGCGCGATAAGGAGTGCTGGCGCAGATGAGGCGATCAGCCAAAGGTATTGGTGGCGATCAGTAAGTTTGTGCCCGCTCACGCGAACGCGAATAGTGTTGAATGGCCGAATTCGCTATCGACAATAGCACAGCGGCGTTGAGCTGTTGTTCTGACCAACTGGAGGAAATACTCATGAAGACCTGGACCAAGCCGGAAGTTCGCGAGCAGGAAGTCGGCCTCGAAGTGACGTCGTACCTGCCGGCCGAAATCGACCTCATCTAAGTCGGTTTTGAGCGTCGCGTTTGACGCAAGAAGGCGGTTGCCGAACTTCGGCAACCGCCTTTAATTTTTCCAGGAGATGCGTTGGGCAGCCCGGTGCGATGAGCCGGCGCTATTTCGTCTCTTCGGGCGCGCGGTGATAGATGTCGTCGGTGCGCATGATGTCATCCTCGCCGAGGTACGAGCCGATCTGCACTTCGATGATCTCGACCGGCACCTTGCCGGGATTTTCCAGGCGGTGCCATTGCGTCGCGAAAATGTAGACGCTCTCGTTCTCGCGCACGAGCTTTTCAATATCGCCGATGACGACCTTGGCCGTGCCCTGCACCACGATCCAGTGCTCGGACCGGTGATGGTGCATCTGCATGGAGAGCTTGCCGCCCGGCTTGACGTGCAGCAGCTTGACCTGGAAGCGCGGACCGATGTTCAGCGTTTCGAAGTAGCCCCACGGACGGTAATTGCGCAGGTGCTGTTCCTGCTCCTTGCGGTTCGAGAGCTTCAGCCGCTTGACGATCTTCGATACGTCCTGAGTGCGGCTCTTGTCGGCGACGAGCAGCGCGTCGGGCGTGTCGACGATGACCAGATCCCGGAGCCCGATGGTCGAGACGATCGATTTCTCGGAATGCACGTAGCAGCCGGTCGTGTCTTCGAGCACGGCCTCGCCGTGGATGTAGTTGCCCTTGTCGTCACGCGGGGCGATGTCCCACAGCGATGACCACGAGCCGACGTCGTTCCAGCCGACATCGAGCGGCAGCATGGCGCCGACCGTCGTCTTCTCCATGATGGCGTGGTCGATCGAGATGTTGGGAGCCGCGGCGAAGGCGGCCTTGTCGAGACGCAGGAAGCCGAGGTCGTCGGCGGACTTGGCGAGCGCGCCGCGCGCGGCTTCCAGAATTTGCGGTTCAAGGCGCGCGACTTCCTCGAGGAAGGTGCGGGCGTTGAGCACGAAGATGCCGCTGTTCCAGAGATAGCCGCCTTTGGCGAGATAGCCTTCGGCGGTGGCGATATCGGGCTTTTCGAAGAACGATTCGACGGCGAACGCGCCGCCGTTGAAGCCGTCGAGCGGGCGACCCTGCTTGATGTAGCCGTAGCCGGTGTGCGGTTCGGTCGGCGTGATGCCGAACAGGACGAGATGGCCGCCGGCCGCGACTTTCGCGGCGCGCTTGATGCCTTCAACAAAACGCGCTTCGTCCTTGACGACATGGTCGGACGGCATCACGGCGAGGATGGCGGCCGGGTTCTCGCGCAGGGCGGCAAGTGCCGCAACAGTGATGGCGGGCGCCGTGTTGCGCGCGATCGGCTCGAGGATGATGGCGCGCGGCTGCACACCGGCGCGCTCGATCTCTTCGCGGACAAGAAAGCGGTGATCGTTGTTGCACAGAAGGATGGGCTGGGCGAAGCCGGCTTCGGTCTTGAGGCGGGTCAACGTCGCGCCGAGGAACGTGGCGCTCTGACCATTGAAGAACCGGATGAACTGCTTGGGGTACATGGCGCGCGACAGCGGCCAAAGGCGGGTCCCCGATCCCCCCGACAAAATCACCGGAAAAATCGTCGACATCGTGCGGTTGTCCTCCCGCTGCAGCGGATATTGGTAGGTCATGGGCAGCCTATAGATGAGCTTGGGGCGGCGCGAATCATTTCTCGGCTTTAGTCTAGCGTGGCTTGTCGTGGTGGCGGAATTGGGCGTGGCAAAGACCGGCAAAAAACGGGCGCGTGCCGAGGCGCAATGACAGCGCGCCGGGAGATACGACGTTGCTGTAACGAAGCGCCATAACATGCGGATGGCGCGGCGTGTTCAGGCGTTCACGGATTTGAACCGGCGGCGCGCGCTTAGCCGGGCGCGCGTGTCAGACGTTCACGCAGCGAGCGCAGCGAACTGCCCGGTGCGCCGGCGGCTGCGGCTTCGGGCTGCGACGGCTGAATGCTGCCGCGACGCTCGTTGGCCTGGAACGGCGGGCGCGACCCCATGCCGGCATTGCCGGCCGGCTGGGCAGGCGGCTGGTCCTTGCGCAGCAACGGCGTGCGCTGGGCCGGTGCGCCGAACTGCAGCGGTGCGGTAGCAGCGGGCTGGCGCTGGGCTGCAAGGCTGTCGTCGCGGTAGCCCGCGGCCGGCGCTTGCGGCGCGAAGGCGCGGTCGTCTTCCATCTGTTCGGGGACGTCGCCGCCGGCCGGAATGCCCATGGCATCGGCCATCATGGCAAGCTGCTGGCTCATGTCGCCGCCGCTGCCGAGGCCCGAGGCGCGCCACTTGTCGACGACCTGTTCGAGGAAGCCTTCATCGCCAATTGACTTCTGCCAGCGCTCCGAGAAGCGGGCTGTCGACGAGCGCGGCAGGGCGTGCTTCGGCAACTCATCGAACTTGATGCGCACCGGCAGCGACATGCCGTCGCCGAATGCGATGGCTTCGCGCTGACCGAGCGAGGGCAGGAATTCGAGCAGGCCCGATCCGGTGTCGGCGACGGCCGACTGCACGATCGCCTGGTCCTTGTCGTTGGCCATGCGCAGCGCGAACACGGTGTTGCACTGTGAGAGGATGGTCGGGTCGATTTCAGCCGGACGCTGCGTGACGATGCACAGCGAAGCGCCGTACTTGCGGCCTTCCTTGGCGATCTTGGCGATGGCGCGCTTGCACGGCTCGAAGCCGAGCGTGGCGTTGACGGGCACGTAGCGATGCGCTTCCTCGCAGACGAGCGTCACAGGCACCTGGCCCTCGCTCCACAGTGCGAAGTCGAAGGTCATGCGGCACAGCACCGAGACAACGACGTTGACGATTTCCGTCGGCAGGCCGGTCAATTCGAGAATGGTGATCGGCTTATTGTTGACAGGTACGCGGAAGATGCGGCCGAGCACCTGGGTCATGCCGTCGTAGATGGTGAGCGAGCCGAACATGAAGGCGTAGCGGCCGTCCTGCGAAATCGTCTCGATGTGGTTCTTGAGAAGACGATACGGCGACAGATCCTTCTTGTTCTCGAGCTTGCCCATGCGCTCGTCGATGAGGCTGGTCAGGTCGGAGATGCGGTAGGGAACCGGCGTGTCGACGGTGTAGCGGCCTGTGTCGATGACGCCGCGGCGCAGTTTGTTGCTTTCGCCGGTGCGGCCCGAGCTGTAGCGGCTCTTGGCGATCGGGATCAGTTCCTGGAGAATTTCAATCTCGGCCTTGCGGTTCGGATCGCCGACCAGAACCTCGACGATTTCCTCGAACGTCAGCAGCCAGAACGGCAACTGCATGTTGCGCGGCGAGATGACTTCCGCCCATTCCGAGAACGCGGTGGCGTATTCGTTGTGCGGGTCGAGCAGCACGATGTGCGCTGCCGGGTTCTTCTCGAGGATCGAACGGAGAATGAGCGCGGTGGTGCACGACTTGCCGGTGCCGGTGGTGCCGAGAATGGCGAAATGCTTGCCGAGCAGATCGTCGACGCGCACCATAGCCGGGATCGAGCTGTCCTGGCGAATGCAGCCGACGCGCACCGATTTGGCGGTATCGCCGCAGAAGGCGATTTCAAGTTCGTTCTTCGAAGCGACGCGCACGCGGTCGCCGAGTGCGGGATAGATGGTGACGCCGCGATTGAAGCTGATGGTTCTCTGATCGTCAGCCTTCCACAGTTCGCCGACGAGGCCGAGTTCTGCGATCCAGATTTCGCTATCGCCGTCGCGCTGCGCCGGCACCGGCACGCTCAACGCCGACACGATGGCGAGCACGATCGTGGTTGCGGTGTCGATGGCAAGCAGGGTGCCCATTTCAGGGCGATCGTTCAGCGAGCGGGCGCGGCCGCCCTGCTGGGCGTCGAGAAGCACGATGGCTTTCGACCCGGTGACGGACACGATACGTCCAATGGAAATATCGCCGGGATGCGCATTGCGATCGCTTGACGGATGCGTCAGTTGCATGACTTCAGATTCCCGAGTTGTTCGTCGTATAGGGCGCACCACGTTGGAATGCGTCCATGTCGATGTCTTGGACGGCGGTCACCGAATTGCGAGACGGCAGCGTGATCGCCACTTCCGTGCCGAGGTTTTTCGTCGAGCGGATTTCGATGCGCCCGCCATGGAGATCGACGAGCGCTTTTGCGATCGGCAGGCCGAGGCCCGTGCCTTCGCGCCAGCGCGAGCGGCCGGCGTCAACCTGGCCGAACGGCGTCATGGCGATCCGGATTTCTTCGTCCGTCATGCCGACGCCGGTGTCACGGATGAACACGGCAACGCCGCCGGTCGTCGCCCGCAGCGCCTCGATGGTGACGGTGCCGTCGCGCGGTGTGAACTTGATGGCGTTGGAGACGATGTTGGTGAAGATCTGGCGCAGCTTGACGGCATCGCCGCGCACGGGCGGCAGGTCGACCGCGACGACGGTGTTGACGATGACGCCGGCTTCGCTGGCCATCAGGCGGAACGAGTTCACGCACGCCTGAATGATGTCTTCGAGGCTGATTTCGCGGTCGTCGAGCGTGTAGCGGCCGCTCTGGATCTTCGAAATATCGAGAATGTCGTTGATGACCGACAGGAGATGGCCGGCGGCGTCGTGGATGAGCGTTGCGTATTCGACGATCTCGTCGTCGGGCAGCGTGCGGCGCTTGTGTTCGGCGAGCAGTTTCGAAAAGCCGATGACCGTATTGAGCGGCGTGCGCAGCTCATGGCTCATGTTGGCGATGAATTCGGATTTCACTTTGCTCGCGAGTTCCGCCTCGATGCGGGCGGAGTGCTCGGCCACGCGGGCGCGATGACGCAGAACCGCATCGCCGAGCAGCGACGCGTATTCGTTCATCAGGGAGTTCGATTTTTGATTACCGAAGGCTCCGTTGAGCATGTCCCAGCCTTGTTGCGCCCACTTCTAACGACACAAAGCCTACGAAGAGCGAGCTAACCCAAGGTTAATGCCTGCTCCAAAACCGCGCGCGGGCAGGGGCGTTATGACAATTCGTGCGAGGGCGGACGGCTCAGTTGCAATCCTGCAACGTTTTAAGGAGTGCGCGCGCAGGAATCGGGATAAATTCCCTGCTTCTCGGGAAGTTTTGGTAGGTTTCGACCTCTCAGGCGGACCCCGCTGATCATTCTAGAGGCACTTTATGCGCGTCGCGCCTGCCCGCTTTGCGTGGGTCTGCATGCTCTCAACATTGGGTTTCGCGCCGGTAGCGGCTGGCCCGGCGGTCAATCAGTTCGAGGTCAAGGATCTCGAATCGGCGCCCGGAGATTTCGAGTTTCAAAGCCAGAACGCCTATTCGTTCGGTCAGCCGAAACGGCGCGGCGTAACGGTTGCGCCGGGTGAAACCGTGTTCGACGACAACACGGTCATCAAGCAGCGCGAAGCTTTGGAGCTGCAACTCGGCGTCACCGAGTGGTTCCGCGTTCGCCTTGGCATCGAGTATGAGCAGGAAGCGCTCGATGATCCGCGCACGTTCCGCGAGGCGGAGCGGTTCGGATCGCTGAAGCTCGACGAGGTGGCTGTCGAAGGCGTGCTGGTGTTCGTGCCGCCGCGCGACAATGGCATCGGTCTCGGCCTGCTCATGGAATTTGGGGCACCCGTCGGCGAGCGCGCCGCCACGAGCGAATTCTATATCGGTCCGATCGTTGAAGCCCGGTCCGGGCCATGGTCGATGATTGCCAACCTGACGCTGGTGCGCGCCTTCGGCGGCAAGCCCGGCTTTGGCGAAGACGACTACATCGAAGACGACAAATGGGACTTTGCCTATTTCCTACAGACGCAGCACCGCTTCTCGGAACGCTTGGCGCTGGCGCTGGAAGCCTATGGCACGGTCGACCGTCTCGGTGACAGCGGCCGGCCGAGCGAGGCCCGCGCGTTCTTCGGCGATCACGATCAGCACCGCGCCGGCCCGGTCGTCTACTACACGTTCTTTCCGACCCGCTCCGGCGGCGCGGCACCTGTGCACAGTGCGTCAGAGCCGGTGCGCCTCAGCGACGGCGATGACGATGAGGGTCCGCGCGAATGGGCTGTCTCGATTGGCACGGGTGTGCTGTTCGGGCTGAATGAGAATACGCCCGATGCGACGCTGAAGCTGTCGCTCGAAGTCGAGTACTGACGTCGCGAAATTTCGCCAGGAATTGCCGGCTGTCTCGGGATGCGCTTTGGCTCAGCGCGTCATCGATCAGCGCGTGATGAATTTGAATGGCACCGAAACGACCATCGGTTCGCCGGCCACTTCGACGGGCATCGGCGGGAACGGCGCGGCGCGGTCGAGCGCGGCAACCGCGGCATCATCGAGCACCTTCGAGCCCGAGCTGGTCGTGATCTCGCGCGACATCAACTGACCGTCCGGCCCGATCTGGAATTTGACGACGACGGTGCCCGCGAGGCGCGAGCGCGGATTGACTTTCGCCCGTTCGAGGACGTTGCGCAGCTTGCCGAGGTATTCGGTACGCGCGGTGCTGTTGCCGCCGGTTTTCGCTTCGCCGGAGCTTTGTTCGCTGACGATGGCGACCTGCTGCGGCTGCTCCTGCGCTTCGACCACTTCGGGGGTCGGCGGCGCGACATCGGGCGGCGGCGGTTCGTCGAGCTTGACGATGTTGTCTTCGACCTTGCTGGCTTCAGATGTGATGGCTTCGCGCAGTTCGTCGAGCGGCTTCACTTCCTCGACCGGCGGGGGCGGCGGCGGCGTTTCCGTGACGGGCACGACTTCGGCCGTCTCGATGGTTTCCATGGCATCGCCGAGCTTGGCGGCGCCTTCGATGGCGATGCCCTGCTCGACGGTGAACATGTCGTCGCCAGCGCCGCCGTCGAGGGCTTCGAGGCGCGATTCATTGGTGTGGCGCGTCAAGGCGAACGCCAGCGAGCCGTGCGCCAGAAGCGAGAGGATGATGGCAACGGTGCGGGCGGGCATCGCGCGGGCCTCCTAGTTCTGAGCCGGTGCTTGTGAAGCGGGGCCGGGCTGCGACAGCAACGAAACACGGGCAAAGCCGGATTCGCCGACGCGCCCGAGGATCTCCATCACGTCGCCGTACGCGACCTTGCGATCAGCGCGCACGTAGACGATGCCCTCGCCGCCTTCCGTGGCGCGGATTTCCATCAGACGGTTGACGAGATTGCCGCGCACCACCTGCTCGTCGCGAATGTAGAGATTGCCTTCGCCGTCGAGCGTGACGACCATCGGCTTCTTGATCTGGCCGAGCTTTGCCGCCGACGTTTTCGGCAGATCGACCGGAACGCCCTGTACCATCAGCGGCGCGGCCACCATGAAGATGATGAGCAGCACCAGCATCACGTCGACGAACGGCGTGACGTTGATCTCGGCCATCGGCTTATAGCCGTCGTCCTCGCCGCCGCTCTTGGGTGCCGCCATGCCCATGTCAGCGAACCCCTTCGACGCCGCGCCGCGCCAAGCTGCGGGCGAGCGAGGTCAAGGCTTGTCCGATGCGGTCCGACGCGCGTCCGAGCGCCACGGCAATCTGATTGTAGGCGATGACCGCGGGAATGGCGGCGGCAAGTCCAATCGCCGTTGCAAACAGCGCTTCGGCGATGCCCGGCGCCACGACGGCGAGACTGGTGTCCTTCGATTGCGCGATGGCGGTGAAGGAATGCATGATGCCCCACACCGTGCCGAAGAGGCCGATGAAGGGCGCCGCGGAGCCGAGCGTCGCCAGGAACGGAACACCCTTCTCGATGCCCTTCAATTCCTTGCGCATGGCGCCGCGCATGGCGACTTCCAGGCGATCGCGGATCTCGCCGCTTTCCGTTTTCGGTCCGCCTTCGCGCCATTCGGTTTCGGCGGCGGCATTGATGCCGGAGATGAGCCCCGAGCGGCGCGGCGCGGCGAGTGCGCCCTGCGTTGCCGCATGTTCGAGGTCTTTCACTTCGCGGTTCAAACGCCAGATGCGAAACATCTTCTCGAACGCCAGCGCCCACGACACGATCGACGCAATGAGCAAACCAATCATGATGGATTTGACGACGATATCAGCGTGATTGAACAGGCCCATGATCGACAGATCGCGGCCGGCTTCCGCAACAACTTCGTTCACGCGATCCTCACTTACTTAGAAATCTGAACTGTGGTGAGCGACGAGGTCGCCAGGCCCTTGAGGCAATCGCTGGCGGCACCGGCGTCGGTCTTGCATTCCATCACATCGTTGATGAGGAACGATCCAATCTTGTCGCACGCCATCGCGTCGAGTTCGAACAGCTTGACCGTCTTCTTCTGCGGTCGAAGCGGCGACAGATCGAGCGCGAAGCGCCGGCCGATCACGCCGTCAGCCTGGAACAGCACCAGGTCGAGTTTGTACGACTGATATGTGGTGTCGCTGGCGTTGTTGACAACCATGTAGGCGCGGCAGCCCTTGTCGTGGCTTTCGAGCTTGTTCAACTCGATCGATACACCGCCCGGCGGTGTATCGGCGGCGGATGTGGGCAGCGCAGCAAGCAGCGGTATCGATACGGCTGAAAGAGCGACGAGAGTAGCGAACGATTTGGACACGCTTGGACTCACTGCTTCTGATTGAATTCGGCCCGATTGGGCGCTGGGAGTGTCGTTGGCACCCTACGGCACCGCACGCGGCGAGTTAGCAAATTCAAGTTCGGTTAGATAGAGGCGATCTGCGACCGCGTCTTAGATTATTTTCGCGAGGAATCATATTGTTAGCTCTTGCACCGCAGCGGGAATTCTTCCCGCCGAAGAAATGACCACCGCTGTGCTCGTGTTTGCAGCGTGTTAGGCGATGTCACGAGCGTACGTCGCCCGGCAGAACGGCGCTGTTTCATGGTCACCAGCAAGTCAAGTTGTCGCGAGGCGCGCGTGAGGTGCTGCGCTGAGCCAGTGCACGGGCGATCGACAGGTTCCGGCGCGTTGCCATTTGGACGTGTACGGCGCAGTAGCGGGCGTCCGGCGATAACTGCGGTGCGCCGACCGACGCGGTGCCTCGGGAAAAATTCCCTGTGAAGTCGCGGCGTTATTCCCGTCTATTCCCAGGATTTTGCAGCCTTTTTGCAACGGCAGCGACAAGAACGCTCTGCGAGGACAAAAGTCGTTCGACCGTCTCTTGACCCCTCCGGCCTCACAGAGGTCTTGTGGCCGGTAGGGTTTACGAACGCGACTCGTGCGACTTCGGGCATTGGGGTGCCTGCTGCACGACGCTGCGATGGGATTGATGGGTGGGGCTGAACTGAAATGCTGAAATTCTCCGCGACGATGCGCATCGCCACGAGCGTGGTCGCCCTGATGGCTGTTGCAACGGCAACGCTGGCGCAAGAGCAAACGCCGCCTGCCGACGCGCCGCCGGCCGCTGCCGCACCTGCGGCGGACGCACCCGCTCC
>JBOFCQ010000220.1:0-3762 GCA_051646145.1 Hyphomicrobium sp.
ATATCCTCGAAGCCGAAGTCCTTGTAGATCGCCAGCATCAGATCGTTGATCTTGAGGCATTCCTCCATGATCTGATCTTCGGTGATGAAGATGTGCGCGTCGTCCTGCGTGAAGTGGCGCACGCGCAGCATGCCGTGCAGCGCGCCCGACGGTTCATAGCGGTGCACCTTGCCGAACTCGGCGATCTTCATCGGCAGATCGCGGTAGCTCTTCAGACCGTTCTTGTAGATCTGCACGTGACCCGGACAGTTCATCGGCTTGCAGCAGAACACGCGCTCGTCGGGCAGCGTGGTCGTAAACATGTTCTCGCCGTAGTTCTCCCAGTGGCCTGAGAGTTCCCAGAAGTGCTTTTCCATCATGTCGGGTGAATTGACTTCGACATATCCGGCGCGCTGCTGCTGGCGACGCATGTAATTGATGAGCGTCTGAAACAGCGTCCAGCCTTTGGGATGCCAGAAGATCGAGCCCGGCGCTTCTTCCTGGAAATGGAAGAGATCCATCTCGCGGCCGAGCTTGCGATGGTCGCGCTTTTCCGCTTCCTCGATCTGCTTGAGATAGGCGTCGAGTTCGTCCTGGCTGGCCCACGCGGTGCCATAGATGCGCTGCAACTGCGGATTGTTGCTATCGCCGCGCCAATAGGCGCCCGCGAACTTTTGCAGCTTGAACGCTTTGCCGATGGCGCCGGTCGACGTCATATGCGGGCCACGGCAGAGATCGAGCCACGTGCCCTGCTTGTAGATCTTCAGGATCTGATCTTCGGGGATGGCATCGACGAGTTCGATCTTGAACGTTTCGCCCTTGTCGCGAAAGAACGCCTTCGCCTGATCGCGCGACCATTCCTCCTTGGTGAACGGCGCGTTCTTGGCGATGATTTCGTGCATCTTCTTTTCGATCTTCGCCAGATCTTCCGGCAGAAACGGCTCGGCCTTGGCGAAATCGTAGAAGAAGCCGTTGTCGATCACCGGACCGATGGTCACCTGCGTGCCGGGCCAGAGCGCCTGCACGGACTCCGCCATCACGTGCGCCGCATCGTGACGGATCAGTTCGAGCGCTGCTGCATCGGTGCGCGCCACGAAATTGATTTTGGCATCTCTCGCAATCGGGTCGGCGAGATCGCATAGAACGCCGTCGAGTTGCATGGCAACCGTGCGTTTGGCGAGCGATGGGGAAATGCCTTTGGCGACATCGAGGCCGCTCGTTCCGGCAGCAACCTTACGGGTCGCGCCATCGGGGAAAGTCAGCGTCACGTCGCTCATCGGGGCCTCCTTCTCAATCACTGCCAACCGCGCAGGTGAGATGAGATCGAGGCTTCTAAGCACTGTGCCGGAACTGTCAAGCCGGGTCAGGCAAGACGCACGCAGAGGCCGGCGGTATGGGCCAGCCTCTCCGCGGATTTTACGCATGTAACGGCCGACTATTGTCATCGGCACACGCGCGCGTCACGCGGCCAGTCAGGCAGCTTGATCGATGGCGATCCGGCCCTCGGATGCGAAGGCGGCGATGTCGCGATTGAGGTCGGCGCGGTGCGTGTAGAACAGCCCATGCGGCGCGCCCGAATAAATTTTGAGCTCCGCATGCGGGATCAGTTCCGCGGCTGCCGCGCCCGTCGGCTTGATCGGCACGGTGGCGTCGGCATCGCCATGGATCACCAGCACCGGCACATCGATCGTTGGGCAGGCTGCGCGAAAATCGGTGGACGAGAACGCCGTCACGCAATCGAGCGTTGCCTTGGGAGACGCCGTCATGGCGACCTCGCAACTTGCAGCCAACATCGGCATGCTGACCGGCGACGACAACGTGCCGACGCCGAAGAAGGTCTCCGCAAAATCCGTCAGGAACGCCGGGCGATCCTTTTCCAATCCGGCCTTCATCGTCTCAAAGACGCTCGCCGCAACGCCGTTGGGATTGCTGTCGGACTTCAGCATGTAGGGAACGATGGAGGAGACCAGCACAGCGCGGCTCACACGTTTGCGGGCGGACGCATTGCCGGATCGGGTCAGGAAATTGACGACCTCACCACCGCCCATCGAAAAGCCAACGAGCGTCACGTCGTCGAGTTCGAGTGCTTCGAGGACGTCCGAGAGATCGCGACCGAGCGTTGTATAGTCGTAACCCTTATAGGGCTTGTCGGAACGGCCAAAGCCGCGCCGGTCATAGGCAACGCAGCGGAACCCGGCGCGCGCCAAGGGCACCATCTGGTATTCCCACATCGCGCCCGAGAGCGGCCAGCCGTGAATGAAGACGATGGGCTTGCCCTGGCCCCAATCGTCGACATAGAGCCGCGTGCCGTCTTGTGTCTCGATCATCGCCATGGGAGCTCATCCGTTCTGTTTCAGCGCGTGCTTGAGGGCACGCGGTTAGATCTCAGTCAGGCGATGAACGCTGAACCAAGCGATGTGTTCCTGATGCATGGACGAGCGTGCCAAAGCGGGGCGAAACGCAGCGGATATGCCAAACCACGCGCGATGCACGCGCCACAAGCCCGGCCACCGCGCAAAAAAATCGATGGCTTTTTATCGATCGAGAGGCCCGTTCGTAAACCTTGCCGCGCTACCGTTCGCAAGTTGGGGATCGGTTAGGCGTGTGAGGACTGAAGCATGAGTGCCGCTAGGCTCGTCATCAAAAAACGGATGCTGCTCATTCAAGGCAAAGTCCGCCCGTGCTGCCACGTGCAAGCCCTCGTGACGCCCGACGTGCAGGCGGCGCTCGACGAATATTTCCAGGCGGAAGCCCTGTTCAAGCGCGCTGCCTATGCCCAGGCATGGCCGAAGGGCGCCATCGAAGTGCCGGCCGCGATCGCACCAGCGCTCACGAATTTTCTGAAAAACGACGCCTGCCCCGAAATCACCGTGAAAACCATCACCGCCGGTCAGATGCACCAGGGCGCCAACGTCTGGGAGATGATGGCGTTCGAGTTCGTTGCCAAACTGGCGTTCGACAATTTCTCGAGCCTCGTGCAGGCGGTGCAGGAATTGAACAAGGACGTCACCTATTACGGCGCGCTGACGCAAGCCGAAGACGCTTACGCCCTCGAAAGCGAAATCGCCGACCTCAGGCGCGCCGCAACCGAGATGGCCGCTTAAGCGCGGCCAATCAACCGGCGGCCTGTCGGCGCCGGCAGCGATGGGCGTATCCGAGCGCTGACGTCGTCATCACATACTGAAGCGTGCAACGACCCGTCGCTTCACGCAGCCTTGGCCGAACGGGCCTTCATGCCGGCGATTTTGTCCGTCACCTGCTGGCGTTGCGCGATGAGCACGGCGCGCTCGTCTGGAGCGTTACGCGCCGCCTCGATGGCCTCGTCGTAATAGCTGAGAATGCGCTCTTCGCCGTCAATCAATCCCGGCAGAACGCTCTCATCGAGACCCGTGATCAGCGCGCGCACGTTGATCACGGCCCAGTGCACCGTCGCCATGAACGATCCGTCCGCGTCCGGCGTTTCGCCGAGCTTCGTCAGGTGGCCGGTCAACTCCGTCGCGTGACGCGCACGTAAAGCCACCATGTCTTGAAAGAGCGCGCCCATGCCGCGACCATCAGCGCTTTCAAGCGCCGCCTCATAGCCCTTGCGGCTGTCGATGAGCGTCGTGTGCAGGCTCTTCAGTGCGTCGGCGTGGCTTGTCATGGATGGTCTCCGTTCGATAGGTGCATCGGTTTTGCGTGGTCGCGAACCGGCGCATCGTCGCCGCGCTGATCGGGCGGCGCGCGCGGCGGCATACGTCGGTTATGAAATGACGGCAGGTAGCAATTGGGTAAGAAATGCCG
>JBOFCQ010000233.1:0-3783 GCA_051646145.1 Hyphomicrobium sp.
TCATGTGCTCAATCGGCAGCCCTGCGGATATAATGATTGCCGATAACGACGACGTCCATATTCGTCCGCAAGAAGCAGGAAATGGCTTCGGCGGGGCTGGCCACAATCGGCTCTTGGCGATTGAACGACGTATTCAGCAATACGGGCACACCCGTCATGCCGGCAAACGTCTCGATCAACCGATAGAACCGCGGATTGGCGTCGCGCGCGACGGTCTGAATGCGGCCGGTGCCATCGGCATGGACGGCGGCCGGAATATCGCCCACGCGCTCGGGGCGCAAGTGCGGTGCGATCGTCATGAAAGGGTCGGGCTGTGAAATCGCAAAGTACTCGCTGGCGCGCTCTTCGAGGATCGCCGGCGCGAACGGCCGGAACGACTCGCGCTGCTTGATCTTGCTATTGATGATGTCGCGCATGTCGGCGCGGCGCGGATCGGCGAGGATCGATCGGTTGCCGAGCGCGCGCGGACCCATTTCGAAGCGGCCCTGGAACCAGCCGATGACCCCGCCGCTCGCCAGATCTTGCGCGACGCGGTTGAAGAGATCGTCATCGGACAACACGTCGGCTTTCAGATCGGCCGCCATCACGGCGCGATCGATCTCGGCCGTTGAATACTCAAGGCCCCAGTAGCCGTGTTTCAATTCAAAGACGCGCGGATTGCCGAGCGTCTGATGATAGTGCCAAAGACAGGCGCCAAGCGGCGTACCGGTATCGGATGCGCCCGGCGGCACCCAGACGCGCTCGATATCCGTCATCTCGAGGATGCGCGCGTTGGCAACGCAGTTCAGCGCCACGCCGCCTGCGAAGACCAGCGACTTGGCCTTCTGGCGCTTCGTGATGGCGCGCACGATGTGCACGATCGCTTCTTCGGTGATGGCCTGCAGGGCAAAGGCGACGGCACGGTGGCGATCATCGATGGCCTCGCCGGGCAGGCGCGGCGGGCCGAACGTATCGTAGAATTTCTTCTTCAGCGGACGGATCTCGCCGTGCGTATCGAACGAGAAGTAATCCATGTTGACGATGTAGCGGCCGTCGGCCGTCAGCGTGATCAGATCGCGAAAGCGTTCGACGAATGTGCGCTCGCCATAAGCCGCCAGCGCCATGACCTTGCCTTCGTCGGCCAACCCCTTGAATCCGAGGTAATCGGTGACGAACGTGTAGACCATGCCGATCGAATTGAAGAACGACGAATTCCATTGCCGTTCGAGCCGGTTTCCGCGGCCACTGTAAACACTCGTCGCGGCGTCATCGCCGTAGCCGTCCATGACCAGCACGGCTGCGTCCTCGAACGGCGATACGAAGAATGCGGCCGCGTGGGAATCGTGGTGTCCAACGTTGATGATGCGCGGCGGCCGTGCCAGCGGAAACTCGCGCCGCAGCTTGTGCATCAGAAATGTATTGAGAATGGCGATCTCGTTCGCCTGCGGGGAATGCGAACGCTGCGGCAGCAGATTGAAACTCATCGGCGGCCGGCCGAACACCGCCTTCAGGAAACTCTTGCGCAGCTTGCGCACATCCCACGGCGTCACGATGGCGTCGATGTGCTCGAGGCCTCGGCCGTCGGCGCCCATCGTCGAAATCAGCGCAAGCCTCGGGAAGCGCTTGGTCCGCTTTTCGCGGCGCAAACGTTCTTCCTCGATTACGACATCGATACGGCCATTTTCGAGAATGGCTATGCCGCTGTCGTGCGTCGCGCCTACCAGACCTAGAATGCGCACGAACTAACCTAATCCACCCATTTGAACCCGAGTATCACAACCCGCGCGCCCGTCAGTCCAATTTACCGTGACAGTGTTTGTACTTCTTGCCTGAGCCGCAGGGACACAGCGCATTGCGCGAAACTCTTCCCCACGTGGCCGCATCTTTAGGATCAAGCGCGCCCTCTTTTGCACGAACTTGCATGGGCTGGCGCTTTTCAGGTTCCGGCTGCGTGAAACGGCGTTGACGCGCGCCGCTGAGCGCCGCATTCGCCATTTCAAGTTCGCGCGCGATCTCGGGCGGCAGATCCGGTTCCATCTCGTCGAGGCCCGTCGTCGCATCAATGTGATGCGCTTCCATCGGCGGCAATTCGACGGGCTGCAAGGCCGGCTGCTCATCGGCGGGGGCGAGTTCGACGTGCATAAGCTGCCCGGTGACCGCTTCGCGCAGACGCCCAAGCATGTTCTCGAACAGAACGAACGCCTCGCTCTTGTATTCATTCAGCGGGTCGCGCTGCCCATAGGCGCGGAAGCCGATGACCTGACGCAAATGCTCAAGCGTCACCAGATGCTCGCGCCAGAGATGATCGAGCGTCTGCAGCAACACCATCTTCTCGATCTGACCGTAGAGTTCGCTACCGAGTTCGCTGGCCTTGGCGTCCGCCTTCGCTTCAACCGCATTGGTGATGCGTTCCTTCAGCTCCTGGTCGGCAATGCCTTCTTCTGCGGCCCAGCTCTCGACCGGCAGATCGAGACCGAAGACGTTCTCGACGGCCGCGCGCAGACCCTTGGCGTCCCACTGTTCGGCATAGACTTCCGGCGGGATGTGGCGCGTGACGAATTCGTCGACGAGTTGCTGGCGCAGGTCCTTGACTGTTTCCGACACGTCGTCCTGGCCCATGATGTCGAGGCGCTGCTCGAAGATGACCTTGCGCTGGTCATTCATCACGTCGTCGTACTTCAGGATCTGTTTGCGGATGTCAAAGTTGCGCTGCTCGACTTTCTTCTGGGCGGTTTCGAGCGATTTGTTCATCCACGGATGGACGATCGCCTCGCCATCCTTGAGACCGAGCGTCTGCAGCACCTTGTCCATGCGCTCGGAGCCGAAGATGCGCATCAGATCGTCGTCGAGCGCCAGATAGAATTTCGAGCGGCCGGGGTCGCCCTGACGACCGGACCGGCCACGAAGCTGATTGTCGATGCGCCGGCTTTCATGGCGTTCGGTGGCGAGAACGTAGAGGCCGCCCGCATCGAGCGACGCCTTCTTCTTGGCGGCCACGTCGGCCGTCAACGCCTCGCGCTGTTTGCGGATGGCGGCGTCATCCGGCGGCGTGCCGGCTGCGGTCTGCTCGCTGATCCAGTCGCGCAAACGATATTCCGCGTTGCCGCCGAGCTGAATGTCGGTGCCGCGACCGGCCATGTTGGTGGCGATGGTCACCGCGCCGGGCACACCCGCCTGCGCAATGATGCTTGCTTCCTGTTCGTGATAGCGCGCGTTCAAAACCTGATGCGGCACCGGATCACCCTTGCCGCGCGCTTTGTCAGCCAAGGCAAGCAGGCGTTCACCCGATTGCGTCAGATACTTCTTCAGCTCTTCTTCCTTGGGCTTCAAGGCGCCCGCCTGATCAAGCAGCGATTGGCCGAGCTTGCGGAAGTAATCCTGGTCTTTGAGCAGCGCCGAGAGCTGTTCCGACTTCTCAATCGACGTCGTACCCACGAGGATCGGCTGGCCGGCTTCGCTCGCTTCCGCAATCGACAGCACGATGGCCGCGAGCTTCTCGCGCTGCGAACGACAGATCTCGTCATCCTCGTCGTGACGCTTGACGGTGACGTTCGTTGGGATCTCGATAACTTCGAGACTGTAGATGTCCATGAACTCGCTGGCTTCGGTCATGGCCGTGCCGGTCATGCCGGCGAGCTTGTCATAGAGGCGGAAATAATTCTGGAAGGTGATCGATGCCAGCGTCTGGGTCTCAGGCTGGATCTCGACGCGCTCGTTCGCTTCGAGTGCCTGATGCAGGCCTTCCGAATAGCGCCGGCCGGGCATCATGCGGCCCGTGAATTCGTCGATGATGACGACTTGACC
>JBOFCQ010000255.1:0-5950 GCA_051646145.1 Hyphomicrobium sp.
CTGGCCAAGACCCACCACCCAGACTTGAACCCCGGCAACGCCGGGGCGGCGGAGACGTTCAAGCGCATCAACGCGGCCAACGATATTCTCGGCGATGCCGAAAAGCGCCGTCAGTATGATTCAGGCGAGATCGACGCCAAGGGCGAGGCGACCCGGCCCCAGTGGCGCAACCCGCAAGGGGCGCGCGGTCCGCGGGCGCGCACGCAGGGCGGCCTCGACGACGAGTTCGGCTTTTCCGATATCTTCTCCGACGTCTTCGGACAGGGGCGCGGCGGGCGGACAGGCGGTCGCGGCTTTGCCGCGCGCGGGCAGGACCTGCGCTACACTCTCGACGTCGAGTTTTTGGAATCGATCACCGGCGCAAAGAAGCGCGTGACGCTGCCCGACGGCGGCGTTCTCGATCTCACCGTTCCCGAAGGCGTGACGGACAGCCAGGTGTTGCGCCTCAAGGGCAAGGGCAGTGCGGGCAGCAACGGCGGCCCGTCGGGCGATGCATTGGTCGAAGTGCGCGTGCGCCCGCATCCGCTGTTCAAACGGCAGGGCGACGATATCCTGGTGGAATTGCCGATCACCATCGATGAAGCGGTGCTCGGCGCGAAGGTCGAAGCGCCGACGCCGACGGGCCGCGTGCAACTGACGCTGCCGAAGGGCACGAGTTCCGGCAAAACGTTCCGCTTGAAGGGCAAGGGCGTCGCGAACCGGACGACGGGGACCGTTGGCGATGAATTGGTCAGCGTCAAAATCGTGCTGCCGGACGTGATCGACGACAGCCTCAGCTATTTTTTCTCGGAATGGCGCCAGAAGAACGCCTACGATCCGGGCCGCAAGAGCTGACACTGCGCGTGTGCATGCGAAGTTGGCCGTGGATCAGCGCTGCATCACTTAAAGATCAGGCGTCGACCGGATTTGCCTCAGCGGCGGCGGCCGCGGCAACGGCTTTCACTTCGCCATTGAGCAGCGTCAGCGCCAGTTCGCCGCGCTTCAAACGCAGCGCGGCTTCACCGAATAACTGCCGGCGCCAGCCTTTCAGCGCCGCGATATCCGGCTCTTTTTCGACGGCCAGCCGTTCCAGATCTTCGCTGTCCGCGATCAGGCGCGGCGCCACGCCATGGTCGGCGGCGGCAGAGCGCAGCAGCACTTTCAGCAGTTCGAGTGTCGCCGACGCCTGGGCCGAGAGCGGATCGTTGCGATCGAGTTTCGGCAGCAATTTGGGATCGCGCTCAACGCCGCGCTTCACCGCTTCGATGATGTCGCGCGCACGGTGCGAGCGGCTGAAGCCATCCGACAGCGTGCGCAGTGCACCGAGCGCCTCGGCGCTCGCTGGCAACTGATTGGCGATGTCGTAGAGCGCTTCATCGCGCAGAATGCGTCCGCGCGGCACGTCCTGAGATTGCGCCAGGCGTTCGCGCCATGCTGCAAGCTCTATCAGAACGGCCAACGACTTCTTGCCCTTGACGCGCACCTTGAGGCGCTGCCAGGCGCGCTCGGGTTCCGTGTCGTAAGTGGCGGGATTGGTCAGCGACGACATTTCCTCGTCGAGCCACGACATGCGGCCCGACTGTTCGATGTCGCGGCGCAGCGACTTGTACACGTCGCGCAGATGCGTGACGTCGCCGAGCGCATAGGTGAGCTGTTTGTCGGTCAGCGGTCGCCGGCTCCAATCGGTGAAGCGCGACGACTTGTCGATATCGGCGCCCGTGATCTTCTTGACCAGATTGACGTAGCTGATGCTCTCGCCGAAACCGCAGACCATGGCCGCTATTTGCGTGTCGAACACGGGCGTCGGCACGGCACCGGTCTTGGCGAAGGCGATTTCGATGTCCTGACGGGCGGCGTGAAAGACCTTGACGATACCGGTGTCGGCCATCAGGTCGAAGAACGGGCCAAGATCAAGGCCAGGCGCCATCGGATCGACAATGGCTTCGCCCGATGGGCCGGCCAACTGGATGAGGCAGAGCTGCGGCCAGTAGGTTTGCTCGCGCAGAAACTCCGTGTCCACGGTGACGAAATCGTCGGCGGACAAGGTTTTGCAGAACGTGTGAAGAGCGTCGGTCGCTGAAATGACGTGCATGATGCCAGCGGCTATAGCCCAACGTGCGGCGTTTGTCGCGTACCCAAAGGTCACTGGGCCGCGAGCATTTTGACGCTTCGTTCCCGTACCTTAAGCGGCGACGGCGGCTTAGCGGGCGGGCTGGCGGGCCGGAGGGTTGACCCAAGGTTCAGTCGTAGGTTCGGGCCAAGGTTCGGGCCCAGGTTCAGCCAGAGGTTCAGCCCGAGGTTCTGTCCAAGGTGCGGGACCAACCTGTGCTTGCCCCAGGGCCGGCGGCCGAAACCCTAAAATTTTAGCTTTTCGGCACGCCCTGCATTCAACTTTCGCCGCCAATCTCGCTACAATGGTCGGATATTGTCGGGCGTCGGCCGCCGCTTGGGGCCGGCGCATCGCGTTTTGCGGAATTGGGAGGCAATCTCGTGGGTGAATTGACCGTCTTCGATCAATTGATGCTCGAACTCATCAACCGGGCCCGTCTCGATCCGCGTGCCGAAGCGGTACGGCAGGGCATCGATCTCAACAACGGGCTGTCGCCGGGCACCATTTCGACGGCGGCAAAGCAGCCGCTCGCACCGAACGGCTTTCTGCTCGACGCCTCGCGCGCTCACAATCAGCATATGTTCGCGGTCGATCTGTTCGACCATCAGGGCATTGGCGACGGCACGCCCTCGTCCCGGGCCACTAATGCCGGGTACACGATCACCTCGACCACGTTGCTTGGTGAAAACATCGGATGGATCGGATCGTTTGCGCCGCTCGATGTACGCCAACTCACCCAGCAGGCGCACGACAACCTGTATGAGAGCCCGTTTCATCGCCAGAACTTCATGAACGTGCAGTTTCGAGAGCTCGGCGCGGCTGTCGATACCGGCCTCTTTACCAGCAACGGCACCACCTTCGATTCCGTGCTCGTGACGCAGAAGTTCGCCGGTTCCAATGACGCGCTGTTTGTCACCGGCGTTGCCATCAACGATGTCGATCGCGACCAGTTCTACGACATCGGCGAGGGGCGCGGCGGCATCTCTGTCAGCGTTACCGGCAGCGGCGGTGCCACGTCGACGGCAACAGGTGCGGCGGGCGGCTACGCCACTGCAACCGCCGGCACGACGCATGGCGTCACGTTCTCAGGCGGTGGATTGGCCGCGCCGGTCTCGGCAACGGTTCACGGCAGCGGCAGCATCAAAGTCGATCTCGTCGGGCAATCGACCGTCATGTCATCGGGCACGACGGAACTTGGCGCGGGTGCCGCAAATCTCGTGCTGCTTGGCATTTCGGCGCTGAACGGCACAGGCACCAGCGGCAACAATCGCCTGACCGGCAATGCCGGCGCCAATACGCTCGTTGGCGGTGCCGGGCGCGATATCCTCAACGGCGATGGCGGCCGCGATACGCTGAACGGCGGCACGGGCCGCGATGTGTTCGACTTCGACGCCACGTCCGATAGCGGGCGCGGAACGGCGCTGCGTGACACCATCATCGGCTTCCAGCGCGCTGTGGACGATATCGATCTGTCGACCATCGATGCGCGCTCGAATGCGGCCGGCAACAACGCCTTCATCTGGCGCGGCTCTGCAGCCTTTTCGGGGAATGCCGGTGAACTGCACCAAAAGCACATCAATCGGCCCGGCACGGCGAATGACCTGACGCTGGTTGAAGCCGATACAAACGGCGATCGCGTCGCCGACGTGCAGATCGCATTGAAGGGCATCATCGGCCTGACGAAAGGCGATTTCATTCTGTAAGCGTTGTTTTATGCGCGGCACTTGGGATGCGCGCACGGCTGAGCCGTGCGACCCCTTTTGCCTCGCGGCGCCATAAGCAGCCGGTGCGCGGTGTGCGCATCGGCGAGCGCTATTTGATCATAGCTGGCCGGCATTTCCGGCGTCAGTCCAGTGTCAGGATCGGCCGCCTAAGTTGCCGCAATCGAACCACAAGGTGGATCGCCGCCATGGTGCGGGGTTCCGAACTCAAATCGGCCAAACCCAAGGGCTGGCATACTTTAAGACATGGAGACGATAGATGGCTCGCAAGCGCGGTACGCAGAACGACGACACGTTCTCTGGCGGCACATCCGACGATTTTCTGAGCGGCAACGGCGGTGACGACACGCTCAACGGCGGCAACGGCAACGACGACATTTTCGGCGGCACGGGCGACGATCGGCTGTTCGGCGGCAACGGCAATGACGATATCTTCGGCGGCATCGGCGACGACAAAGGCTTCGGCGGGCAGGGCGCGGACGATATGCGCGGCGGCATCGGCAACGATACGCTGAAGGGCGGCGTCGGCTTCGACGAACTCTTCGGTGACGCCGGCAACGACCGCCTGTTCGGTGAAGCGGGCAACGACGAACTGAACGGCGGCTCGGGCGCTGACGTGCTCGATGGCGGCGCTGGCATCGACGAACTCAACGGTGGCGCGGGCAACGACCGCCTGAACGGCCGCGCCGGAAATGACGAACTCGACGGCGGTGCCGGCGTCGATTTTCTGACCGGTGGCGCAGGTGCGGACGAGTTCAACTTCGCCAATGGCGATACGGGCGTCGGCGTCGGCGCGCGCGATATCATCACCGATTTCCAGGTCAACATCGACGATATGGACCTGCGCAACATCGATGCGTCGGGGTTGGCAGCGGGCGACCAGGAATTCACGTTCATCGGTACGGCGGCGTTCTCGAACGTCGCGGGGCAACTGCATTACACGCAGGATGTCGCCAACGGCTGGACGCTGATCGAGGGCGATACCAACGGCGATGGCGCGGCGGATTTCCAGATCCAGCTCAGTGGTCTGCTCACGCTTTCAAGCGAGGATTTCAACCTCTGACCGGCTGAAAATTTCAGCCGATTTCCATTGCAGAGCGACAGGTTCGAACGTTTTGATGCGGTGCTGGGCAACGGCGCCGCATCATTCTTGACATTCCCTCGGCCACATGCGCTTTTCCGCCTCGATTCCCCTGATTTTCGATTGAGGATAGAGGCCATGGCCGAGGCTGGGCACAAAGGCGCCGCGAACACTGGCGGCACGCTGCATCGTTATCGCTCGCACACGTGTGGCGCGCTGCGCAAAGGCGACACGGGCAATGCCATCCGCCTCTCGGGCTGGGTGCACCGCGTGCGCGACCACGGCGGCGTGCTGTTCATCGATTTGCGCGACCATTACGGCCTGACGCAGGTTGTCGTCGATCCGGATTCCAAGGCATTCAAGGCGGCGGAAGCCGTGCGCTCGGAGTGGGTGATCCGCGTCGACGGCGCGGTGCGCGAGCGTCCGGGCGGCACGACGAACGCCGATCTGCCGACGGGCGACATCGAAATTTACGCAACAGAAATCGAAGTGCTCTCGGTGGCCAAGGAATTGCCGATCCCGGTGTTCGGTGAGCCCGACTACCCGGAAGATCTGCGCCTGCAATACCGCTTCCTGGATCTTCGGCGCGAGACGCTGCACAAGAACATCATGACGCGACTGGCCGTCATTTCGTCGATGCGGCGGCGCATGTCGGATGCTGGGTTCTTCGAATTCTCGACGCCGATCCTCACCGCGTCGAGCCCTGAAGGCGCTCGCGACTTTTTGGTGCCGAGCCGCATTCATCCAGGCAAGTTCTATGCGTTGCCGCAGGCGCCGCAGCAGTACAAGCAGCTTTTGATGGTCTCGGGGTTCGACCGCTACTTCCAGATTGCGCCGTGCTTCCGCGATGAAGATCCGCGCGCCGACCGCCTGCCGGGCGAGTTCTATCAGCTCGATCTCGAAATGAGCTTCGTCGAGCAGGAAGATATCTTCCAGGCGATGGAGCCGGTCATCACCGGCATTTTTGAAGAATTCGCGGAAGGCAAGCCTGTGACGAACGGCTGGCCGCGCATTCCCTATGATGACGCCATTCGCAAATACGGCTCCGACAAGCCGGAC
>JBOFCQ010000324.1:0-2542 GCA_051646145.1 Hyphomicrobium sp.
TGATGGATTCAAGCGGCGGCCCGCCGGCCGTCATTTCGGCGAAGGTCAGCGGCCGTGAGTTCGACGTCGTCGACGGTCAGCAGCGCCTGGTCACGCTGGTGACGCTGTTCGCCGTACTGCGCGATCTGGAAGAGAGCCCGAAGAAGCCGGTCGGCCGCCGCGTCGCCAAAATGATGATGGCCGAGGTCGGCACGCGCTTCTTCCGCACCGAGCGGCGGCGCCTGCACATCGCCACACGTGAACGCGGCTTTTTTGAAAGCTACGTCATGGCGCCGGGCGGCAGCTTGCTCGATCCGCCCGACCGGCCGCTCTCGGAAAGCGAGAACGCGATTCTGGCGGCCCGTAATCATTTCGTCACCGAATTGAAGAGATGGAGCGACGCGGATCGCGCCCAGCTTTTCGAGTATGTGGCCGAGCGGTGCGAGGTGGCCGTCATCCTCAGCCACGACATCGACCGCGCGCATCGCATGTTCGTGGTGCTGAACGAGCGCGGCAAGAAATTGCAGAAGAACGACATTCTGAAAGCCGACGTGCTGAGCCGCCTGCCGGCCAACAAGATTGATTGGGCGGCGCGCGAATGGGATGGCGCCAGCCATCGCGTCGGCGACGAATTCGAGAAATTCTTCACGCACTTGCGCACGATCTATGGCCACACCCGTCCGCAGGTGGTGTCGGCCGTCCGCGCCGTCATGGCCGAAGAGGGCGGGCCCGAGCCGTTTCTGGAAAAAGCCTTCCTGCCGCTGGCCGACGCCTATGCGGCCATCCGTGTCAATTCAGACGATCCGGCACTCGGGCTGACGCGTGATATGCGGCGCTACCTGACCTATCTCAATCGCCTTGCCGATGGCGATTGGGCGCCTGCCGCGATGCTCGCCTTGCGCGATCGCGCCGCGACGCCGGAGCGGACCGTCGCGCTGCTCGCGGAAATCGACCGGCTGTCGCATTTGCTGCGGCTGTTGTGCCTTGGCGTGCAAAAGCGCAGCCGGCGTCTTGCTGCGGTGGCGGACGCGATCCGCTCGGGCGCGACGCCTGGTCCCGACCACGAGGTCTTTCAGATCACGCGCGATGAAGTGCGCAACATCGCCTTCCATCTCAAGGATCTGCATGAGCGCAATCAGAAGGTGTGCAAGCTGGTTCTGATGCGTCTCGGTGACGAGATGGACGGCACCTTGATACCCGCCGTGCCGGAGACCTACACCATCGAGCATGTGCTGCCGCAGCGTCCGTCGCGGACGAGTGAGTGGATGACGTGGTTCCCGACCAATGACGAGCGCGCCGTGTGCACGGAAAGCCTCGGCAATCTGGTGCTGATCACCAAAGGGCAGAACGATCGCGCCAAGAACGCGTCGTTCGAAGCGAAAAAGCAGGTGTTCGCGGATGCGCGCGACGGCTTGCCCATTCTGCCGATAACGCGCGGCGTGCTCGAATGCCAGGAATGGCGGCGCTTCGAGATCGAGGCGCGCGAAGAGCATCTCTTTGAGTTGATCCGCAAGACCTGGCGCATCGACCTGCCCGCGCCGCGCAGCATGCCGCGCGCGGCGAACCCTGCGGCCAAGCCGGCAGATGCGCCGGTTCTGGCATAGGCAGTGAACGCATTACAGCCAACAGCGCCGCCCGCATGAGCCGGTATCGCGGCCGGCATCGCGCGTTTTGCTATCTCGACATGCGGAGCCTGACGTTATGAGCCTTCAGGCCGCGCGCTTTTCTGCCAGCGCCCGTGTGATGAGTGCGCGCGTTTCATCGACGCCATAAAGTGCAATGAACGAGCCGAAGCGCGGGCCCTGGCTTGAGCCGAGCAGCACCTCGTAAATGGCCTGGAACCACGAGCGCAGCGTTTCCTTGGTGTAGCCGTTCGCCTTACCGGCATCGAAGACCAGGTTCTGCAACTCTTCCGCCGATGTGCCGGGCGCAACCGACGACAGCGCTTTTTCCAGGGCAGTCAGTGCGGCGCGTTCCTCGGCGGTCGGCTCGCGGAACTTCTTTTCCGGCTTCACGAAGTCGTCGTAGTAGCGGATGGCATAGCCGACGAGTTGGTCGAGGAGCGGATGCTTCTCGGGTGTGGCGTCGGGCGCGATGCGGCGGATGAAGCCCCACAGCACGCTCTTGTCGTGGGCGTTCGAGGCCGAAACCAGATTGAGCAGCAACGCGAACGTGACCGGCAACTCAGCCGCCGGCGGTGCGCCTGCGTGGATGTGAAACACGGGGTTGTCGAGCTTCTGCTTGCCGTCCTGAGTTGGAAACGCGGCGAGGAACTGCAGGTATTCATCGACGGCGCGCGGAATGACGTCAAAGTAGAGCTTCTTCGCCGTGCGTGGTTTCTGGAACATGTAGAGCGCCAGACTTTCAGGCGTCGCATAGGTCAGCCACTGATCGATGGTCAGGCCGTTGCCCTTGGACTTTGAGATCTTCTGGCCGATTTCATCGAGGAACAGTTCATAGACGAAATGATGTGGCGGCACGCCGCCCAGTATTTCGCAGATCTTGTCGTAGACGACGGCGTTGGTCTGGTGATCCTTGCCGAACATTTCGAAGTCGATGCCAA
>JBOFCQ010000329.1:0-9601 GCA_051646145.1 Hyphomicrobium sp.
GCCCACGGCCGATGCGTCAGCGCGCCGACCGGACAGAGATCGACCACGTTGGCGCTCATCTCGGACATGATGCCGTGTTCGAGGTACGTCGTGATTTCCGCATCTTCGCCGCGGCTGATGAGGCCGAGTTCCTCGACGCCTGCGACTTCCGTCATGTAGCGCACGCAGCGCGTGCAGTGGATGCAGCGCGTCATCATCGTCTTGATGAGCGGGCCGATATTCTTCTCTTCAACCGCGCGCTTGTTTTCTTGATAGCGCGAGCCGCCGATGCCGAACGCCATGGCCTGATCCTGCAGATCGCATTCGCCACCCTGATCGCAGATCGGACAATCGAGCGGATGATTGATCAGCAGAAATTCCATGACGCCTTCGCGGGCCTTCTTGACCAGCGGGCTCTTCGTCGAAATCACTTTCGGCGAGCCGTCCTTGTTCGGCGGCAGATCAGAAACGCCCATCGCGCACGAGGCCGTCGGCTTCAAAACGCCCTGCACTTCGACGAGGCACATACGGCAATTGCCGGCAATCGACAGCCGCTCGTGATAGCAAAAGCGCGGGATCTCGGCGCCCGCCTGCTCGCACGCCTGCAGCAATGTGAGGTGATCTTCGACCTCGATCTCGGCGCCATCGATGATGAGTTTCTTGGTCATGTCGAATTACTCCGCCGCCGTGCGCGCGTGCCGGGCCTGATACTGGTCGATGCGCGCCTCGATCACGGGGCGGAATGCCCGGATCAGGCCCTGCACCGGCCACGCCGCGGCGTCGCCCAGCGCGCAAATCGTGTGCCCTTCAATTTGCTTCGACACTTCGAACAACAGATCGATTTCGCGCTTTTCCGCCTGCCCGCGTTCCATGCGTTCAAGCACGCGCCACATCCAGCCCGTTCCCTCGCGGCACGGCGTGCACTGGCCGCAGCTTTCGTGCTTGTAGAAATAGGCGATGCGGCGGATGGCAGCGATGATGTCGGTTGATTTGTCCATGACGATCACGGCCGCGGTGCCAAGTCCCGATCCGAGCTTGCCGAGCGCGTCGAAATCCATGGTCACGCCGCTAGCTTGTTCGGCCGTGATGCAGCGCACCGACGAACCGCCCGGGATGACGGCCAGAAGATTGTCCCAGCCGCCGCGCACGCCGCCGCAATGCCGGTCGATCAGCTCGCGCATCGGAATGCCCATTTCTTCTTCGACGACGCACGGGCGCTCGACGTGGCCCGATATCTGGAAGAGCTTGGTGCCGGTATTGTTCGGCAGCCCGAGCGAGGCGAACCACGTCGCGCCGCGACGCAGAATATCGCCGGCAACTGCGATGCTCTCGACGTTGTTGATCGTCGTCGGCGCGCCATAGAGACCGGAATTGGCAGGGAACGGCGGCTTCAGGCGCGGCTGCCCCTTCTTGCCTTCCAGGCTTTCCAGCAGCGCCGTCTCTTCGCCGCAGATGTAGGCGCCGGCACCGTGATGCACGAACACATCGAGATCCCAGCCGTGCACGTTGCCCTTGCCGATGAGCCGGGCCTCATAGGCTTCGTCGATGGCACGCTGCAGCGCCTCGCGCTCGCGGATGAATTCGCCGCGCACGTAGATGTAGCAGGTATGCGCGCGCATCGCGAAGGCGGCCAGCAAGGCGCCCTCGATCAGAAGATGCGGGTCATGGCGCAGGATCTCGCGATCTTTGCACGAGCCCGGCTCGCTCTCGTCGGCGTTGATGACAAGATAGCTCGGACGCGGATCGCTCTTTGGCATGAACGACCATTTGAGACCGGTCGGAAAGCCGGCACCGCCGCGCCCGCGCAGGCCGGAGGCTTTGACCTCGTTGATGATCCAGTCGTGGCCCTTGTCGATGAACAGCTTGGTGCCGTCCCAGGCGCCGCGGCGCATGGCGCCCTTCAGCCCCACATCGTGGAAGCCATAGAGGTTGCGGAAGATGCGGTCGCTGTCTGCTAGCATGGGCGTTCGCCTGAAAAAGTCTTGCCGTCCACCACGTCGCCGCTCGTGACGCTCAGCGCCACGCGATGCGACTTCACTGCGATGTCTGTATCCGTGAACGTGTAGCCGACGAAACGGACCACATCCTCGGTGATGTCTTCAACGACGAGCCCGTCCAGAACCAGCCGGTCGGAGGCCCAAGCGCGCCCGCGCGGCCCAAAGGCAACGGCGGCTGTGTGATCGTGAAAGACGATGATGTTGTTGGATGGCGTCCAGCGCCCGTCGACCACCGGCCACACGCCGACGTCTTCGCATACCGCCGGATCGTCATAACTCATCAGCATGCCATTGGCGTAGAAATGCGTGTTGTCGGGCATTTCGAGCGGGCCCGAATAGGGCGTATCGTCGTTGGAGGCGACCATGCATAGCCGGGTGTCGCCATCGGTATCGAGCACGCGCAAAAGCAGACCATCACGCCCGCCGCGCGTCGTCGCGCCCGGATAGAACCACACCGGACCGCCGGACGCCGGCAGTTCGAGTTCGATCGCGAGCCGTGTCAATTCGCGTTCCATGGTGCCGGCCTACCCTTTCGGACGTTCGCCGACATCGCTGTCGGGACGCCAGCCGGTCGCCAGTTTCTGACACTGCTCGATCCACTTGTCGCGGGCGACACGGCCTTTGAAGCCGGTCATTTCATTCTCGAACCACGCGATGTTGGCGGCGGTCCAGCCTGCGATCTGATCGAAGTGCCAGATGCCCATGGCATTCAGCCGTTCGGCGAGCTTATCGGCAACGCCCCAGATGAGGCCGAGATCATCGCCCTTGCCATCGCGCGGCGCAGTGAGGAGCACCGGCTTGCCGACGGCATCCGAGGAGATAGAGGCGGTTTCGCCGGCACCTGAGGCCGCTGCCATCGGCGCGCGCGTGACAGACGTCGCCTTCATGCGTTCGAGTTCGTCGGCGGACAGCGCCTTGCCGCTCGATCGCGATTCCAGATCCTTGACGAGGCCGGCGTTCGCCATGGCAGCCAGCGCACCTGTGTTGACGGCCGGCGCGGCGGTCGCTGCCGGCGGCGTCTGAGGCGCTGCATTTGCTGCAGACACGGCACCAGCCGCCACGCCTTCGCCCGCCGTCTCGGTGAAGCGCTTGCGCCATTGGCCGACGGTTGAGCCGTCATAAAGCGTGGCATCGGTAAGGCTCGTTGGGCCGCCTGCCGGGCACGACGCCTTGCGCCCGCTTTGCGATCCAGGCGTCACATCGCGACTGGCGGCGAAGGCGTCGAGCAGCCCCTCCATGTCGGCGGCGGTCAGATCCTCGAACGTGTCTTTGCCGATCTGGATCATCGGGGCGTTCGCGCACGAGCCCAGACACTCGACTTCTTCCCATGAAAACGTGCCGTCGTCGGAGAGGTGGTGCGGCGCTTCATGAATGCGGTTCTTGCAGACGTCGATCAGCGCCCCGGCGCCGCGCAGCATGCAGGGCGTGGTGCCGCAGACCTGAACGTGTGCCAGGCGGCCAACAGGCGCGAGTTGGAACATCGTGTAGAACGTCGCGATCTCAAGGCCGCGAATGTGCGCCATGCCAAGCATGTCGCAAACGGCGCGGATCGCCGGCTCAGAGAGCCAGCCTGCTTGCTCCTGCGCGCGCCACAGCAACGGAATGATCGCGGACGCCTGCTTGCCCGGCGGAAACTTTGCGATCTGCGCTTGGGCCCACGCCAAATTCTCAGGCGTGAAGCCGAAATGGGGCGGCTGATCTGGATGCAGGCGGCGGACGGCCATCGGTGGCTCCTCGAGACCAACACGCGGGGACGATTCGGTCTGACGTGCGCAATATCGCACCGCAGCATACCGTGCACAACATCAACAGATGTCGGCGCGCTGAACCTGGCCCCTCGCAAATCGTGGGCTTTCAACTACGTGGATCGGGGGATCAAAGCAAGTCGCCCGCGTCAGCACCAAAGGCTGAGGGAACAACGACAGGCGGGACGGCGGTGCGACCAATTGCGCGCCGCGGCAGGGGCGCTGAGCGCCGTCAGAATTGTGCGTGCGTCAGGGCTGAGTCTGGGGCGTTGACGGCTCAGCGGCCGCGGGCTCTTCAGGCTTGATGATGCCGCGCCGGCGCAGCGTTTCGGTCGGCTGTTCGGTGGCCCACTTGCGCTCGGAATAGCCAAGCGGCACCGACAGCCAGCCGAGCAGCAGCAGGAACGTCGCAATCGGCACCAGGAAAAGGGCCACCTGCGAGCCAACGCGCAGGAAGCCGGTCCACACGACCGCCAGCAGAACGCCGAACGCCACGATCACCCAGCCGCCATCCTCGGCGCCGCGCGCGGTCGCAAACAACAGGCCTGCAATCAGTCCGCCGAGCCCGATCAAGACCGGAATAGCCGGCAAATCGGCCTGCAATGCCCCCATCGGCCACCCGTTGGAGCGCGCGAACAGCCGGTACGTGGTGAGGCTCAGGCCCCAGCCGAAGGCTGCAACGGCAAGCAGGAACAGGTTGTCCATCACGTACATGGGGCGTTCTCCGGGTCGCTCGGGGGCGGCAAATGGCGTGCGCGGGCAACGCCGATCTCCTTCCGCCTACGGTTGCTCTTCTAGCAACGCTTTATGGCCGCGCAAAGCCCGCCTCGACGGCTTAGGTTAAGCGAAGCCGCGCGAAAGGGCCTTGGTCGTCGACCGTGTTTGCAACCGTGCTTATCGAGCCATGCCGGCAGACCAGATGGCCAATTCGGCGGGGTCGCCGCCGGGCGCCGTAGCTGGCGATCACGCGGTATCATCGCCACGGTCGGGCGACGCGCCAAAATACCAGCTCGCCCGCGCCAGCACCGCGCAGGCAAGCCCGCAAATCATGTGGAAAAGCACCGGCGCAGGACGGCCGCCCGAGGTTGCAGCGATCATCGCGTCGCCAAAGCAGACACCGGCGCCGAATCCGAACCACAGCGCCAGCGCCCGCCACTCCTTCAGCCACGCCAGCGCTATGGCGAGCAGACCGAGCCATAGATCACGCAGCGCGATGACGTCGTGCAGTTCCGTGCCGACCAGATCCTTGGCCAGCCCGAACGTGCGCGCCGCCTGCTCGGGAACCACGAGAAAGCGGATGCCGATCACCGACAGCAGCACGCCGCCGCCAAGCGCAAGCATCCGCACGGTCTTCATCGAGAGGCGCATCTTCACGTTCGTCCTTGTCGTGTGCGGAGCGATGCCGATGGTGCAGGCTGGGAGGCTGTGCGCCGGCCGCCCACGAAGTGCGCGGCACGATCCGGCGCGTTACTCCCGCCTCAGAATATGCGGGCGGCGGCCAATGCCAAGCCCGATAACGCGAGGTGGATGTCGGACACGCCCTCGATAAAACAGCGGGGCTTTGCGGTGCGCGTGCCCATCACTTGTCGCGCGGCAACGATGTTCCCCAGGCGGCAATGGCGCGATCGACCGGCGCAATTGTCTGGCGGCTTTGCGGCGCGCCCTCACGCCTTTTTGACGAATTCCGATTTGAGCTGCATCGGCCCGACACCCTCGACCTTGCAGTCGATATCGTGCCCGCCGGTGCCGGCTACGAGACGGATGTTGCGCACCTTGGTGCCGATCTTCACCACCGACGACGAGCCCTTGATCTTGAGATCCTTGATCACCGTCACCGTGTCGCCATCGGCGAGAACGTTGCCGACCGCATCCTTGATCACGCGCGGGCCATCGTCGTCATCGGACAGCGCGGCGGCGCCGGCCGTCCATTCGTGCGCGCACTCGGGGCAGACGAATAAGCCGCCATCGTCATAGGTGTGCTCTGACGCACACTTCGGGCACTTGGGATACTCGGCCATTACCGATCAATCTCGCCGAACACGATGTCGAGCGAGCCGATGATGGCCGATACGTCGGCGAGCATGTGCCCCTTGTTCATGAAGTCCATTGCGGCAAGGTGCGGGAAGCCTGGCGCGCGGATCTTGCAGCGATATGGTTTGTTCGACCCATCGGCGACGAGATAAACGCCGAACTCGCCCTTGGGGGCTTCGACCGCGGCATAGACCTCGCCGGCCGGCACGTGGAAACCCTCGGTATAAAGTTTGAAGTGATGGATCAGCGCTTCCATCGAGCGCTTCATTTCGCTGCGCTTGGGCGGCGCGACCTTCTTGTTCTCGGCCACGTGCGGACCTTGACCGTCCGGCGCTTGCAGCTTGGCGCAGCACGCCTTCATGATCTTCACGCTCTCGCGCATTTCCTGCATGCGAATGAGATAGCGATCGTAGCAATCGCCGTTCTTACCGATCGGAATGTCGAAATCGAACTCGCTGTAGCATTCATACGGCTGGCTCTTGCGCAGATCCCATGCCGCACCCGAGCCGCGCACCATCACGCCGGAAAAGCCCCACGCGAAGGCATCGTCGAGCGAGATCACGCCGATGTCGACGTTGCGTTGCTTGAAGATGCGGTTGCCTGTCAGCAGTTGATCGATGTCGTCGACGACCTTGAGGAAGGGATCGCACCACTGGGCGATATCCTCGATCAGCTTTGCCGGCAGATCCTGATGCACGCCGCCGATACGGAAATACTTGGCATGCATGCGCGATCCCGACGCGCGCTCGTAGAATACCATCAGCTTTTCGCGTTCTTCAAAGCCCCACAGCGGCGGCGTCAGCGCGCCGACGTCCATGGCCTGCGTCGTGACGTTCAAAAGGTGCGAAAGGATGCGGCCGATTTCGGAATAGAGCACGCGGATCAACTGCGCGCGGCGCGGCACTTCGAGTTGCAGCAACTTTTCGGCCGCGAGGCAGAACGCATGTTCTTGATTCATCGGCGCGACATAGTCGAGACGATCGAAATAGCCGATGGCCTGCAGATACGTCTTGTGCTCGATGAGCTTCTCGGTTCCGCGATGCAGAAGACCGATATGCGGATCGACGCGCTCGACCACCTCGCCGTCGAGTTCCAGAACTAGGCGCAACACGCCGTGCGCTGCCGGATGCTGCGGACCGAAGTTGATGTTGAAGTTTCTGATTTCCGTTTCAGCCATAACGTCAGACCCGCTCCCAGCCGTCCCACGGCGCCGCAAATTGCGCGCCCGTCAGTGTCGTCGTATCCGCAGCAAGCGCGCGATAGTCCCGCGTGCCGTCATTTGAAATATCAAAGGCGCGCGCCATGGCTCACGCCTCCCGCCGCATGACGGCTTCGACCCGTGCCCGCTTCGCCTTGTCGTTGACGCGATGTTCGAACTTGGCCCAATCGACGACCATGCGCTCATGATCGCCTTCGCCGATCAGATCAATGCCGTCGTGCGCGCTGACGTGAAAGGACAGCCGCCGTCCGTCCACCTTGGTGCAGGTCGCTTCCACCCGCACGATCTGCCCCGGCAGCGTCGCGGCCAGATGCGAGACGTTGATGTGCACGCCAAGCGACCCCTCGCCCTCATCGAGATGCGGTGCGATCACGTGCAGGCACGTCCATTCCATCAGGCCAACCATGAAGCCGGTGGCGAACACCGTCGGCATCTGCTGGAACTCGTGCGCCTCGGGATAGAGGTGCGGCACCGTTTTGTTGGCTGGTACGCGATAGGAGAATTCCGTCTTCGCACCGGCCTGTAATGTCGCTTTCATGGCACGCCGCTCACATCTCGTTGACGTTCATGAGCCAGCGGAAGAGGCCGTAGGCCGTGGCGCCCGCCGCAATCATTCCGACGCCGAACGAAAACCAGCTCGCACCCGCCGTCCGCCCGATGAGCGGGTAGATGAGTTCGCCAAGCCCCGCGACGGCGACAACGCCGCCTGGAATTGCGATTCTTGGATATCCGGACCGGCGGCCCACATAGCCGACCGCCAAGCCCGCCAGCGCACGCGGCCAATCGAGCACCACGGCCGCGAGCGTGATGACCGCAACGATGATCTTGGCAAATGGTCCGTCGATGTCGATGTCCATGTCAGCCTCGAGTGTCCGCGTCAGCAACGCGGCTCTTGCCTCAACTGCTCGCCTTCTCGTCGCCGGGTAATCTGTAGTTTGGCCCTTCCCATGGGCTTTCGAAATCGAACGAGCGGAACTCCTGCGTCAGCTTCACGGGCTCGTAGACGACGCGCTTGGCGTCATCATCGTAGCGCACTTCGCTGTAGCCGGTCAGCGGGAAGTCCTTACGCAGCGGATAGCCCTGGAAGCCGTAGTCGGTCAGTAGCCGGCGCAAATCCGGATGTCCGGTGAAACGGATGCCATACATATCGTAGGCCTCGCGCTCATACCAGTTGGCGGCCGGATAGATGTCGTTGACGCTCGGCACCGGCGTTGCGGCATCGGTTGCGAGCTTGACGCGAATGCGCTGATTGAGGCGCGGCGACAGCAGGTGATAGACGACGTCAAAGCGCTTTTCGCGTTCCGGGAAGTCAACGCCGCAGATGTCGATCAGCACGGCGAACTGGCACTTCGGATCGTCACGCAGGAACGTCAGAAGCGCCGCGATGGCACGTGACGTCGTGGTCAGCGTCAATTCACCGTGGGTGACTTGAGACCCGATGGTCTCGTCCCGCAATCCCGCAAGGATGTGCGCGCCAAGTTCGGATGTTGCGTCTGCCATGGCGATAAAGTCTCCTGCAGCGAGCCGCCTGTTGGCGCTCAGCGTTCGATGGTGCCTGTACGCCTGATCTTCCGCTGCAGCAGCAGCACGCCGTAAAGCAGCGCCTCTGCGGTCGGCGGGCAACCGGGCACGTAGATATCGACCGGCACGATGCGATCGCAGCCGCGCACCACGGCATAGGAATAATGATAATAGCCGCCGCCATTGGCGCACGAGCCCATCGAGATGACGTAGCGCGGCTCCGGCATCTGGTCGTAGACCTTGCGCAGCGCCGGCGCCATTTTGTTGGTCAAGGTGCCGGCAACGATCATCACATCCGACTGGCGGGGCGATGCGCGCGGCGCAAAGCCGAAGCGTTCGAGATCATATCGCGGCATCGATGCTTGCATCATTTCGACCGCGCAACACGCGAGGCCGAACGTCATCCACATCAGGCTGCCCGTGCGCGCCCAGTTGATGAGATCGTCGGTTGTGGTGACGAGGAACCCCTTGTCGGCGAGCTCATTGTTGACGCCTGTGAAGAACGGATCGTCTGGGCGAATGATGCCCGACGGCGCGCCGCCGGTTGCGCCTTCGCGCACCTTGTCGAACACCTGATCAAAGAGTTGGGCGTCGCCGCGGATCACTCCCATTCGAGCGCTCCCTTTTTCCACTCGTAGATGAACCCGATCGTCAGAACGCCGAGGAAGACCATCATCGACCAGAAGCCGAACGCGCCGATCTCCTTGAACGCCACCGCCCAAGGGAACAAGAACGCGATTTCGAGATCGAAGATGATGAACAAGATCGAGACCAGGTAGAAGCGCACGTCGAACTTCATGCGGGCGTCGTCGAACGCAGCAAAGCCGCACTCGTACGCCGACACTTTTTCTGGATCGGGATTGCGGATCGCGACCAGGAAGGGCGCCAGCATCAGCGCGGCGCCGATGAAGAGCGCTACGCCAAGGAAAATGACGATCGGAAGATACTGCGTGAAGAGTTCAGACATCGCGAGGCATCCTTGCCGGCGGAAGAGGAGCGCGCACCGCATCGGATGCGGTTGACGACGCGCGAAGCACCGCGTCTGAGATAGCCCGCCGCCTGTTGCAGCGCAACGGGCCCGTTGTCCTACCAACGGTCATCTCGCCCCA
>JBOFCQ010000335.1:0-3032 GCA_051646145.1 Hyphomicrobium sp.
TGCCGCCGCTGGCTGGCACTCGCCCAGCGCCGCGTCACCCGCCAGAAGCGGGCCAGCAATTGAGTCCGCACGTGCGGGCCGCAACAAGGACCACTGCGCTATGACGGCCACCCTCTCACGCTCCGCGCTGATCTTCGCCGCCGGCTTCATCGCCGTCCTGCTGTTTCATCAGGCGATCTGGCTGCTGTTGACGACGACCGGCATCTTTCCACCCGACCCGCCGGCATGGGCCATGTCGCCGGTGCCGCCGTTCGGCGTGCCCTACATCATTTCCAAAGCCATCTGGGGCGGGCTTTGGGCGCTGCTGCTGTTCACGTTTCTCGGCCGGCTGACCGGATCAGCCTATTGGCTGTGGTGGACCGTGATCGGCGCGGTGGCGCTGTCGCTGGTGGCCCTGCTCGTCGTGCCGCCGCTGAAGGGCCAGCCGCTGCCGCAGTTCATGCCGCGCTTTCTCTACGCGTGCGCCTTGAACGCGGCATGGGGGGCCGGCACCGCGCTGTTTTTACGTCTCTTTGGCGTCACGGAGCCGTAATTGCGCCCGCGGCCGCAGCATCGCCCGAATCTGGTAGAAATGTGTTCGCGTCACAACTGACGAGGGAGCTTTCAGCATGTCGGACCGCACACAACTGGCCATCGGACGATCCACGTGGTCGGTCCCGAAGCTGACGAAACGCGCCTACGAAGCTCTCATCGCGACCGGCGTCACCTCGATCGTCGCTCTATTCGTGCTGGTTCTGAACGGCGCGCTGACCGGGCGCGGAACCTGGATGACCGGGTTCGACATCTGGCTGTCGTTCATTCAGCGCCCCGACATCCTCGGCACCATCATTCTGACGGCGCTGTGCACCGTGTTCACGCTGCAATGGCTGCGCGATCGCGTGAAGCGCTGAGACGTCCCTGCATTGCGGCGGCCTCAGCGCGCCGCTAGACTGCCCGCATGACAAGTGTCGTGGTCACCGCACTCATCATCCTGCTCACCTTGACGGCGATCAGTTATGTCGCCGACAAGGCGCAGAGGCGTGGCGACGTCAGTCATCGCCCGCCGCCCGGACTGACCCTGTTGCCGGGCGACTTCAAATACGAGAGCGAGGATGGCCGCTTTACGTTGCACGTGCCCATCGTGACCTCGATCGTGCTTTCGATTGTGCTGTCGGTGCTGCTCAGCGTCTTTGCCTGATCTCACCCGCGCGCCCGACGACCGTGTGCGAAAAAGATCCGCCGACGATGACCGCGCGTAAATCTTGCAAAGCCCGTCGCCGCTCAATGATCACAGCACCTCTTCGCCCATAGGCCCCCTCGATGATCCAGCTCTCCGTCCGCGCTGCACCGCTTCGCGCCGTAACGCTCGCAGCCATCGCCGTCATCGGCGCTGGCGCGGCGTTGGCCGCATCGACGGATGGCAAGCTCTCGCCGCAGCTCGCCGGCGCGCACTACGGCCAGGCCCTCGGCGCACTCGAAATCTGTTACGGCTCGCAACTGACCGATAAGGCCAAGACGCTGGCCGAAAGCTACGTAGGCGCGGATGGCGAGACGTTCAAATCCAGCGCCGCCAAGACCTTCCAGGCGTGGACTGAGGTCAAGAACTGCGTCAACCAGAAGAACCCGAATGTCTGCAAGGTGGCGATGGACAGATCATGCCTTGCCGCCGAGGCCGAGATCGGCGAAAGCGGCTCGGCTGTTCCGGGGCTTGTCGCGTTTGCCAAGCGGCCGCCCGCACCCGCACCGTGATCGCTGGGCCAGCGCATGATGCGTGACGCGCACCTCGCATGGACATCGCTTTGTAGACGGTCTTGAGCGCGGCCACGGCGCCCCCTGCGGCTCTAGACGGCGCGTTTGCGCAACAGCCTATGCCGCAGCGCCGCCATGGCCGATCTCTTAGCGCGCGGCTCTCCCGTCACGGCGTCCACGGCCTCCTCGACACCCGTTCCGGTTGACGACGCCCGTTCCAGACGCCGCACCTTGCGCCGCTTGCGCCACTCGACCCACGCTTCGAGCGACAGCCACGTCATGACGACGAGCATCAGCAGCGGCAGCGTGATCAGCGCCAGCCATCCGGTGACGAACAGGCCGGACAGCATACCGCCGACGTCGACGCCAAAGACGCTGCACACCTCGACGGTGCCTTCGTTCAACTCGCAGCCAAGCAGCGCCGCCAGCAGCGCCGACACCATGACCGCCGCGAACGGCACCATGCACAGCGCGGCAATGACCGCCACCAGGCGTCGGATGAAACGCATGTCGTCACCTCAAAAGAACCCCGCGCCGTTCTAGACCAACCGGTTGCGTCTGTCAGGTGGTGCCTCGCCGCGCGCAGGGCAGCCGGCACTATCGCAGCGCATCAATGTGACCTGGATGCGCCGAGCGGCCGTTTAAACGCAGAAGGACCCGCATTTTACCGCGTCTGCCCTGCGCCGCACCTGCCAATCAACGGAGCACCTGCATCATGGACCGCCGCATTCGCCGCCCCAAAACAGACGCCCTTGCGCCTGCCGCATGCAGCGCGCGGCGCTTGGGTCTGCTGCCATCGGTCGGCGGCCTGGCCATGATGGTCCTCGCCCATCTCACGCCCACTGTGGCCGAGAGTGAGCGCCCGGCCTTCATCGCCGAACCCATCGCCTTGATGAAAGACGGCGCCATCGCCGGCTGCGGCTTGAAAGCCATCGGCCCTGTCGGCGGCGGCCGCGCGGGCATCGAACTGACGCTGCGCCGCGACGCGGAGGGCGCGCATGGCACCCGCTTCTTCCTCAGCGGTCTCTGGCGCGACCCCGAGGCGACGGCGCACACGCTGTCAGCGGTCAGCGTCGCAACGGTGTCCGTCGATACCGCGCGCACGTTCAGCCAGCCCAAAGCCGCCGCAGACGGGCGCTTTGAAGCGTCCGGCGAGCTGTCGCCCGACGTCGGCTCGGCCTTGATGCAGGAACTGGTCGTGTCCGGCGGCTCTGTGAATCTGACGCGCGCCGACGGGCAAACGCTGGCGTTCGACCTCGCGGGCCCGATGACGCTGTCGGCGCGCGCCGGGTATCTCAACTGCG
>JBOFCQ010000394.1:0-9791 GCA_051646145.1 Hyphomicrobium sp.
AACGTCGTCACCGATTTGGCGGCCGCGTCCCAGTGGACGAGGAACGCCCCGCCGCCGAGCCCCGACGATTGCGGCTCGACGAGACCGAGCACGAGTTGCGTCGCGATCGCCGCATCCGTTGCCGATCCACCCCGACGCAACATTTCGCGCCCAGCATCGACGGCGAGCGGATGCGCCGCCGCCACCATGTAGCGCGTGGCGACCGACAGCGATTTCGCCGTCGTCCCGCTTGCAGCTTCGGGGGCCCGCGACGCTTCTTGCGCCAGCGCCGGAAGGGCGTAGACGCCCGCGCATATACCAGCACATAGGAGGACGATCAGTCGGCGATATTTGAGCACCTGGCGGCCTTTGATGATTGCGACGACGACTATACGGGATTGCCAAATCACTGCGACAAGGTTTCTCTTGGGCGCGCGTCCATAGGCTCGCGGCATTGCGCACGCCGGCGCGCCCGTCAACATCTCGAGGTCGTCATGTCTGCAACGTCCACGTTCAAGGCCGCAGCCGTCGCCGCGCTTGTCGCCGCCGCCTACATGGCAGGATTGTCGTCGGCGCAAACGCGCGAGCCCGCGCCGCTGCTGCGCGTCACACCGCTCTTTGCCACCGGCAAAACGATCATGGATGAACCGATCGTCTACCCGACCGGCACGCCCGCGAAATTGACCGCAGCCGTTATCGCCATGCCGCCCGGCGCCGAGACCGGCTGGCACACGCACCGCGTGCCGTTGACGGGCATCGTGCTTGAAGGCGAACTGACCGTCGATTACGGCGACAAGGGTCAGCGCACCTACAAAACGGGCGACGCCATCGCGGAGGCGATCAACATCCCCCACAACGGTCGCAACTCCGGCACGACGCCGATGCGCCTGTTTGCCGTCTACATCGGGGCTGAAGGCATCGAGCCGACAGTCGCCGTGCAGAAATAGATGGCGCGGCGGACCGCGATCGCCGTTCTCAGCGCCGCGCGGCCGGGAAGAATTGCTGCTCGCCGTTGATGCGGAACTCGCCAATGGCGCGCTGACCGGCGTCGGACAGCAGCCAGTCGATGAAGGCCTGCCCCTCCTTCGCCTTGACGTTCGCGTTCTTGGCCGGGTTCACAAGGATGACGCCATAAGGATTATGCAGCCGCGTATCGCCTTCGAGCACGATCGTCAGCGCCGCCTTGTTCTTGAAGGCCGACCACGTGGCGCGATCCGAGAGCACGTAGGCGTTGAGCCCTGCCGCCATGTTCAGCGTTGCGCCCATACCCTGCCCGGCTTCGCGATACCATGTGCCGGACTGCGCTTTGACGTCGACGCCGGCTAGCGACCAGATCTTCAGTTCCGCCTTGTGCGTACCGCTGTCATCGCCGCGCGAGACGAACGGCGCCTTGGCGTCAGAGATTGTCTTGAACGCTGCGACGGCATCCTTGCCGCCGGATATTTTGGCTTCGTCCGCCGCCGGGCCGACGACAACGAAATCGTTGTACATCACATCGAAGCGCGCCACGCCGTAGCCTTCGCTCACGAATTTCTCTTCGTCCGCCTTGGCGTGGACCAGCAGCACATCGCCATCACCGTTCTGGGCATTCTTGATCGCCTGCCCGGTGCCGACGGCGACGACGCGCACCTCGATGCCCGTTGCCGCCGTGAAGAGCGGCAGCAAGTGGCCGAAGAGACCGGAATTCTCGGTCGATGTCGTCGATTGCACGGTAATGAAGGGGGCATCGGCATGTGCCGGCACGATGGCCGCGGCGCAGGCGATGACAGCCCACGCGAGGCCGCGGCGGAGCAACGAGAGGGTCACGGGTCGCACGTTCCATTTGTTTGCCGCACGGTCACCGGAAAAGTTACGGCGACCGATCATCGGCGTGGTCCATCAAAGTTCGGCACGTTATTTCGATTAAAGCATAGCGCAGCACCACCCGATTGACGAGATGCGAACGATGCGATTGCACTCGCCGTCGCCACAGGCGAAAGTGGCGCGTGATGACTCGCTTGGAAATGCTGCCGATGACAAGCTTGATTGTAAGAATTGACCTCGGCACGCGCGGGCGGCTTGGCCCCGGCAAACTGCAGCTATTGCAAAAGATCGAGGAACTCGGTTCGATATCGGCCGCCGGCCGCGCCATGAAGATGTCCTATCGGCAAGCATGGGCCCTGGTCGACCAGTTGAACCATGCGTTCCAGGAGCCCGTTGTCATATCGAAGATGGGCGGCAAAAGCGGCGGCGGCGCGCATCTGACCGACTTCGGCAAGCTGCTGCTGACGCACTGTAACGCCGTCATCGGCAACGCCCGCAAGTCGGCGCAGCCGCACCTCGAATTCATCGACGCCCTGCTCAGCCGCGATGCCGCTCCGCCGCCGCCCGTTGCGGCCAAGGCCACGAGCCGGCGTGTGCGCACCTGATCACTTGAGCACGTGTGCACGTGTGCACGTGTGCACGCAGGTTCGCCCGGCCGTTTCGCATTGCTCGAAAATTTTCCGGCGCGCTAAAGAACGATCTCACCGCGCACGAAGGCCTGGCCCTCGGGCGATGTCGGCGCTGTAAAGAAGCGCGCGGCCTCCGCCGTTTCGACAATTCTCCCGCGCGCCATGAAGATGACCGTATCCGCGAGGCGACGGGCCTGCGCCAGATCATGGGTAATGAGCAGCACCGGCGTGCCGCGGGCACGAATGTCGCGCAGCAGGGCTTCAATCTCGGCCGTGGACGCCGGATCGAGATTGGCTGTCGCTTCGTCGAGGATGAACACGTCAGGCTCACACGCCACCGCGCGCGCCAGTGCGAGCCGTTGCTGTTCGCCGCCTGAAAGCACACCCGCTGGCTGATCGGCGAGATGCGCGAGGCGCGCAGCGGCAAGCGCGGCGCGGGCGCGCTCGCGGGGGTCCGCAATATCCGGCCGCGCCACGCCAAGCGCATATGTGATGTTGGCTTCCGCTGTCCGCGCCAGCAGCACGGGCTTTTGAAAAACGAACCCGATGCGCGTGATGCGCCAGCGATCCGGTGCCGATCCGGCCCATTGAACGGTGCCGCTATCGGGGGCCAAGAGCCCGGCGAGGCAGCGCGTCAGAAGACTTTTGCCGGCGCCGTTGGGGCCGAGCACAACCGTGATGCGCGGCGCGCGATCGAGCGTCATGTCGACGGCATCGAGTACGGTGCGGCCGCCGCGCACGAGAGTGACGCGCGACGCCGAAAGCGGCAGTACGCACGGCGCGTCCACGGAGGGCGATCGACCGAGTACGGGGCGGAGAAGCGTCATGGCCTCACAGCCTCGCATCATAAGGCGTGACGCCGCGGCGCAACGGACGCAACGACAGCACAAGCGCGTTGATGGCGAGCGCCAGCACCAGCAGGATCATGCCGAGCGCCAGCGCCATAGCGAGATTGCCCCGGCTCGTTTCGAGCGCGATCGCCGTCGTCATGGTGCGCGTCACGTGATTGATGTTGCCGCCAACGATCATCACCGCGCCGACCTCCGCGATGGCACGACCGAAACCGGCGAGCAGCGCCGTCGCAAGCCGCATGCGGCCTTCGTAGAGCAACGTCTGCGCGCGGCCGAACGTCGACAGGCCGAAGGCGCGAAGCTGCTCATCATAGGTGCCGTTCAAATCCTTGATCGTCTGGCGCGCCAGCGAGGCGATGATCGGCGTGATCAGTATGGTCTGGGCGACGATCATGGCGGCGGGCGTATAAAGCAGTTGCAGAACACCGAGCGGTCCTTGGCTGGAGACCATCAGGTACACAATCAGCCCGACAACGACCGGCGGGATGCCCATCAGCGTATTCAAAATGAGAATGATGAGGCGTCGGCCGCGAAAGCGCGCGATGGCGAGCGTGGCGCCAAGCGGCAGGCCAATGAGCGCGGCAATCGCCACCGCCGTCAGACTGACGGTGAGCGACAGACCTATGATCTCGATCAGATCGCCGTCCAAATTGGCGACGAGTGTCAGGGCCTCGGCAAAGGCAGAACCAAGATCAGACATGGGCGCTATGCTTTTCTAAACATATCGCACGACTGTTCGCATAGGGCCTCAACACGGGAATCTCATCGAAACATTGCACCAAGGAACATGTTTGCGTCGTCATCATTTGCTGACTACTCTGGACGTTATAAAAGATGCGTGAGGGATCACGTCAAATAACACCGCGGAGGACTTCCAACGATGCTCAAGGCGCTCGTCATCGACCCCGGCAAATGCACCGGCTGCAAGCAGTGCGAGATGGCCTGCTCACTTGAAAACGAGGGAGAATTCAACGTCGCCAAGTCGCGCATTCGCGTCTTCGATTTCCATGAACTCGGCCAGATGGTGCCCTACACCTGCACCCAGTGCGCCGAAGCTTGGTGCCAGCAGGCCTGCCCCGTGAACGCCATCACGACCGACGCGGCGACGGGTGTTAAGATCGTCCACGAAAATCTTTGCGTCGGTTGCAAGGTTTGCACGATCGCGTGCCCGTTCGGCACAATTAATTATAACGCCTCGACCGGCAAGGTCATCAAGTGCGATCTGTGCCAGGGCAGCCCCGCCTGCGCCGACGCCTGCCCGACCGCCGCCATCACCTATCAGGACATCGAACAGACCGGCTTCGACAAGATGAAGCTGTGGGCTGCCAAGGCCGGCGCATCCGCGGACCGTTCGAACACCAACGCTCCGGTCGCCAAGCACTGAACACGCCGCACTTCGTGACGTCGCAATGCGCGAGCAGAACGACGTCACGATGCAAGGCGGCACGTCACAGCCACCACAGAAGTCCTGAACACCCTGCCTCGGGAGGCCAATGGCCCCAGGCAGAGTTCACAAAAGCAAGGGAGACCACGATGGCCTGGGCACGCAAGATCCTCCGGATCAATCTGACGAGCGGTACCGTGAAAACCGAGCCGCTCAATATGGAATGGGCGCAGAAGTATTTGGGTCAGCGCGGTCTCGCCACCAAATATCTGCTGGAAGAGATCGACCCCAAGACCGATGCGATGGGCCCAGCCAACAAGCTCATCTTCGCCACCGGCCCGCTGACTGGCACGGCCGCATCGACGGGCGGACGCTACTCGGTCATCACCAAGGGCCCGCTGACCAACGCCATCGCCTGCTCGAACTCGGGCGGCTACTTCGGCGCCGAGTTGAAGTTCGCCGGCTGGGACATGGTGATCCTGGAAGGCAAATCGGCCAAGCCGGTCTACATTTCCATCATCGACGACAAGTGCGAAATTCGCGATGCCTCCGAGATCTGGGGCACCAGCGTCTGGCACACCGATGAGTGGATCAAGAAGGAATTCCAGGACCCGATGATGCACATCGCGTGCATCGGCCTGGCTGGCGAAAAGGGCGTGCTTTATGCCGCCATCGTCAACGACCTGCATCGGGCCGCCGGACGCTCGGGCGTCGGCGCGGTGATGGGCTCGAAGAACGTCAAGGCCATTGCGGTACGTGGCACGGGCGGCGTCAAGGTGAAGGACGGCAAGGCCTTCATGAAGGCGACGGCCGACGGCAAGAAGGTGCTGCAGGCCAATGCCGTCACCGGACAGGGCTTGCCCGCCTACGGCACCCAGGTGCTCATGAACGTCATCAACGAAGCCGGCGCCATGCCGACGCGCAACCACCGCGAAGTGCAGTTCGAAGGCGCGCACGACATCTCGGCTGAAGCCATGCACGCGCCGCGCAAGACCGACGGCAAAAAGAACCTGCTCACCAACCAGGCGTGCTTCGGCTGCACCATCGCCTGCGGCCGCATTTCGAAGATCGACGAGAACCATTTCACCATCAAGAACCGCCCGGAATACTGGCACGCATCCGGCGGCCTGGAATACGAAGCGGCCTGGGCGCTCGGCTCCAACACCGGCGTCAACGACCTCGAAGCACTGACCTTCATCAACTTCATCTGCAACGAGCAGGGCATGGACCCGATCTCGTTCGGCGCCACCGCGTCGGCCGCCATGGAGCTGTATGAACTCGGCCTCATCACCAAGGAAGCAACGGGCGGCCTTGAGCTCAAGTTCGGCTCGACGGAAGCGCTCGTGCAGCTTGCTGAATTGACCGGCAAGGGCGAGGGCTTTGGCAAGGAAATCGGCCTTGGATCGCTGCGTCTGTGCTCGAAGTACGGCCGTCCCGATCTGTCGATGTCGGTCAAGGGTCAGGAATTCCCAGCCTACGATTCGCGCGGCATTCAGGGTATGGGCCTGACCTATGCCACGTCGAACCGCGGTGCCTGCCACCTGCGCTCGTACACGGTGTCGTCGGAAATTCTCGGCATCCCGGTCAAGACCGATCCGCTCGCGACCGAAGGCAAGGCAGCCCTCGTCAAGGCCTTCCAGGACGCAACCGCCGCCGTCGACAGCGCCGGCATCTGCGTGTTCACGACGTTCGCCTGGACGCTCAACGACATCGCACCCCAGGTTGACGCGGCCTGCGAAGGCGGCTGGTCGCCCGACCGTCTGCTGGAAACCGGCGAGCGCATCTGGAACATGGAGCGCATCTTCAACAATCGCGCCGGCCTGACGTCGAAGGACGACACGCTGCCGCCGCGTCTTCTCAAGGAAGCCGCGCAGACCGGTCCCGCCAAGGGCCTCGTCAACGGTTTGGACAAGATGCTGCCCGAGTACTACCAGCTTCGCGGCTGGACGGCAGACGGCGTGCCGACCAACGAAACACTGGCGCGTCTCGCGCTCTAGTGATCGCTCTCGTGTTCCGGCGGCGGCCATCCGGCGCCGTCAACCGGCGTTGATCTGTTGAACGCGCGGCCCACCTGAGTGATAGTTCGGGTGGGCCTTTTCTTGAGCCGTGCGCGGCTGAGCGGAGACTGACATGCACCACGTTATCGTTGGATCAGGCCCCGCAGGCGTCACCGCCGCGGAAACCATTCGCAGCCTCGACAAAACGGCCGACATCACGCTGATCGGCGGCGAGGGCGAGGCGCCCTATTCGCGCATGGCCATCCCCTATCTTCTGCACGGCGACATCGCCGAAAAGGGCACGTATCTGCGCCAGACAGCCGGGCACTACGATGCGCTCGGCATCAAATATCGCAATGCCCGCATCGCCGGCATCGATGCCAAGAACAGAACGCTGTACACGACCGACATCGAGCAGATCCGCTACGACCGCTTGCTGCTGGCAACCGGCGCCGCGCCGATCATTCCGCGCATCGAGGGTCATGACCTGCCGGGCGTGCACACCTGCTGGACGCTGGCGGATGCGCGCGAAATCGCCAAGATCGTCACCAAGGGCGCGCCCGTCGTGCTCGTCGGCGCCGGCTTCATCGGCTCAATCGTGCTCGAAGCGCTGCACAAGACCGGCTGCCAGTTGACCGTCGTCGAGATCGCGCCGCGCATGGTGGCGCGCATGATGGACGAGACGGCCGGCGGCATGCTCGGGCGCTGGTGCACCGAGCAGGGCGTGCGCGTTTTGACCAATACCAAGGTTGAGCGCATCTGGCCGGGAAGCTGGGTCGGCGGTTCGAAGCTGTCGGTCGGCCTGTCGAATGGCGAATATATTCCAGCAGCCCTCGTGGTGCTCGCGGCCGGCGTCAAATCGAATACGGCGCTGCTTGCTGGCACCGGCGCCAAGGTCAACCATGGCATCGTCGTCAATCAGTTCCTCGAAACGAACGTGCCGAACATCTACGCCGCCGGCGACTGCTGCGAAGGCGTCGATCTCTCTACCGGCAAGCCCGACATGCTCGCCATTCAGCCGGTGGCGGTGGAGCACGGGCGCCTGGCAGGCCTCAACATGGCCGGCCAGAAGACGGCCCATCGCGGTTCGCTCAACATGAACGTGCTCGACACGATGGGGCTGATCTCGTCGTCGTTCGGTCTGTGGCAGGGCTCGCCCGAGGGCAAGACCGCGAGCATAACGGACGAGAAGAACTGGAAATACCTGAAGCTCAACTTCCTCGGCGACAAGCTGATCGGCGCACAGTGCGTCGGCATGACCGATCATGTCGGTATGCTGCGCGGCCTCATTCAGACCGGGTTCCGTCTCGGCGTCTGGAAGGATCGCCTGATGGCCAGTCCCGAGCGGCTGCGTGAAGCCTACATTGCCGTGGCGCAGGGCCGGCCCGCAACGGGCCCAAGCGGCCCGAGCGTCAAGCTGCCCTCGCACAGCCCCGTCGTTTGAGGAGCGCAGCCATGAGCGGCACGCGACTGGCATATGAGCGGCACGCGGCAGGAATAGCGGTATGCTGGTCACGTTGAAGCTTTACGCGTCCCTCGGCGTCTACCTGCCCGACGGCGCGCTGAAGAACCAGGCTAACATCGACGTGTCCGACGGCACCACCATCCGCGAGCTTCTCGACGCCCACAACGTGCCGCCGCAGTCGTGCCACCTGGTGCTGTTGAACGGGCATTTCCAGGCGCCCGCCGTGCGCGCCAACGTGCGCCTCAAGCCGGGTGATGCCGTTGCCGTCTGGCCGCCGGTCGCGGGCGGATGAGCGCCGCGTCACCGTTTTCCGATGATCGCGTGATGTCGATCTCGATCGCAGAGTTCGCAACGTCGATCGCTCTGATGGGGCCGCACACGCGCGACACCGACGGCTGGGTGACGTTCGATCTGCCGACAGGGCGCGTCGTCATTCGTTTCATCGAGCGTCCAGGCGTGCGCCTCGGCGGGCTGTTAGCTCTCCCGCGCGCAGAGGTCTCCCTGCGCTTCGACGACAAAGTCAGCGCCGCGGACCGCGCGCAGTTCGTGCAGCGCTTCGACATGGCGTTTCAGCGCGGCGGCGGCTGAACGCGAGCGAGCCCGCCCGTCATGCACTGCCTGCACCCGCGCCTCACACCGCGCCGATGATCGTTGCGTAACTGAGAAACGGCACGATGGCGCCGGGACTGAGTGTCGTCACGTCCTCCGGCAGCTCGACGAGCCCATCCGTGCCGGTGAGCGAGCTGATGACGCCCGCGCCATCCTGCTTGAACTTCGTCGCCTCCCAAATACCGTCGCCGCCCGCGGCAAGCGACACGCGCACATATTCGCGCCGGCCCGTTTTCTTCTTGTAGGCGAATGTCGCCCGCACCGGATGCGCGATCAGCGGTTCGGCGCGCGCGCCGGCTAAACGCAACAGCAACGGCCTGACGACGCGCGCGAAGGTCACGAACGCGGCGACCGGGTTGCCCGGCAATCCAGCGAAGGCCGCCTGCGCGGTGCGCGATCTGTTTTCGAGAACGCCAAGCGCCACCGGCCGCCCTGGCTTGATCGCCACGCGCCAGAAGACGAGTTTGCCGGCACGCTCGACGGCGGCGCGCACGTAATCGGCTTCGCCCGTTGAAACGCCGCCGCTGGTCACGACCAGATCGTGGCTGTTGGCTGCGTCTTGCAAGGCCGCGCCCAACGCCCGCTCGTCGTCTTTCAGAATGCCGAGATCGGTCACGTCAGCGCCGAGCGTCAGGGCAAGCTCGCGCAATAGCGAGCGATTGGCGTCATAGATCGCCGACGGCGGCAGCGGCGCGCCGGGATCGACGATCTCATCGCCCGTTGAGAAGAGCGCGACGCGGATGCGCCGGCGCACGACGACGTCGCAAATGCCGACCGCCGCGATCATGGCGATGTGCTGGGGCGCGAGCCGCGTCCCTGTGTCGGCGACGATGGCGCCCGCCGTCACGTCTTCCCCGCTCAGCCGCCGATTGGCGCCGCGCTTCAAGCCTTGCGGCAGGCTCACGCTATCGCCGTCACGCGCGCAGTCTTCCTGCATGAAAACGGTGTCGGCGCCTTCCGGCATCGGTGCGCCCGTGAAAATGCGGGCGGCGACACCGGCTGCGAGCGGCGCCACGGGGCGATGTCCGGCCTGCACGCGCTCGACGACCGGCAGCACGCTCGCCCCGGATGCCT
>JBOFCQ010000058.1:0-16019 GCA_051646145.1 Hyphomicrobium sp.
CGCTGCAGGAACGTCGAATAGATCGCCGCGAACGGCTTCATGCCTTCCGCCGCGAGGCCGGCCGCGAACGTCACGGCGTGCTGTTCGGCAATGCCGACGTCGAACAAGCGCTCTGGAAATGCTTTTCCGAAGCGATCGAGCCCCGTGCCTTCCGGCATGGCAGCCGTGATGGCCACGATGCGGTCATCGGCTCGCGCCTGCTCGACAAGACTATCCGCGAAGACGTGCGTGTAGGACGGCGCCGACGGCTTCGACTTGACCTGCGCTCCCGTGACGACGTTGAATTTCACCACACCGTGGTACTTGTCGTCGGATGCTTCTGCCGGGCCGTAGCCCTTGCCTTTCTGGGTGACGACGTGCACCAGGATCGGCGCCTGCTCGCTGTCACGGACATTTTTGAGCACCGGCAAGAGCTGGTTGAGGTCATGACCGTCGACCGGCCCAACGTAGTAGAAGCCCAGTTCTTCAAACCAGATACCGCCCGACCAATACGTGCGCGACATCTCTTCCGCGCGCGCGGCGCGGCGCTCCCATTTCTTTGGAAGCTTTTTCGCGAGCTGTTTGGCGATATCGCGCAGATGCAGATAGGTGCCGCTCGACGCCATGCGGGTCAGCGCTTTCGACAACGCGCCTGTCGGCGGCGCGATCGACATGTCGTTATCATTGAGGATGACGATCAAGCGTTCGTCGCGGGCGCCGGCATTGTTCATGGCTTCGTACGCCATGCCCGCACTCATGGCGCCATCGCCGATCACCGCAATAACGTTGTTGTTCTCGCCCTTGAGATCACGCGCAACCGCCATGCCAAGGCCGGCTGAAATCGACGTCGATGAATGCGCCGCGCCGAAGGGATCATACTCGCTCTCGGCACGCTTGGTGAACCCTGACAGCCCGCCACCTTGGCGCAACGTGCGAATGCGATCGCGGCGACCGGTCAAGATCTTGTGCGGATAGGCTTGATGTCCGACATCCCAGATCAGCCGATCACGCGGCGTATCGAAAACCCAATGCAATGCCACTGTCAGCTCGACGACGCCGAGACCGGCGCCAAGGTGGCCACCCGTCTGCGATACCGCCTCGATCATTTCGGCCCGCAATTCGTCGGCAAGCTGCCGCAAATCGCTTTCGGGCAAGAGGCGCAGATCGGACGGCACCTTGACCGTATCGAGAAGGGGTTTGCTCAATGGAAGTGTCCATCCCGTATCTGCGTTCATGATCGTCACTCCAAACGTCTCGCCGTCGGTTCAGCCGCTTTGCGCGGCACTTTGATATGCGCCGTACGCCGGCCCATTGCGCGGGCGTGCCGCACGCTCGCGCCGCTCCAATTTTTCGAAAAGATCGAGCACGTGCATCGCCTGACCTCTGAGGTCCCACCAGGGCGGCAACTGCACGGCCGTCGCATTGCGCGGCGCCTGCAACGGGCTTCTCTCAACTGCACTGATGAGGAATTGGCTTGCCGCATGCGCTTCGTACGCGCTCTCGGCCATCGGCGATCCGGCGAACTTCGCCGTCACCGATCGCGCGAGGAGCGCCAGCTTGCGACGCTTGGCGACGACCGCGCGCGTTGAAACGCTGTCTCGTCCGCGACGCATAACTTCATGGCCAATCTCGGCGTACAGGTATCGCGCTGCACGAATGCCGGCGCGGCAGTCGGCGGGCAGTTCGGCAATGCCGGCGTCAGCGCGCTGATACAGCGTGTCGGCAAAGCTCAGAACGCGATCAACGACGCGCCCGATCTCGGGCGTGTATTGAGGGCGCTTGATGATCTGCGCAATATCGACGCCTTCTTCACGGCACCACGCAAGCGGCAAGTAGAGCCGGCCAGCCCGTGCATCCTCGCCAACGTCGCGGGCGATATTCGTCAACTGCATGGCCATACCGAGGTCGATGGCGCGCGCCAGCGTGCGGCTGTCGCGATTGCCCATTAACAGGCACATCATGGCGCCGACCGTGCCGGCTACCCGCGCGGCATAGTCGAGAAGGTCGTCGATCGTCTCGTAACGCCGCTGCGCCATGTCCCAGGCGAAACCTTCGATGAGCGCATTCGGCAGTTCCAGTGGCACGCCATAGGCGGCGACGACTTCGGCAAAGGCCCGGTCATAGGGCGCAGCGCGCGGCCGGCCGTCGTAGGCGTCACGCACTCGCGCATGCAGATCGCTGACGACATCGGCATCGGCACCCGACGCATCGACGATGTCGTCGGCAATACGGCAGAATGCGTAAAGCGCGGCAGCCGGCGCGCGCACGCGCGATGGCAAAAGAAACGAAGCAGCATAGAAAGACCGCGACCCATTCGCGAGCAGCGCCCGACATTCGGCGTGATCGCCCGAGGCGGGCATCAGATTATCAGGCGAAATGTGCTGCATCCGGAACGACCCAATCCAAAACCCTTGCCGACGACAAAACACCAGGCACGCCCGCGCCGGGGTGCGTGCCCGCGCCGACGAGATAGAGATGCTCGATATCTTCGCTTCTGTTGTGCGGGCGAAACCATGCGCTTTGTGTGAGCACCGGTTCGAGACCGAAGGCCGCGCCCTTGTACGACAGAAGACGATCCTGAAAATCTTGAGGGGTCATGACGCGCGACGTCACGATGTTTTCAGCCAGATTCGGCATCAACGTTTCACTGAGATAGGTCTCGATGGTGCGCCGGTAGGCCTCCGCGCGGGACGGCCAATCGATGCCACTCTCGAGATGCGGAACGGGCGAGAGGACGTAGAACGCATCGCATCCGTCCGGCGCAAGCGAGGGGTCAGTTGCCGTTGGCCGATGCAGATAGAGGCTGAAATCGTTCGGCAGAATTTTGCGATCGAAAATATCCGAGAGCAATTCCTTGTAGCGCGGTCCAAGCAGGATCGAATGGTGTGGAATGCCCGGATACGTGCGCTTGGTGCCGAAGTACCAGACGAACAGGCTCATCGAATAGCGAGCTTTCTCGATTTTGCGATTGGTCCAGCGGCGGCGCGCGCTTTCCGGCAGCAGGTAGCGATAGGTCCAAGCGGAATCCGCGTTCGAGACAACGATGTCGGCCTTAATTTTCTCGCCAGATGCGAGTGTAATGCCGGTCGCTCTTTGACCATCGAGGTCGATGGATTTCACATCCGTTGACAGGCGTACACTGCCACCCTGCCCCTTGATCAGGTCGACGAGCCCCTCGATGACGCGCCCCGTTCCGCCCATGGCAAAATGCACGCCCCAGCGCTGCTCAAGAAACGGGATGAGGCCGTAAATCGATGTCACCTTGAACGGATTGCCGCCAACGAACAGCGGATGGAAGCTCAGCACAAAGCGCAGGCGCGCATCCTTGACGTATTTCGCGACGAGACCATGGATGGTGCGATAGCTTTCGAGCCGCACCAGATCCGGAATGACACGCGCCATGTCCTTCCACGAGTTGAACGGCACCGCGCCCAAATCCTCGAAGCCGACTTTGTAGATATCTTTCGCCCGCGCCATGAAGCGCTCATACCCGGCGACGTCGTTGGGTGCGATGCGCGCCACCTCGCGGCGCATGGCATCGGGATCGCCCGAGCATTCGAACGTTTCGCCATCATCGAAGCGGATGGAATAGAAGGGTGCGAGCGCGCGAATATCGATGTCGTCCGCAAGGCGGCGGCCGCACAGCGCCCAGAGCTCTTCGAGCAGGAACGGCGCGGTGATGATGGTTGGACCGGCGTCAAAGGTGAAGCCATCCTGGCGGAACACATAGGCGCGCCCGCCCGGCGCATCCAGCCGCTCTATCACCGAGACTTTGTAGCCGCGGGCACCGAGCCGAATAGCCGCCGCCAGTCCGCCGAACCCGCTACCGATGACAACCGCGTGGGGCTGACGCTTCGCGGCAGTGTGTAAACCTGTGGGATGCGTCGCTGGTGTCCACATAACTTGACATATAAGCGCGCAACTTGACTTGACGCAAGTCCCTTTGCCGTCTGTCACGAGGGATTTGAACGGCGCATCTCAGCAGGCTGCGCGGTCAATGCCGCGATGTGGTTCAGCACGAGATCGCACACCACTTTGGGTTTCTCTTCGTGTGCCAGATGTCCGACATCCGAGATCGTTTCGACATGCGCCATCGGCGCAATCGCGCCAGCCCGCACGGCATCACTGGGCTTAATGGCCAGATCGCGCGCGCCCGCAATGAGCAGCAGCGGCACCTTCAGCCGCGCCATATCTGCGGCAAGCGGCACGAGATCCCAGTTGGCCATCATGGCCAGCGTTGCCGCCACGTGGTCCGGGCTTTGAAAGAGGCGGCCGTAAAGCGCTACGTCTTCCGGCGACAGAGACGAACCCGTGCCAGCCAACAGCCGCTCAACGGCGACAGAACTTCCCGCCCGCCACGCCGCGAGATGCGGCACGAACGGCTGCAAGACCAGCGCCTTGGCCAGTGGCTTGAAAAGCTGTCCCGCGAGCCCCTCGAACGGCAGCAACGCGCCGTTGAGGCTGACGATCAGCTTTGGATGGATTTGCGAATTGAGCGTGGCACGGATCAGCACCGCCGCGCCCGCCGAATGCCCAACCGCGAACGCCGGCTGGTACGTCATTTCGGCAAGCAATCCGGCAACGGCCGCCGCCATCCCCGGCAACGTCAATTGCGCCGAACTTGGCTTGGAGGTGAAGCCATGGCCCGGCAAATCCGGCGCGACGACGGTGAAATGCTCGGCCAGCATCGGCAACAGGCGGCGCCACGAATGCGTCGACGCGCCGGTACCGTGGATCATGACCATGACCGGTCCCGACCCCATCACCTGCACATGCCATCGCAGACCAGACGCCTCAACGAACCGGCTGAACGCGCTGTTTGGCCAAGTCTGGCGATCATCCGGCCAATTCAGGGTACGGCTCATGGATTTATTCCAGCCCAGTGCAGTGACAGCGTGCGCCGTGCGGCGGCAGGGCGCCCAGGGCACCCAGTGCGCCGCCGCGGCCAACACGTCATTCTATCCGGCGACGCTACGAATGGCACGCGACAAGGTCGCGGCATCGGCGTGGGGTAGCGGCAGATAGGTGGCGCCCATGGCGCGTGCGAACTCTTCCGATGGGTCGCTCGGATGCGCGGACGTGTCGATAACGATGGCGGCCAAGCCATCAACGCGCATTGCGTTCGCACTTACCTTCGCATCGGCCAATGCCGCGGCGCGGCCGGCCACACCTCGCCGGTCGATGTTTGCCCGTCCGTCCGTCAGGAAGACAACGGTCGGCGTTCTCCCTTTGCGTTGCTCTGCCGACGCAAGCGCGCGCGCCTGCTCGGCCGCCGCGGCAAGCGGTGTACCGCCGCCGCCGGGCAGCGCCGCGAGCGTGCGCTTGGCGCGCGACAGCGATCGCGTCGGCGGCAGCAGAACCTCCGCCGTTTTGCCGCGAAACGCTATGAGCGCCACCTGATCGCGCCGCACGTAACAATCGGCGAGCAAGAGTTCGACCGCGCCCTTGGCCTCAGCGAGACGGTGTAACGCCGCAGAGCCGGACGCATCGACGACAAAGATCGTCGCCGTTTCGGCATGGTGCTTGTAATGGCGGAGGCGGAAATCATCACGCCGGATGAGGAGACGCGCGCGATTGCCGCTGTCGGCACCCGGCTCATTATCAGCCATGGCGTTCCCGTGCGTTGCATGGGCGCCGCGCTGCACCTGCCGCACCTTTTGCCAGGGGGCTGCCGCGCGCACCGTTTCCAGAATATCGAGCCTGCCGCCCGCACGCGGATCGCCGCGACGCGTGCCGGCGGTGCGCCCGCGCTGCGCCTTGGCTTTTCGTTCCCGACCGACGCGACCAGCGGCTCCCGGCGCGCGCGCTCGCGTCAGGCCACGCCGCAGCGTCTCGAGCAGCCCCGGCGGCAGGGCCGCACGCGCGGCCGCCAACAGCACGTCCTCAAGTTCTGCGTCCGACGGCTGAGACTGCTCGTCATTGTTTGTGTTTTCCGCGTCCGGCGGCGGCCGATCGGCGGCAGGCGGAGCCTCTGCCTGAACCGGAATCTGCGTTGCGCGGGGCACGAGCACGAGGCGCACCGCGGCTTCCAGGTCTTCTGGTGTTATCCGCATGCGGCCGGCGAGCGCCGCTGCCGCACGGGCGACGCGCAAGCCGTGCAGTGGCGCGCGCAGTGACGTGATGCCAAGCGCAATCGCCGTGGCGCAAATCGCTTCGATGTCATCATCGCTGCACGCGATCTGCGCCATGCGCGCGGAAGCCGCCGCGATGTCGCCTGTCGATTCAACCGAGGCGCCACCCGTTTCTTGCGTACAGTCCAGCGGCAGCCCGTTGAGATCGATCGCAATGGCAAGGCGATCCATCAACATCGGAGACATTGCTTCGTCATCGTCACGGGCTTCGTCGAACGCGATAACGCCGAAGCGTGTCGTATCCACCCGCGCGATGCCATCACGCGCGAGGCGCACCTCGCCCTGATCGAGCGCACTGGCCATTCCGGTGATCGTCGACAAAGACGCGCGCTCGGCAGATGGCATCAGCGCTATGCCGCCGTCGCATTGCGCGAGAAGCCCGAGTTCGGCAACGGGATGACCTGTTGCGAGCGTCGCAGCCAGATCCAGGCCGCCAATCAGCCGTCCATCAGCAACGTTCAACGGAATGCGACGCAGCCTTGCACGGTCCGCAAGATTTGCCGTCATTAGCGCCAGCCAAGCGTCTCGCACCGGACCGGCGGGTGATCGAACGGTCGCCCCGCCAATCAGCGCCGCATCTAATGCAAGTATGCGCGCCGCGAGTACGGCATCGCGCCACCGCATCATCTCTGGCGCGTCATCGTACATCATGCCATGTGCCGCGCGCCGGACTCTCCGAACAGCTCTGACACTGCGCGTTCGACGCGCACGACGGCGGCAGATTCATCAAGCGGATTGCGACGCAACCGATGGCCAAGCACCAGCGGCGCCACCTGACGCAAATGCTGGTCCGCCACTTCGCTGTCGCCTTCCAATGCCGCCAGCGCGCGCGCAGCGCGGATCATCGTCAACTCTCCACGCAGACCATCGGTGCCAACCTCAAGACAGAGCATGGTGGCCCGCTCAAGCGCCCGATCGCAAACCTTGACCTCACCCAGCAAGCGACGCGCAGCGAGGATCTGCTCGCGGATTCCAGCGTCTTTGCCCAGCCACTGCGCATGAAAATCGCCATCGCGTTCATAGGCGTCGCGGCGGCGCACAACCTCCATGCGCGTCTTGATGTCGTCCGGCGTCTTGACGTCGACCGACAGTCCGAACCGGTCCAAAAGCTGCGGCCTCAGTTCGCCCTCTTCAGGATTGCCACTGCCGACGAGCACGAAACGCGCGGCGTGACGCATGCTGATGCCGTCACGCTCGACAACGTTTTCGCCCGATGCCGAGACATCGAGTAGCAAGTCGACGAGGTGATCTTCGAGCAGATTGACTTCGTCGATATAGAGGAAGCCGCGATGCGCGCGGGCCAGCAGGCCGGGATCGAAGACCTTGGCGCCCGATGTCAGCGCCTGCTCGAGATCGAGCGCGCCAACGACACGGTCCTCGGTGGCGCCGAGCGGCATATCGACGACGGGAACCGGTACCCGTGTGTGGTGCGCATCACTGGTGCCGCGCGCCGCATCGCACGCGGCGCAGCCGATGCCGGCATCGCACGGCGCATGTGGCGCAGCATTATAGCGACACCCGGCGATGACATCCATTTCCGGCAGCAGCGACGCGAGAGCGCGCACGGCGGTTGATTTGCCGGTGCCGCGATCGCCAAACACCAGCACGCCACCGACGGTTGGATCGATGGCCGATATGAGCAGAGCCAGCTTCATCTGGTCCTGGGCGACGATCGCGGAAAACGGAAACGGTTTTGGCATGGCTGGCGTCCACCTTCGGCTATCGGCTATCGTGCATGTCGTTCACTATGGTGTGCGCTCGTATCGACGGGCGATCGCGCAACAAGACGTTCCGGCAGGCGAAAGCGAACGCTCTCGTCTTTCCCTGCCAATGTTTCGACCGTGATCGGCATGAGCCGCGCCAGGGCGTCCACGACCGATTGAACGACGGTCTCGGGAGTCGACGCTCCAGCCGTCACGCCGATTGTCGAAACGCCTGCAAACCAAGCCGGATTGATGAGCTGCGGTCCGTCGACGAGATAGCTGGCGACGCCCTTCGCTTGGGCAAGCTCCACGAGCCGGTTGGCGTTGGAGCTATTCGACGAACCAACGACCAGAATGACATCCGCCTCGGCGGCGAGGTCCAGAACGGCGAGCTGCCGGTTCTGCGTTGCATAGCAAATGTCGCGCGTATCCGGCCCCTTGATCGCCGGATACCTGCTCTTCAAAGCCGCGATGATGTCCTGCGTATCGATGACGCTCAGCGTCGTCTGCGTGACATAGGCAAGCCGGTCGGGATCGCGAACCGTAATGCGCGAGACATCGGCGCGCGAACCGACAACATGCACCGTGCCGGTGATCTGCCCTTGCGTGCCCTCAACCTCGGGGTGGCCGACATGTCCGATGAGCACGATGTCATAGCCTTCACGAGCAAAGGCCTGCGCTTCACGATGCACGCGGCGCACGAGCGGACACGTTGCATCGATGACATCGAGATCGCGATCACGCGCCTCATCCTCGACCGTCCGCGAAACGCCGTGCGCGCTGAAAATCGTGATCGCGCCACGGGGCACGGCCTTCGTATCCTCGACGAACACCGCGCCGAGCGCCGCCAGTCGATCAACGACATGGCGATTGTGCACGATTTCATGGCGCACATAGACGGGCGCCCCATGGTGCTCGAGCGCGCGCTCCACGATATCGACCGCACGCACAACCCCGGCACAGAACCCGCGCGGCCTAGCCAAGATTACACGTAGATGTGTCAAGTTGTCTTGCATGTCTTTTCGTAACATGGATGCCGGCGGTCGTCACGCACTTTGCGGTCAAATCACAGGGCAATTCCCGCGCAAAAGACACCACGCGGAACGGCGCAAGCCGCCGCAAAGCGTCTCGCATTTGCGAAACACCCACCCGAGTTTTTGCTGCCCCGCCGTTAACGGAGTGCGATGGCGTAGTCGCGCAGAACGTTGGCCTCGAGCTGCAGTTCCTCGAGCCGATGGTTCAGCACGTCGCCGATACTGACGAGCCCGACGAGCTGCCCGTTGTCGGAAACGGGAACATGGCGGATCCGCCGTGTCGTCATCAGTTTTGCGACGCCGTAGAGGCTGTCCTTTGGCGCGCAGGTGATGACAACTGTCGTCATGATCTCGGAGACCGGCTTATCGAGCAATTCGCAGCCGTGCGCCGCCAGAGCACGCGCGATGTCGCGCTCGGAGACAATGCCGTCCAGCGTGCCGGTATCGCCGATCACGACCATGGCGCCAACCTTGTCTTCCGCAAGTCGACGGGCGAGCGTTTGGACACGATCCGTGGGCCGGACGGATTTCACTGCCGAGCCCTTGGTCTTGAGAATGTCTTGAACCTGCATGGTTGCAATCCCTTTCCTCAGTTTACCGTTCTATTTTCAGGGCCGTGCCATCTCTCGTTTGCAGGGAGAGAATTGAATTTTTTCGCGTCAAAGCGCGCGATGCTGAACCACTATCGAAATGAAGCGGTGCGCGAGCGAGCGTCCGCGCATCGCTGCCGCGCGCCGTCCCATCGAGCGAAAATCACACTCTTATGCGCGCCAACGCGCGGCCAAATCCGCTGCATGAGCGACGAGTGCAAGCGCCAGCCACAGCGCCGTCCACGTCCAATCGTCGTTCTGCAAAACACTCTTCAGAGCCAGCACAAGGGCCGCCCCGGCCATCAAATTGGTCCAGATCAAGAGAGGTCTCATTGCGCCCGAAGCGCCGCGAAACAGAAACGTCAGGAACAAGCCTTCAAGCACCATCATGGCCAGGATGACATCGGCAATGCGGCCGCTTGTAATGAGGCTGTCCATAAAATTTATCCCATCAGGCGCGCAGCAGTCACCAAATACTGCGAGGCGCTAAACGCTGCGCCCTCGAATGGCGCGTTCAGACGGACGATCTCCGCGTTGAGCGCGCACGCGATCGTCACCCACGCCAGATAGGGCAGAAGCAGCAGTGCCGCAGACTGTGCCGTACGCATCAGGAACACGATCAGCGCAGCGATCGATAGCCACAGCAGCGCGATATCGATCAGTGCGAAATCCGGCCGCCGCGCGACGAAGAACAGCGGCGACCAGAGCGCGTTGATGACGCCATTCACAACGAAAAGCTGAACGAGTGTTGCGCGCGCACGCGCATTTGGCAACGCGTGCCACGCGCGCTCGGCCGCCAGAGCGATCAGCACGAACAGCACGCCCCATACCGGACCGAACAGCCAGGAAGGCGGGCTCCAATCCGGTCGCGCCAGCGATGCAGTCCACGCGCCGTGCTCAGTTGCGAGGCCGTTGATCATCATCACAATGGCCGCCGCGAAACCTGCAACCGCGAACACTCCAAGCCGCGATGAGGCGAGCGCTGTCATGGCGGCACCAGACCCACCAGATGCGCCAGATCCTTGAAGAAGATCTTCACGTGGGCGATTGGCTTTCGCGCCGTTAGTTCCTTATGCATGTAGGATTGCCACGTCAGCGCCTGCACGTCCTTGTCGGCGCACATGCTGACGAAGCGTTCGCGGCGCGCATCGTTGCGATACCAAAAGTGCTGCATGATGCCGAGCACCCAGAACACCTTGCGATGCGCCTTCATGAAACGGCGGCGCGCCGAGGCAAGCTCACGCGCATCGCCTGTTCGCAGAAACGCGCTGACGGCGTCCGCTGCCAAACGTCCGCTAAACATGGCGTAATAGATGCCTTCGCCCGATGCCGGCGCAACCACTCCCGCGGCATCGCCCGTTACGACGACGTCGCGGCCGTTATCCCAGCGCTTCAATGGCTTCAGCGGTATCGGCGCGCCCTCGCGCCGGATCGTCTCGCAGCCGTCGAGCCCCGACACGCGACGCAAATCGCCAACCGCGCCGCGCAAAGAGAACCCCTTGACGGCGCTGCCCGTGCCGACGCTCACCGTGTCGCCATGCGGAAAGACCCAGCCGTAAAAATCGGGCGAGACGCGGCCGTCATAGTAGACATCGCAGCGCCGCGCGCTGTAGTCGCGCAGCGCATCGGGCGCGCTTGCCGAGACCGGCGCCTTTTGCGGCGCACGCACGATTTCATGATACGCGAAGACGAATGGCGTCTTGCCGCCGCCGGACAACGTCTGTCGCGCAACCGAGGACAGCGCGCCATCGGCGCCAATGACGGCACGCGCGCTCACCGACCGCTTGCCGCCATCCGGATCGTCATCCTTGCCATCGAGAACGTAGTTGACGATGGCATGGCCGGCGGCGTCGCGTGTGACGCTTTCGAAAAGACCGGTGACACGATCGGCGCCGCTCGTACCTGCGCGCTCCCGCAACCAGGCGTCGAACACATCGCGATCCACCATGCCGACAAAGCCATTGCCATCGATCGGCATATCGACACGACGGTCACTAGGCGACACGATGCAGGCCGCATTGACCTTGGCAACGAGCAAAGATGCCGGAATATCAAAGTCGCGCAGCAGCCGCGGTGGCACTGCCCCGCCACACGGCTTGATGCGCCCGCCCTTATCGATCAGCAGCACGCTGAAGCCTTCGCTGGCGAGGCTTTCGGCGGCCGTCGCGCCCGACGGTCCACCGCCGACAACGACGCAATCGTAGACGGGGCGCTCAGTCATGCTTGCTACCTCCGAGCCGCCGCGACGGCAACGCCAGAAAGACCATCCGCAAGGTCGTGCACATGAGTGGCCGCGCCATGCGCTGTCTTAGGCTGTGATTGCGTAGCGCGCACAGCCAACGCCGCCGCGACGATGAACAGCGCCGCTTCCAAACAGAAGACCGTGGCATACGCGGGCAGCGCCACGCCGGTCACGCCGCGCAACACGTCGACGGCGATAGTTCCGAAAAATCCGCCAGCACCGAACGATACCGCCTGCGCCGCGCCGAAAATGCCCATGCGCATGCCTTCGCGCTTCTCGCGCCCCGATGCGGCGAGCGCCATCATCGAGCCGATAGCTGCAACAGCGTAGGCACCGTTGGCGAAGCCGAGCGCGAATACCGCCGCTTTCAGTGCCGGCACGTCGCCCGCGTAGCCTGCCGCGACGACGGCCAGGAGCGCCAGCGCTGAACTGGCGCAGCCTGCCACCGTCCAGCCGCGCAAACTGCCAAGTCCGATGCGCGGGCTCGCCGCCAGCGCGACCAGCAGCATGCCGCAGAACACGCCCGAGTGCTGCATGCCACTGAGTTTTGTCGATTGCCCCGGCGTCATACCGAACACGAGGCCGGCAAACGGCTCGAGGATCAAATCCTGCATGCTGTAGGCCAGCATCGATACGAAAATGAAAATCGCAAACCGGCGCGCTGCGGGCTCATGCCAGACTTCGCGGAGCGATTGCCAAAACGGTACGCGCTCCGGCGCGGCAGGCCGCTCTGACGCCGTTGCCGGCTTCACGGACGATTCAACCCCATAGATCGCCACCGTCGCGACCAGAAACGCGATCGCTGATACCGCGGCCGTCACCGCCACAAGCCGCGTTGGCGAATAGGGGTCGAGGAATGAGCCGGCGACAATCGTGGTGACGATGAAGCCGACGATCATCATCAGCCAGACGATGGTGGCCGCGGCCGCCCGGCGCTCCGGCGCCACGTGCGTCGCCAGCATGGCGAGCAGCGATGTGCCCGTTGCCCCGACACCCACGCCAACGAGCGTGAACGATGCAATGGCGAGCATGACACCCGCCGCGAACGCGTGCGGCATAACCGTTGTCGCGAACGCGGCGCCGATACCGCCGAGGCCCAATACGGCCATCCCGCCGATGATCCACGGTGTTCGCACACCGCCAACATCCGAGCCGTGTCCCCAGCGCGGTCGCAGCACTTGCAACGCATAATGCAGCGCAACCAGCGCCCCGGGGAGAACGGCCGGCAACGCAAGCTCAACCACCATCACGCGATTGATCGTTGACGTCGTCAGAACCACGACGGCGCCGAGCGCGGTTTGCACCAGCCCCATGCGCACGATCGAAAGCCAACTGAGAGACGTGCTACGCGTAGCCAAAGTTGTCATGTCGCTGCCTCCAGAATGGCGCGCACGGCAAAGGCGCTGGTCAACATGCCGGAGACATAGAGCGTGACGCCCGTCGCGTTGTACCAAGGCGCCAAGCCCTTCGGGTCCGTCAGCAAGCGGCGCATGCACACGAGCTGCGCGGCAAGCATGACGGCCACGACGCCCGAGAGCAGGGTCGAACCCCATGCATAGAGGCAGATGACAACGACCACTTGCGGGACGGCCATCACCCAGCAGGCAAGGCGCGCCGCCGCCGCCGCGCCGAGTTGCACGGGGATGGTGCGAATGCCCATCTGGCGATCGCCATCGATGGATTTGAAATCATTGAGCGTCATGATGCCATGCGCGCCGATGCTATAGAGCAGCGCCAAAACGAGGATGCGGACATCGGGCATCGCACCACTCGCCACGAGCGCTCCGGTGAACCACGGCAGCCCCTCGTAGGCGAAGCCGCAGGCGGCATTGCCGAGCCAGCCATTCTGCTTCAAACGCACGGGCGGGGCGCTATAGGCCCACGCCAAAATCAATCCGAGGCTCGTCGCCGCAAAGCCGAGCGGACCAAGACGCGTCGCCACGGCAAGCGAGAGAACGGTCCACGCGCACGCGATGTAAAAGCCCCACGCGCCCGGCACGCGACCAGACGGAATGGGGCGGTTCGGCTCGTTGATGGCGTCGACATGCCGATCGTACCAGTCGTTGACGACCTGGCTTGTGCCGCACACCAGCGGCCCCGTCAGCAGCACACCGACCAAGAGCAGGCCCCAGCCTGTCTCGCCCATGGCCATACCGCTTGAAACCAATCCGCAGCCGAAGGCCCACATCGGCGGAAACCACGTGATGGGTTTCAGCAGTTGCACAACGGCGCCGGGATCTGGCCGAGAGACACTGAGCGCGGGCGTATCCATCGCATCAGGCTAAATGCGCACGCCTGAAGTGTCAATTTTGATTTACATCGTCGATGTCAAAAATATTTGACGGACAAGCCCGCTGTCCAAAAAGATGTGCATCAAGAAAATGTCATGGGATAGCGACACCAAGAGCTGCAACGACCCTTATGCGCCGGCGTCGGAATCAAGATCGCCAAGCCCGTGGCGGCGCAACTTGGAATACAAACTCTGTCGGCTGAGGCCGAGAATTTCAGCAGCCGATGCGCGATTGTCGCCGGTCAGTTCGAGGGCTGCTTCGATGCACAGGCGTTCGATGACGTCGGTCGATTCCCGCACCAGATCGCGCAACGTCACACGGCCGACAAGCTGCGTCAGCTGCTCCACCGAACGCGGCAACTCGCGACGATTGTTGACCAGAACTTCCGGACGCCTGCTGACCGGGCGGATCGTAAATCCGAAACACGGCTGGTCGCCATTCAACACGGCGACGCCCGACACTTCGATTTCTTCCGACGAGTCGAACTCGCCGCGCGCCAGCGTGAAGAAGTGGCGGACCGAGCCATGCTCGCGCAGGTTCGTTACAAGAATGTTGAATTCCATCGCATGACGCCCAATCCACTTGGCGAGCTTCTGCGAAATGATCTGCTCTTGCGACCCGGCCTGGATAAGCTCGAGGAACGCGGTATTGGCGAGGAGCACCCGGCATTCGAGATCGGTGACAACGAAGCCGTCGGGCAACTTCTCGACGACATCGAACAGCCGCGCGCGCGACCCCTCCGACATGTCGGCGGCCGGCGCGATCAAGCGTACGAGAAATAGAAGTGCGCCATCCTGCCGGAACACCGACGGCGCCACTTGCACCTCTTGCCCGCCATCAGCAAGCTTCACGGAAACGGCGTCTGCGCGCCCCGCGGCCCGAACGGATGCGAGAGCTTCCTGAACCTTCTTCACGCCATCGGCGTCGAAAAACTCCGCAAAAATGCGGCCAGACAGCTTTTTGGACGCCTTGCCCAGCATCTTCGACGCTGCCGGATTGGCTTCAATAATAAGCTGCGACATGCCATCGACGATGATGACCGGCTCGGACGTGATCTGGAACAGCAGGCGGTAACGCGTCTCCGAATGGCGCACGCGCGCGTACTCGCGCTCCATCGATTGCTGCGTATCGACGAGCCGCTGCTGCAAGCTGGCAAGCGTGCGCAAATCGCGACCGACGGCCACGATGCGGCCGTCATCTCCAACCTGCACGGCGCAATACTGCACCGGAACGTCTGATCCGCGCGGAGAGGGATGATTGACCTGGCGCCAGCGCGGCACGGAATTGCCGGCGGCGTCGCGGATCAGTTCCTCGACCTTCTGGCGGCTTTCAGATGTGACGACATCCTGCCAGCGCTGGCCGAGCCAGTCATCGAAGCCATGCTTCGCCAATTCGCTGTCGGAAAATGCGACATCTCTAATGGTGCCCTTGGCATCGACGATCAGCGCAACGTCGCCCGCGGCCGCGATTAACTTGGCCGCAGCTTCAGCGTCTAGACTGCCCAAAGTTTTTTTGGGTGCCCGAAAGCGTTCCGCTGAATTATGCGCACCGCGTGCTGGCATTATCGAACCCTGTTCGTCGAAACGGGCTGCTCCATCCATCCCTAGACGGACCGCAACCGATGCGAAAAACCCTCAAGCCGTGTCACGGCCTGACTTCCATCCAGATCGGTCACGTCAGCGCCGACCTTCGCCACGTATTCCGGATGTTCATTGAAGAACCGGCCGCCGACCATAACCACCACATGCGGGTTGATCGACGCCTTACGTACGTCGTGAATACCTGATGCGATGCGATCCAGCAAGCCCTCTCCACTGACCGAAAACCCAACAACGTCAAACCGTTCCTGACCGACAAGTTGAAGCAGGTCAGCTTGGTTAATGCCGAGTGGCGCCCACACATCCCACCCTGCGCGCCGGAAGAACTCCTCCACGATCAGCACACCGAGGCTATGCTGCTCACCCGGCAACGGCAGGATCAAGGCGCACCGACCGCTGCTTGGCTTGGCGTCGCCCTCAGCCTCGAAAAAGGGGCTGAACGCGTGCACCA
>JBOFCQ010000094.1:0-18300 GCA_051646145.1 Hyphomicrobium sp.
ACGAAGTCGCTCGCCAATCGCTTCCTGCTCGTCTCGAACCTGGTTGCGACGGACGGCGGCACGGCGATTACGGAAGGCAACGAGAAGGTGATCCGCGCGCGGCTGTCGGATGCCAAGTTCTTCTGGGATCAGGATCTGAAAAAGCCGCTCGACGAGATGGCGAGCGCGCTCTCGGGCATTACGTTCCATGAGAAGCTTGGGACGCAGCGCGACCGCATCGAGCGCGTGGCGGAACTGTCGTACGAAATTGCGGGCGCTGTCGATGCCGACCCGGAAGATTCGCGCCGCGCCGCGCAGTTGGCGAAGGCCGATCTCGTGTCGGGCATGGTCGGCGAGTTCCCGGAACTGCAGGGCCTGATGGGCCGCTATTACGCCGAGAAGGCCGGCACCAAGGCGGAAATCGCGCGCGCCATCGAACTGCACTACAAGCCCAAGGGACCGACCGACAGCGTGCCGCGCGAGGAGCAAGGCGATGCCGTCGCCATCGCGGTGGCGCTCGCCGACAAGATCGATACGCTGACCGGTTTCTGGGCCATCAACGAAAAGCCGACCGGATCGGGCGACCCCTATCAGCTCCGCCGCGCCGCGCTGGGCGTGATCCGTATCGTCATCGAGAATGATCTCAGGCTGCCGCTCGCAAAGGCAATCGCGCAGGCACAGGCGATTTACGCCAAGCAAGGCAATCTGGCGAAATCGCCGGCCGCGCCGAAGACTGCGGCGGGAGATGCGGCGGGCGATGGCAAGCGCGGAGCGACCGCGACGGGTGACCTCATCGAATTCTTCGCCGACCGCTTGAAGGTGTTCCTCAAAGATCAGGGCAAGCGTCACGATCTCATCGACGCGGTGTTCGCGCTCGGCGGTCAGGACGATCTGGCTTTGATCGTGAAACGCGTGGAGGCGCTCGACGCCTTCCTCAAATCCGACGACGGGGCAAACCTGCTGGCGGGCGTGAAGCGTGCGGCCAACATCCTCGCCATTGAGGAGAAGAAGGACAAGACTTCGCACGCGGGCGCATACGATCTGAAACTGCTCGCGGAGAAGGAAGAGATCGCGCTTGCGGCCGCGATTGAGGCCGTGAAGCAGGATACGACAGCGGCCATCAACGTCGAGAATTTTTCTGGCGCGATGCGCGCGCTGGCCGAGCTGCGCCCGCCGGTCGATCAGTTCTTCGAGAAAATTCTGGTCAATGCCGACGATGCCAACGTGCGCAAGAACCGCCTGGCGCTTCTGTCGGAGATCCGCGCTGCAACGCTGAATGTTGCCGATTTCTCGAAAATTTCAGGCTGAGCTGGTCAGCAGCGCCGACGTGGTGCGCTCATGATGTGCTGCGCTTCGTGGAGCGACGGCGTTAGTCGCTCGCGCCCGTCATCGCGATCTGGCGGAACGCCTCGTCGCGCGACTTCGCGTAAGGGCTATCGGCCTTGGTCGACGCAAATTCAGGCACGGTGAACTTCGGCAGCTTGTCGGTGAAGACACTGGCGTGCAGCGCCGGTGCAGTCGTCGTTGCGAGAAGGCCGGTGGCCTGACAGACGCCGAAGCCCGCCGCGGCGATGGCAACCGCATAGAGCCCGCCCGCCGCCGCTGAGCGGAACAAATCGTTGCGCATGAGGCCGTTGCCGGCCGCGTCGTTCCGAGCACTCGATTTGCGCGTGGTCGCGCACGTCCGCACTGCCGTCATGGCACGGTCTCTCCAGCGAATTTTTTTGAAGCACTCACAACGACGGTCGATTGCGGGGGTCGATCCAAGTTGGCGTCGTGATCGACGTCCGCGTCGTCCGTGTCTGCAGCTAGAACGGAGAAGCTTGTGAAAGGTTGCAGGTGCGGCAAAAGAGCGTGCGTTTCCTGGGCGACCCGTGCAGTGGACGGGTTTCAACCAACGGCAGATGCGCACGTTTCAAAGGCGGCAAACCGCAAGTTCTGGATTTTGGACGTTCGGGATGGTCGAGACGGCGCGTGCCGGCGCAGGGCGTGACCGCCCTGGGGACGGCCGGCACGCAACCTCCCTCGAACGGTCGTCGAGGCGTGAGGCAGGCCGCGTAGGGAGCTGACGGGGACACCAGATGGCCCTCACCACCCGGCCGCGGCGAACCCCGCTCGCCACGCCCCACCAGCTCCCGGCCTCCTTCATTAACCAAGACGCGAGCGCAAGTCGCGGGGGCTTCAGACGGATACTCTTTCATCAAAATGACATGTAAGCGGGCATCGCAAGGCCGCCGCGGCGCCGCCAAATGGCGCTTAAATTTGCGCCTGCTCAAATTCGTCGGTTGCGCTGAGCCATATTTCCTCAGCCGCTGCCAGTTGCTTAGCCAATTGGCCCCGCTGCAGGCCAAGTGATTGCGCGCGTGCCGGGTCTTTCGCGTAAATCTGCGAATCGCTGAGGCTGGTGTCGATCTGAGCAATTTCTTTAGCCAGCTTATCCACAGCTTTCTCAGCCTGCTCGACGGCGCGACGCAACGGGGCGAGTTCGGCGCGGCGGTCTGCGGCGGCGCGGCGCTGGTCGGCCCGCGTGGCAACGGGGGCGTCCGCCCGGCGGCCATCGTCGGCGTCGCGCGCCTTCGGCTTGGTGCCGCGTTCGGACAGCAATTCCGCGCGGTAGGTGTCCATGTCGCCCTCGTAGGGCGTCACGGCGCCGTCGCGCACGATCCACAGACGGTCGGCGCTGGCTTCAACGAGGTGGCGGTCGTGGCTGATGAGAATGACGGCGCCGTCGAAATCCATGAGGGCGTGGACCAGGGCTTCCCGGCTATCGACGTCGAGATGGTTGGTCGGCTCGTCCAGGATCAAGAGATGCGGCCCGTGGAAGGCGGTCAGCGCCAGCAGCAGCCGCGCCTTCTCGCCCCCCGAGAGCACGCTGCATTTGGTGTCGGCCTTGGCGGCTGAGAAGCCGAACACGCCAAGCTTGGTGCGGCGCTGGGCTTCGGTGGCCTCCGGCATCAGTTTCAGCATGTAGTCGTAGGGCGTTGCCTGCGGGTTCAGATCGTCGAGCTGATGCTGCGCGAAATAGCCGACCTCGATCTTCTGCGCGCCGAATACCTTGCCGGCAAGCGGGGGCAAGCGTCCGCCGATGAGCTTGGCGAAGGTCGATTTGCCGTTGCCGTTCTGGCCGAGCAGCGCGATGCGGTCGTCGTTGTCGATGCGCAGATTGAGCCCGGAGAGAATGGGCCGCGCGGCGTCGTATCCGGCCGTCACGCCCTCTAGCCGCAACAGCGGGCTGGCGATGATCTTTGTCGGGTTCGGCAGTACGAATGGGATGACGCGATCATCGACCTGGGCGGCAATCGGCTGCATTTTGGCCAGCGCCTTGACGCGGCTCTGCGCCTGCTTGGCTTTCGTCGCCTTGGCTTTGAAGCGGTCGATGAACGCCTGGATGCGGCGGCGCTCGTCGTCCTGCTTCTTCTTGAGCTTCAATTCCAGACGCTGCTTTTCGCGGCGCGCTTCCTCGAAGTCGTCATAGCCGCCAGAATACATGGTGAGCTTGCCGCGATCGAGATGCACGATGGCGCCGACGGCCCGGTTCAGCAAATCGCGGTCGTGGCTGACGATGATGACGGCGTGCGGATAGCTTTTCAGATGGTTCTCGAGCCAAAGCGTGCCTTCGAGATCGAGATAGTTGGTCGGCTCGTCGAGCAGCAAGATCTCGGGTTCGAGGAAGAGCACCGATGCGAGCGCGACGCGCATGCGCCAGCCGCCTGAAAATTCGCGGCAGGCGCGGCGCTGGGCATCTTCGTCGAAGCCGAGGCCCGACAAGATCTGCGCGGCGCGCGCGGGGGCGGAGTGCGCGTCGATGTCGGACAGGCGCACCTGGATCTCGGCGATGCGGTTCGGCTCGGTCGCGTGTTCGGCCTCGTCGAGCAGGGCGGCGCGCTCGAGATCGGTGGAGAGCACCCATTCGACAAGCGTCAGGTTGCCGCCCGGCGCTTCCTGGGCGACGTAACCGATGCGGGCGTTGCGCGGCATCGAGATGCTGCCGTCGTCCGGCGCGATGTCGCCCTTCAGCAGACGCAGCAGGGTCGTCTTGCCGGCGCCGTTGCGCCCGACAAGGCCGACCTTGTGCCCTGGCGGGATGGCGGCGGTTGCGGCATCGAGGATGGTCTTGCCTTCGATGCGATAGGTGAGATCGTTGATGTGCAGCATGCGCGAAGCGCCTTAGCGCGTTCCGGGCGATCTGTCACGGGCGGCAACGCCGCTGCATCAGAGCGCGATGCCGAGCCGCGACAGAATGGCTGTCATCGCGAGGTAGGCGAGGAAGGTCAGCGCGCACGAGACGACGAGGCTCGGCCAGAAGCCGACGCCCTGCGCAATGAGCAGCGGCAGGGCGACAAACAGCACCAGCGACGGCAGCACGTACCAGAAGATGCTGCGCGCCAGATCCGCGACCTTGGCGGCATCGCCCGTCTCGCCGTAGAGCCAAAGGAAGGCCAGCAGCGACGTCAGCGGCAGCGACGCCAGCAACGCACCGAGCGCGCTCGAGCGCTTGGCCAGCTCCGATATCGCGACGACAACGATGGCTGTGATGGCGACCTTGAGGCTGAGTTGCAGCATGATCCGATCCGATGCGCGTGTCTCAGCCCGAGACGACGGGCTTCAGCGTTTCATAGAGCAGCCGGTTCTGCGCCGTGGCGTCCTGCACGGCGAGATGCGCGATGAACCACTCCTGCACCATCTTGCAGACCTGGCCCGGATCGCGCTTGGCGAGCAGGCGCGGGTTCGAGAATACTTGCAGGTCTTCTTCTTTCCAGCCGAGCTTGTTCAATTCCTGGATGAGAAGATCGTAGTCGCCCTTGACGGCGGCTTCATGCTTGGTCGGCGATGCGCCGCCTTCGGCCGCGGCTTCAAAGATGGCGGTCATCTGCGCGTTGAAGGCGGTGGCCGTCTCAGGCGACTGCATCATCTGCACGGCGGCGGGGCTGAGTTCGCCTTTTGAAATGTAGCCATAACAGGCGGCGACGTTCTGCGATTGCAGATCGCGCAGATTTTCAAGGAACGTCTCCGCCATGCGCTTCAGCTTGGCGGGGCTTGCTGAGAGCGCCTTTTCGGCATTCTGCCGGCGCAGCGCAACGACGCCCTGCGCAAGGTTGAGCGCGACTTCGCTTTCGGGTTTCTGCTCGGCGGCGAGTTTGTCGGCGCTGGCAATCTGGTTCGTGTACCAGTCCGGGTAATCGCGCTTGATCATTTCCCAGACCGCTACCTTTTGCAGGCGCTGATCGAGGGCGGATGGACCAACGGGCGCGGCGGCGGGCGCGGGGTCCGGCGGAACGGCCGCGACCGACGTGTCGGCCGACGGCGATGTTGCGGCAGGTTCGCTGCGGTCGCCGGCGGGCGGTGCCGCCGTCAGTTTGGCGAGAAGGTCGCGCTGCGTGTAGAGGCCATACGCGCCGCCGCCGATGACGGCCGCGAGGGTCGCCGCGATGACGATGCGTTTGCCGAGCCCTTTGCGGGCATCGACGACCGCATCATGTTCAATGCCGTGCTCGCCGCCATGCGGACCGGCCATGCCGCCGTTGTGTGCGCCCGCTTGCGCGTGCTGCGCGTAGGGCTGGCCGTGCGCCGCGCCATAGGGCTGCGCACCGGCGGCTTGCGGCGGCACGTACGGCGCTTGCGCGCCCGTCGGCATCGGCTGCGGAGCTGGCGCTTGAAAGACGCTCGGGAAGATTGCCGGCGCCATCTGCCAGTCCGTCATGCCGGGACGCCAGATGAGATCGGTTGGCCGCAAGTAATTGTGCGCAACAAATGTGCGCATCTCTATTTCGCTGAGCGGCCCGTGCTGTTTGCCATCACGGGCGATGTACCATTGAATATCGTTGATCTGTGCGGTCATGGCCGTCCGTTAGCACACGTTCAAGGGCACCTGCCCCGTCGCTGGTCGTGCGCCCCCCGCGCATCCCCACACTGTTCATACGACAGTCTAGCCGTCAACGGGGCGTTTTATCAGAGATTGTATGGCCATTTCGAGGGCATACGCGCCGCAAAGTTGCCGCGCTTGATTGCAGACGCCAGCCGCCGCTATAACCCGCCCAGAACCCACATCGTTATCGACACCTGTGAAAGAGAGACAAGCTAATGGCCCTTGAGCGCACGTTTTCCATCATCAAGCCGGACGCAACGCGCCGCAATCTGACCGGCAAGGTCAATGCCGTGATCGAAGCGGCGGGTTTGCGAATTGTGGCGCAAAAGCGCGTGCGCTGGACGCGGGCCCAGGCCGAGAAGTTTTATGAGGAACACAAAGCCCGTCCGTTCTACGGCGAACTCGTCGACTTCATGACCTCTGCGCCGATCGTGCTGCAGGTCCTGGAAGGCGACAACGCCATCGCCAAGTATCGCGAAGTGATGGGCGCCACCGACCCGAAGGAAGCCGCCGAAGGCACAGTGCGCAAGCTGTTCGCCGTGTCCAAGGGCGAGAACTCGACGCACGGTTCAGATAGCCCGGCCGCCGCCGATCGCGAGATCGCGATGAATTTCGGTCTCGACGAAATCGTCGGCTAACGCCGCTCGGTTCGCGGCGCTAGACGAGCGCACTAGATAGGCGCGCACGTCCGGCAAAGGACCCTTGGGTCCGCCCAATCGCGAAAGGCCCCGGCAACGGGGCCTTTTGTTTTGCGCGTTGCTTTGCGTGGCCGGCGAGTGCGACTTCCGTTGCGTCCAAAGCGCCGGCAAGTTCGCCTATAGTGACCAGCAGCGCAGTGACCACCGGCGAGGAGAACGCGAATGTTGATTACACCGGCCTACGTCGCCACCATGGCGGACTACAATGCTTGGCAGAATGACAACATCTTCGGCGCCGCCGGCCGTTTGACCGATGCGGCGCGGACATCCGATCGCGGCGCGTTCTTCAAGTCGATCCACGCCACATTGAACCACCTGTTGTGGGCTGATCAGATGTGGCTGATGCGGTTCAAGGCAGGCAATGCGCCGGCGGCGAAAACCATCGCGGAAGGTCTCGAACAATACGGCGCATGGGACACGCTCGTCGCTGAGCGCAAGATCTGTGATGACGCGATCAAAGCCTGGGCGGCGCGCGTGACCGACGCCGATATTGCGGCCGAACTCAAATGGTACTCCGGCGGCGCGGGTCGCGACATGGTGACCCCGATGAACATCGCGGTGACGCACCTCTTCAACCATCAAACGCATCATCGCGGGCAGGTGCACTGCATGCTGACCGGCCTTGGCGTAAAGCCGGGGCTGACCGATTTGCCGTTCATGGATCTCGCTTAGCCAGCGCTGCCGACTGCCGGGGCGGCGGCGTCGACGTGCGCGATGCGGCCATCGAGCGCCGCCTGCAGCTTCGCGTCGTCGATGGCGCCTTCCATTTTGGCGATGACCAGCGTCGCCACGCCATTGCCGATGAGGTTGGTCAAGGCGCGCGCTTCCGACATGAAGCGGTCGATGCCGAGGATCAGCGCGATGGACGCCACGGGAATGGTGCCGACCGACGCCAGCGTGGCGGCAAGCGTGATGAAGCCCGAGCCGGTGACGCCGGCCGCGCCCTTCGACGTCAGCAGCAGGATGCCGAGGATGCCGATCTGCTGGGCGAGCGTCAGATCGATGTTGGTCGCTTGCGCCAGGAATATCGCGGCCATGGTGAGATAGATGCAGGTGCCGTCGAGATTGAACGAGTAGCCGGTCGGAATGACGAGGCCGACAACCGAGCGTTCCGCGCCGGCAGCCGTCAGCTTATCCATCATGCGCGGCAGCACGCTTTCAGAGGACGACGTGCCGAGCACGATCAGCAACTCGTCCTTGATGTAGCGGATGAACTTGATGATGGAAAAGCCGTAGAGGCGGGCAATGCCGCCGAGAACGCCGAAAATGAAGATCAGGCACGTCAGATAGAAGGCGGCCATCAGCCAGGCGAGGCTGATGAGCGAGGAAAGTCCATACTTGCCGATGGTGAAGGCCATGGCGCCGAACGCGCCTATGGGGGCGAGGCGCATGATGAAGCCGACAATGCGGAACAGCACCTGCGCCACCTGTTCAATGAGCGCGAGCAGCGGTGCGCCGCGCGCGCCAAGCCCATGCAGGCCGAATGCAAAGAGCAGCGCGATCAAGAGGACCTGTAGAATGTTGCCGTCAGCGAATGCGCCGACGAACGTGCCCGGAATGATGTCGAGCAGGAATTGAACGGTGCTCTGCTCTTTCGATTTGGCGACGAACGTCTCGATGCCCTTGGTGTCGATCGCCGCGGCATCGATATTCATGCCGACGCCCGGCTGAATGACATTGGCGACGATGAGGCCGATGGCGAGCGCGATGGTGGTGACGACTTCGAAATAGATCAGCGCCTTGAAGCCGACGCGACCGACCTTCTTGAGGTCGCTCATGGCGGCAATGCCGTGCACAACGGTGACGAAAATGATCGGCGCGATGATCATCTTGATGAGCTTGATGAAGCCATCGCCCAAGGGCTTCATCGCGGCGCCTGTCTCGGGATAAAAGTGCCCGAGCGCGATGCCGACGGCGATTGCTGCCAGCACTTGCACATAGAGGTGGGCATAGAACGGCTTTGGCGCTGCTACGGCGTCGAGCGGATGCGTGGCGGTCATCGTGGCGTGGCTCCCCCGGTCGGCGTCGCACCGTTTCTATGGCATTCGCCGTCATCGCGCACGGCGTTATGTGGATGGCCGCGCGCTCATCCAATGCCACAGCGGGTTGGCGTCGTCGATGAGCAGCCTGAGCGCAATCGCAAGCGCGACGGCGATGGCGAGCGGGCGAATGACGCGCGCGCCGTGGCGCATGGCCGCCGATGAGCCGAGCCAGCCGCCGCAAGCCTGTCCAAACGCCATGGCGAAGCCGGCGCCATAGAGGATGTGGCCGCCCGCGACGAAGACGGCGAGCGACGCGATATTGGAGGTGAAGTTCAGAATTTTCGCGTGTGCCGTGGCGCCGACGAGGCCGAGGCCGGTGATGATGACGAGCGCGAGTGTCATGAACGATCCGGTGCCGGGCCCGAAGATGCCATCGTAGAAGCCGAGCGCGCCGGTGGCGAATGCGAGCGTCAGGCTCAGCCGGGTGTCGACGCGATCCTGAGGTTTGGCATTGGTAAGTTCGGCCGCCTTGGCCAGGCGCGGCGCGACGGCGAAGTAGATGGCAACGGCGATCAAGGCGACGGGCATTACGGCTTTGAGAACGCCGGTCGGCAAGGTTTGAGCGAGGCTGGCGCCGATGGCAGCGCCGAGCGCTGTCGTCAGGATGGGCACACGCAAGCGGCTGAGATCGATGTGCCCGCCGCGCCAGAAATTCAAACTCGCCGCACCGACGCCGAACGTGCCTTGCAGCTTGTTGGTTGCCAGCGCTTCGAGCGGAGACGCACCAGCCAAGAGCAGGGCGGGCAACGTGATGAGCCCGCCGCCGCCGGCGATGGCGTCGATGAAGCCGGCGGCCATGGCGGCCAGCATAAGAAGCGCGATGACGTCGAAATCCATCGGCGATGTGTATGTCGTGCCCGCCAACGGCGAGCAAGACACTTAGAGGGTCAGCTCAGCTCAGCTCAGCTCGTGGATCTTGAACAGCAGCCCGCCCTTCGGCGTCAGCGTGACGGTGGCATTGATGCCGGCCGGGTTCTTGCCGACATACTCGGGCCGGAAGCGGCGCAGAAGGATCGAGAGGGCGAGCGTATTCTCGACCTGGCTCATGGCGCCGCCGATGCACGAGCGCTTTCCGGCGCCGAATGGGATGTAGCTGTATTTGACCTGCTTCTTGGCCGCGCCGCCCATCCAGCGCTCGGGCCGGAATTCTTCCGGGTCTTCCCAGAATTTGGCGTTGTGGTGGGCGCCGTAGCAGAAGAGCGTCACACGGTCGCCGGGCTTGATCTCTTTGCCGCCGATTTCGTCGGCCGCGACGGCAACGCGGATTAGGCCCCAGACCGGCGGGTAGATGCGCATCGTTTCCTGAATGACGGCACGCGTGTAGGCGAGCGCTGAATAGTCGGCCGCCGTCGGCTCGCGATCGCCGAAGACAGCGAGGCTTTCGGCGCGGATGCGTTCGGCCATCTCGGGATTGCGCGACACTTCATAGAGGGCCCACGCCAGCGTCAGCGCGGTCGTCTCGGTGCCGGCCCACAGATACTGCTTGATCTCGTCGATGGCCTGCTGCTGGTCGAACTCGGGCAGGTTCGGATCGGCCGTTGCCGCCTCGATCAGCTTCAGCAGCGTGCGCTCGCGATGATCGCGCGGATCGGCGGCCATGACGGCGGGCGGCACCGACCACCACGCGTCGACGGCTTTCACGGTATCCTCGGCACCCATCTCGATCAGTTCGCCGGCCTGCTTCTTCAGGCGAATGCCCTTGTGCTCCATGACGTCGGTGTACGTCTTCACGTACTTGAACACGACGTGCGGATTGAACGGCATGTTACGGTCGAACAGTGCCTTGCAGATCATGTCGGCGGCGAGCGTCCACGTCTGCTCGACCATTTCGACGACTTCACCGGATTTGGCGAGATCGGCCCAGATGTCCATCTTGGCCTGGATGGCGCGCACGAAGAACGGAATATATTCCCCGAACATGTCGGGGTGGAACGCCGGCTGCTGCGGCATGCGGATCTTTTGCCAGAGCGCGCCGTCGTTGGTGATCATCGACTTGCCGAAGATCGGCTTCAGGCCGTCGAAATACTTGATGTAGTTGTCGGCCTTGGTGACGAGCACGTGCTTGAAGTACTCGGGCTCGGAAATGAGCACGATCCGCTGGTTGGCCAGGTTCACCGGAATGACCGGGCCATAGCGTTCCGTCATCTGCATCAGAATGCGCATCGGGTTGTCGGGATCGCCGCGCAGGAGCGGCGTCAGCTTGAACCAGATGCTGCTTTCCTCGCCGAGACCCTGGGCGTGGCTGGCGCTTTCAGTCATTCGTCGTCGTCTCCCGGGCTCTCAAACGGCCCCTGACGTTCCTACGGCAAACGAGTTGCCAAAACTTGCTCAATTCGCCCGACCCCATGCGTTGGCGGCGGCCGCAGGGCCGTCAGGTGTCGAACGTGTCTGCTACGCGGCGCGGCAATATCGGGCGCGAGCGTCAGGTCCGGCACGCCCATTGGCGCGCATGGTCCTGATTTTCCATTCGTCTTTGCCCCTCGCAATGGTGCGAGCTTGACGCGTGGCGGGGATAATAAGCAGCGTTCGCACCCTGTCCATCTACCCGCCCGTCATGCACGCGGACCATACAGCGCAGCAGCGTTGACCGGGATCATTTAGGAGGTCTTGCCGACGGGCGGCGAGAATAGAGCGTCGGATTGGTTAAGTTCTTCGGAAATTAGGACTTTTTCGGCATCTACGCGTGCCCGTCCGGAGGCGACCAGCGCCAGTGCCGCCGGATAAAGCTGATGCTCTGCGGCAAGGATACGCGCGGCTAATTGATCGGCAGTGTCGCTCGAAAGCACCGGTACGGCCGCTTGGGCGACGATTGGGCCGCTGTCCATCTCCAGGCGCATGAAATGCACCGTGCACCCCGCAATCCGCACGCCTTCATCGATGGCGCGCTGGTGGGTGTCGAGGCCGGCGAAGGCGGGCAGCAGCGAGGGGTGGATATTCAACTGCCGGTCGCGCCAGCGGTCGATGAAGGCACCGGTCAGCAGGCGCATGAAGCCGGCACAGCAAATCAGGTCCACGCGGTGGTCGAGAAGCGTCGTATGCAACCGGGCTTCGAAGGCGGCGCGCGTCGCATAGGCTTTGTGGTCGATGGCGATGGCCGGGATACCCTGCGCGGCGGCCCACGCCAGCCCCTCGGCCTCGGGCCGGTTGGAGATCACGGCGACGATCTCGGCCGGAAAGCCGGGGGCGCGCGCGGCGGCCACCAGCGACATCATGTTCGACCCGCGTCCCGAGATCAGTATGGCCGTGCGTTTCTTCGGCGTGCTCATGATCGAGCCCATAGCACAGGCGGCGCGATGCGCCCATCAGACTTGCGCAGGCGGGCGCCGTTGCCGCTTGATGCGCTGACGACACCGTTGCTCACGGTTGCACGTCGTTCAAGGCGTGCAGCACGGGCGAATGAAACTCACGCCGGTAGATGACGATCGTCACAATGAGTGTTGCCGCCAGGAACAGCAGCGGATCGATGAACCACGCCATGAGCGGGATCGAAAAATAGTAGGCGCGGATGCCGTTGTTGTAGCTGTCGCCGGCAAGCGACGTGACGCGCGAGGCCGCAACCTGATAGTCCGCCGGCACGCGGCCGCCGTTCGATGCGTCCGGCATGGCGCCGACCATGATCGACAGAATGTTATATTGCCAAGCCGACCAGGTGAATTTGAAGAACGCGTAGACGTAGACGAAAATCAGCACCAAGGCCTTGATCTCGGCGAGGCGCGGTTCGCTGCCCGAGGCGTAGGGCAACTGCGAAATCACCTCCGACACCTTGGGCGCGGTTCCAAGCAGGGCGACGAGTCCGCCGAGGATGAACACCGTCGTCGATGCCAGAAAGAGCGAGCCGCGCAGCAGGTTGCTGAGCAGTGTCGCGTCGGCCGTGTGGTTATCGCGCTCGCACATGCGCTCGATCCAGCGCCGCCGGAAGACTTTGACGGCCGACATGAGGCTTGGCCGCCTGCGTGCGCGCAGCGTGGCGGCGAGGCCGTAGCCAAACCAGCACAGCAGAAATGTGACGCCGGCCATGATATCTGGCAGGGGCGGTTCGAAGATCGCCATGTCAGCGCATCCGCCCGTCGAACTTCACGGCCTGCGCGTGCCCTTGGCCTTTGGCGTCGGAGGTTTGGCCCCAGGGTACAATGACATCGCCGATGGTGATGGGCGTTTCGCCGGCAGCGCTCAGCGCCGCGATGACGTCGCCCGCACGCGATTTCTCGGCAACGACGATCATGCCGATGCCGCAGTTGAAGGTGCGCAGCATTTCGGTGTCGTCGAGGCGGCCCGCCGCGCGCAGCCATTTGAAGATTGCGGGCGCTGTCCACGAGGCAAGATCGACGCGGGCGGCTTTGTCGGCCGGCATGACGCGCGGCAGGTTCTCGGACAATCCGCCACCGGTGATGTGGGCCAGCGCCTTGATGGCGCCGCCGCGGCCGCCGCCCGTGGCGCGGATCGCCTGCAGCAGAGATTTGACGTAGATGCGCGTTGGCGCGAGCAGGGCATCGGCCATCGTCGTTGCGCCTTCGAAGGTCGCGCCCCAAGCAATCTCCTCGCGCGCGACGAGCTTGCGCACCAGCGAATAGCCGTTCGAATGCACGCCCGATGACGGCAAGCCGATGAGCACGTCGCCAAGTGCGATATCGGCGCGGGGCAGTATCTCGCCGCGCTCGACCGCTCCGACGGCAAAGCCCGCGAGATCGTAGTCGCCATCTTGATACATGCCGGGCATTTCAGCCGTCTCGCCGCCGATCAGCGCGCAGCCGGCAAGCTTGCAGCCGTCGGCGATGCCGGCGATGACGTCGCGCGCGACGTTTGTGTCGAGGCGGCCGGTTGCGAAGTAGTCGAGGAAGAACAGCGGCTCGGCGCCCTGCACCACGAGATCGTTGACGCACATGGCGACGAGATCGATGCCGATGGTCGCGTGCCGGCCGGTCTCGATGGCGATCTTGAGCTTGGTGCCGACGCCGTCGTTGGCGGCAACGAGGATGGGATCGCGGTAGCCTGCGGCCTTGAGATCGAAGAGCCCGCCGAAGCCGCCGAGATCCGCGTCGGCGCCGGCGCGGCGCGTTGCCTTGACCAGCGGCTTGATGGCGGCGACGAGGGCGTTTCCGGCATCGATGTCGACGCCTGAATCGCGATAGGTCATGGCGCCGGGCGGGGTATCTTTGGGCTGGACCATGTGTCCTCGATGTGGTTTCGCTGCCGCAACGTCTAGAACGTCAAGGCGGACGCCGATCAGGTGGTTGATCGCGGCGTCGGGTGAGGGCTAACTGGACGTCTCAACCCTACTTTCGCCCGAATGCGCGCGGGAGATGGGGCTCGTAACAGTAAAGCGGTGGTGCGGCAACCCATCCGGGCCGGTTGCTCACGGGAACCCGTATGACGGTCGTCCAGACGCGCTCTAGGGTGGCCTCTTGGGTGTCTCGTGTTGCGTCAAGCTTGCGGTTCGATCGGTTGGCGGTGTCACGACGCGTAAGCGTTACAAGTTTTGGGCGATGCGCGCGGCAGAACCGGCTGCGTGCGGATGCGGGGGACAGACGAGTGCACGCTACAACTTTGAACAGTCGCGCAAACGGTCATGCGGGCCAGCAGGCCGCACCCCGCCGCGCGTTGCGCGTCGGTGCCTTGGCTGGCATGGCCGCGCTTTGGCTGCTTGGGACAGTGGCGGCCTTGCCGGTGCTGGCCGCGAGCCCGGCCGACAAAGTTTTCACCGTTGCCGATTATCCCGTCGAAGCGACCGAGAGCAATGCGGTCGCCGCCAAGGATCGCGCCATGGCCGAAGGCCAGACGGCGGCGTTCCGCTCGCTGCTGAAGCGCATCGTACCGGTCACGGCGTATAAGCAGTTGGCGCGGCTCAAGGGCGTCAAGGCCGGCGATCTGCTGTCCGGCGTCTCCGTGCGCTCGGAACAGACCTCATCAACAACGTATATCGCCAGCCTCGATTTCGCGTTCCAGGCCGATGCGGTGCGTAACCTGCTCAATCATGAAGGCATCGCCTTCGTCGATGGCCCGGCTGCCGAAGTGACGCTTGTGGCGCTGCGCCGTGATGCGGCGGCCGCGCCGGTCAAGTCGGATACGGGCGCGTGGAAGCGCGCATGGTCGGGGCTCGATCTCAAGCATACCGTGACGCCGCTCGCCCTCGCCGATCTCAAAGCGACGGTCCACAACGACACGGTGACGATGCTGCTCAACGGCGATGGTAGCGCGCAGCGTATCCTGACCGGCGAGTATCAATCGGAGCGCGTGGTGCTGGCGCTGGCGGAGCCTGATACGGCGGCAAAGACGCTCGTCGTGACGCTCGTTGGTCAAGACGCAACCGGACCGTTGAACCTGAAGCGCACCTATCGCGTGTCGGATGGCGATTTCACCTACGCCAGTGAGTTGGCGGCGGTGGTTGCGCTCGGTGTACTCGAAGGCCGCTGGAAGGCGGTCTCGTCGCGGGGCACGGTTGCGGAGCCCTACGCCGCGCCGCCGGTCGACGTTTCAAAACCGGTTTGGAGTGCCGGCGGTCAGACGGCCGCGAGCGGCGGCGATGCCGTGGCCCTGGTGGCGGAGTTCACGAGCCTCGCGCAGTGGAACGAGATCCGCACGCAGTTGCTCGATACGCCGGGTGTCGACGGGCTCGAAATCGCGTCCGTTTCGGCGCGCAATGCCGATCTGGCGCTGACCTTTCCAGGCGGCGCTGCGGCCCTCGCCAACGCGCTCGGCGGACGGGGATTGGCGTTGGTCAACAATGGTGCGGTGTGGACGCTCAGGCCGAACTTCTGAGGCCCGTTGGCTTTCGAAGGCTCGAACATAAATCAGTAAAATCAAAGTATTATCATACGACAGCGAGGGTTGGTGTCAGCCCGCCGCCGCTATCGCACGCGGTGCTCACCAAGTTAGCGCACATGGAAAAGTCCGGGCTTAGCGGATTGGAACCTCGACGGCGGCGTCTGGCTAAGGGTAGTGTCCCGGCACGCTGACTGAGATCGGCGACAGGGCAGGATGACGCGTCGCTCGCCAAGTACAGGACGACGACACAGGAAAAAAGGGTCGCAACAGGGTGAGCATCCCTAATCTCATCACGCTTGGCCGGGTCATTCTCGTGCCGGTCATTTTCTGGCTTCTGGTCACCAATCAGTTGAAAGCCGCGTTCCTGGCATTCGTCGTGGCCGGGATCTCGGATGCCATCGACGGCTATCTCGCCAAGCGCTTCGGCTGGGAAACGGAACTTGGGGCCTACCTCGATCCGATCGCCGATAAACTGCTCATCGTCTGTATTTTCGTGGCGCTGGGCGTCACCGGCAAGCTGCCGTCGTGGCTGGTGATCGCCGTCGTCTCGCGCGATGTGCTCATCGTGATCGCGGTGGTGCTGTCGTGGCTGATGGACCATCCAACGCCGATGAAACCCATCGCGATCAGCAAAGCCAACACCGTGGCGCAGATCGTGCTGGCGGCCACCGTGCTCGCCGATGAAGCATTCCGGCTCAATCTCAAGGGGCCGCTGTCGGTGCTCGTGTGGTTCACCGGCGGTCTCACCGTCGCCTCGCTGGCGGCCTACCTCAGAGTGTGGCTGAGACACATGACGCTCTATGAGGCGCGCCCCGAACGCAGTTCGGATTGACGCCGCAGCCGGCGGTAGCTAGCCGTAAGGTCTCGGGGGACAGGCTCGGGCGCAGGCCCGGGCGCAATCTCGCGTCGCCGGGCTCGGCGCGCCGAGACGGCTGTGCCGTTCGCGAGTTCATGTGCGAAGGGGAAATGCAATGACACTGGAGCGGACAGCACTGTTCTGGATCCTTGTCGCGGGCGTCGTGGTGCTGGCGCTGGCAACGCTTGGCCCCGTGCTGCTGCCGTTCGTCGTCGGCCTCGCGCTCGCGTATTTTCTCAATCCGGTCGTCGACCAACTGAGCCGCGTCGGCATCCCGCGCGTGCTGTCGGCGGCATTGCTCATGCTGGTGTCGGCGGTGGCGCTGATTGCAGCGATGGTGTTCCTGGCGCCGGTTTTGGCCGATCAGGCGCAGGCGCTGATCGCGGCTCTGCCGTCGGAAGCCGCGCGTCTGCGTGCACTCGCTGAAGCGTTCGTCAAGGAGCAACTGGGCGCCAGCTATCCGGAAGCCGAGGCCGCACTTGGCAAGGCGACGGCCGGGCTGACCGATGCGCTGCCGGCGCTTGTCGCCAATATGGCGCAATCGTTATGGAGCCGGGGTTCGGCGGCGTTCAACTTGCTGTCGCTGCTCTTGGTGACGCCGCTGGTTGCGTTCTACACGCTCGTCGATTGGCCAAAGATCGTGGCGACGGTCGATAGCTGGGTGCCCTTGAAATCGGCGCCACATGTGCGCGCCATCGCCTCCGAAATCGACATGCGCGTTTCGGCGTTCATTCGCGGGCAGGGCACGGTTTGTCTCGTGCTCGCGGTCTTTTACGCGATCGCGCTGACGTTCGTTGGCTTGCGCTATGGACTGCTGGTTGGGCTTGCGACCGGGCTTATGAGTTTCATTCCGTTCGTCGGCTGGGCCATGGGGCTGATCGTGGCGCTGGGCCTTGGCGTCGTGCAGTTCTGGCCGGATATCACGCCGATCTTGATGATCGGCGGCGTGTTCCTTGCCGGGCAGGCGCTGGACGCGGCGATCCTTGGCCCGCAGATTGTCGGGTCCAAGATCGGCCTGCATCCGGTGTGGCTGATCTTCTCGCTGCTGGTCTTCAGCTACCTGTTCGGTTTCCTCGGCCTGCTCGTCGCGGTGCCCGTTGCGGCAGCGATCGGCGTCGTGGTGCGCTTCGCGATCAACAGCTATCTGCAATCGCCGGTCTATCACGGGCAAGGCTGAGCTTTGGCCACGCTGAGATGAAAACGACGCCGACGCAGCTCGCATTCGATATGCCGCACCGGCCCGCGCTCGGGCACGAGGATTTTCTCGTGTCGCAGTCGAACGCTGCGGCCGTGGCGCTCGTCGATCGCTGGCCGGATTGGCCGCACCCGGCGGCTGTCATCGTCGGGCCGGCCGGTTCCGGCAAAAGCCATCTGGCCAACGTGTGGCGCGCGAAATCCGCCGCAGCCGTGTCAAAGGCCTCAGCGCTGACGCGGGAGAACCTGACGACGCTGGCCCACAGCGGCAGCGCGCTCGTGATCGAGGATCTCGACGATGGCCCGCTCGACGAGCAGGCGTTGTTCCATCTGTTGAACCTGACGCGCGAAAATGCCGTCGCGGTGCTGTTCACGTCGGCGATTGCGCCGGGCGATATGGAGATCGCGCTGCCCGACTTCAGGTCGAGGCTGAAGGCGCTGCCGCTGGCGGTGATCGACGCACCCGACGACGCGCTGTTGAGCAACGTGCTGGTCAAGCTCTTCGCCGACCGTCAGCTTGCGGTCGATCCGCCGATCATCTCCTATATGCTGGTGCGGATGGAACGTTCGATGGAGAGCGCCCGACGCCTCGTCGCCGAGATTGACCGGCTGGGCCTTGCGATGCAGCGCGGCGTGACGCGCACGGTCGCCGCCGCCGCCCTCGATAGGCTCTATCCGCCGGCCGGATCGCCCGAGTAACGAGACTGTCATAATGGCGTTGGAACGGTCCCGCTAACTGGTGAAACTCCGGCGCTCGTGCCGGGCATCACAAGGCCGGTTTGGGCCGTAAACCGCGCATCGCGCAGGCCCGTTGACCGTGCCCGGCAGTTCGGGACATATGGCACTCATGCGCACCAAATCCACTGGCAAAACGACCCTCAACCCGGCGCCGGACGCCGTGCC
>JBOFCQ010000096.1:0-6558 GCA_051646145.1 Hyphomicrobium sp.
GGCCATGCATCACGCGTGAACGCGATATAGGCGAGGTAGATCAGCGTCGGCAGGAAGAAGAAGAAGGCATTCTCGATAACGATGCGGATCATGCGCGGCAGAGCCTCTTAGCGAGCGTTCGCACCATGCCGGCGGTCGCGCCCCAGATGTAACGGTCTTCATGCAGTATCGCATAGGTGCGCCGTTCGATGCCCTTAATCATCAAATGATCGACGCGGTGGCGCGGCGCGTCGAGCAGCAAGGCAAGTGGCACTTCGAAGACGCTCGCCACCTCGTCGCCATTGACGTTCAAGGTGAAATGCGGCGCGATGAGCGCGACGACGGGCGTCACCAGATAACCGGTACTGGTGCGGTAGGGCTCAACATAGCCGATCGGCTCGACCAGCGCCCGGTCGAGGCCGATCTCTTCCGTCGCTTCGCGCATGGCGGCGTCCGCCGCATCACGGTCCGTCGGGTCGATCCTCCCGCCGGGAAAGGCGATTTGACCGGCGTGCGCCGACAAATGCGGCGTGCGCTCGGTGAACAGCACCGTCAACTCGGTGCGCGCGACGATGCCGATCAGCACCGCGGCGGGTTTCAGGGCCGCCGGCGGTGTCGCGCCGGGGGCATCGGGATTGAGGTCGAAATCGCTCGGGAGCTGAGAAAAATCATGCGCCGTAAAGGGCTGCGGCAGCAATTGCGCGGCCGCGCGGCGTCGTAGTTCGCCGACATCGAGGCGCTGCTCATCCGGCCACGCCGTCATGTTGGGCGTGCCGGCCGCGCCGCCGTCCAAGGCCTCGGCCGTGCGATTTGCGGGTTCGGAAGGTGACTGGCGAGCCATGCGCAACGATCGTTAACACTGTTTTGAGGTGGCGTCCCGCAAAGACATATGCGCGTGAATCACGATACGGTCAAAGTCTCGACCGATGGTTCGGAACACGTCGATTCTGTCGAACCCGGAGGCCAAGGTGCCGATGTCCCTCGCGCGCCTGATCATGAGCGGAATGCTGGCGCTGGTCGTATGGCTGGCGGTGCCCGTGCATGCGCAGGCGATGTCGACGGCTGACTTTCTCGCGTCGTTGTCGTCCGAGGAGGTCGAGGCATTCCAGGCCTGGCGCACCGCGCGGCGCGCGCACGAGGATCGGCTCGACGCCTATTGGGAAGAGGTCGACGGAAAGCGCCAGGCGCGCAAGAAGAAGCGTGCGGCCAAAATTCCATTCGACAGCAGCGATTACGTGATGCGGCTGGCGCCCGACTATACGGGCCCGAAGCTGCCGACGGGTGTCGCCAGCAAATACGCCAAGTTTCTCGCCGCGCAGGACAAGGATCAGCCGACGCCGCCGAAGGATATGGCGACGGTGTCGGATTATCTGGCGGCGGCCAAGCGCGTCTATGGCTTCGTGCCGGACCGCGTTGCGGAAAAGGATTTCAAGCGCCGGTATGCAGAAGAAGCGCTTGCGCTCGGATTGGCCAAGGATCAGGTGGTCAGAATATATGCGCTGGAAACCGGCGGCATCGGCACCTACGACATGCAGGCCGGCATTCACCCGATCAAAAAGACCGGTCGCGCCATTTCGAGTGCGCTCGGCTATGCGCAGCTTCTCGACGCCAACTCCGTCAATGAAGTTTCAAAGCATGGCGCATTCTTCATCGAGCGCCTGACGGCGAAGTCGCGTCAGCCGGGATTGAGCGCCGAGCGCGTGGCGGCGATCAACCGTAAGATTGCGATCGTGCGTAAGATGTTCGTCAACGCCAAGAGCATCCCGTTCGATTGGGAGCGCCATCAGGCGTATGCCAAGACAGACGCGGGCATGGGGATGCACGCACTCAACATCGATGGCGATGTCGGCCCCATTCTGCAGGCGATGAAATTGCGCGGACTGAAAGACACGGCCGACAAAGCCGGCCGCAGCGATCTCAGCGGCGCTGAAATGGAACTGATGAATTTGTCGGGCCCGGCAACGGGTCTTGAAATGATGCAGCCGGCCGGCCGCAAGGCGCCGGTGACGAACTTCTTCGCGCGCCGCGCCTATTACGTGAACAAGATGGTGATCGGTCTGACGGGCGAAGAACTGCTCGCGGAACTTGATCGCCGCATGACGATTTCGATGAAAACCGCCGGTTCTCAGGAGTTCGAGGCGGCGTTCGTCGGCGTCGCGGCAGCCCGAACGGCAGGCCGCTGATTTGGACGTCTATTGAAGCTCTGATAGCGCAGTTCTGGTTTCGGGCCGGCGTCTTCGGCGCCGTCAACGCGAGCGCCGTGCCGACGCCGCCGTTACGGCCATTTCACGACGGGTGGCATCGATGACAGGATGCTATCGACATTGCCGCCGGTTTTGAGCCCGAACATCGTGCCGCGATCATACAGTAGATTGTATTCGACATAGCGTCCGCGGCGGACCAACTGTTCGTCGCGCTGGGCGGGGCTGTAGGGCAGCGTGTAGTTGCCGCGCACGAGCATCGGATAAACGCTTGCGAAGGCGCGCCCGACATCCTGCGTGAAAGCGAGCGCGGCGTCGAAGCCGCCCGCGTCGGCGCCGGGCGTCAGATAATCGTAGAAGATGCCGCCAACGCCGCGCATTTCCTTGCGATGCGGCAGATAGAAGTATTCATCGCACCACGTTTTGTATTTCGCATAGTCGGCGATGGGGTGGGCGGCACATGCGCCATACATGGCGGCGTGGAAGGCCAGCGTGTCGGCATCTTCCTGCGTGCGTCGCTTATCGAGAACGGGCGTCAGATCGGCGCCGCCGCCGAACCACCATTTGTTTGTCACCACCATTCGCGTGTTCATGTGAACCGCAGGCACGTTCGGATTGTTCGGGTGGCCGATGAGCGAAATGCCCGACGCCCAGAAATTCGGGTTGTCTTCGCCGCCCGGTATCTGCTTGCGGAATTCAGGCGCGAACTCGCCAAAGACCGTTGACGTGTGCACGCCGACTTTCTCGAACACGCGCCCGTGCATCATGCTCATCACGCCGCCGCCGCCCTTGGCGCCCGTGTGGTCGGTGCGCTCCCAAGGCGTTCTGACGAATTGTGCTGGCGCGGCGTCGCCATGCGGCGCATCAGCCGGCAGGTTGCGTTCGAGGGCTTCGAAGGCGTTGCAGATTTGGTCGCGTAGCGTTTCGAACCAGGCGCGCGCCGCCGCTTTGTGGCTGTCGAGTGCCGGATCTGCCGGCGCGGCAACGGTATCAGTCATGCGGATTTTCCGTCGTTGAGGGGGAGGCGAATGCCAATTGGCACCACGCTTACGAAGTTCAGCGACGTTCCACAAGCCTTGGCCGGCGCGTTGCGGTGCAGCCCGATTGTGATCCAAGGGCGGGGCCGCATGCTATTGTCTTCAAGGGCCGGCAAAGCCTTGTTTTCGCCTGCTGGTGCACTTAGCTAAATCTCTCGAAACAAGCCCCCAGACATTGCGTTATAGGCCCCTGCACTGGCGCCTGGTCGGGCGTCCAATTGGACTGGCTATGCTGAGCAAAATCTACACGTGGTTTGAGGGCCGCATCGATGCCTTCGACCGCCCGTCCATCGTGCGCCCGCCCGACACGCTCGGCGCGTTCTACTGGCATTTCATCAAGCCGGTGTGGCCGGCGTTCGCCGCGCTGCTGGTGATCGGGTTCCTCGGCTCGATCACGGAAGTCATGCTGTTCGCCTTCATCGGCAAGCTTGTTGACCTGATGCGCGCCGCCGCAAGCCCCGCGACGTTCATCGCCGACAATGCCGGCGTTCTCATCGCCATGGCGGCGCTTGCGCTCGTCGTGCGTCCGATCATCTTCTTTCTGCACGATCTGACCAAGAGCCAAGTGGTGGCCACCACATTCACCAATCGCGTGCGCTGGCAGACGCACAGCTATGTGCTGCGCCAGTCGATGGGCTTCTTCCAGAATGATTTTGCGGGCCGCATCGCCAATAAGATCGTGCAGACGGCGCCGGCGCTGCGTGAAAGCGTTGTGCAGGCGCTCGACGCCATCTGGTACGCCGCCGTGCAGTTTTTCGGCGCCGTCGTGCTGTTCGCGACGGCCGATCTGCGGCTCGTCATCCCCTTGCTCGTGTGGCTGGTCGTCTATGTTGCGGCGCTGCGATATTTCGTGCCGCGCATCAAGCAGCGGTCGACGGATACGTCTGAAGCGCGCTCCATGCTCGTTGGCCGCATCGTCGATAGTTACACCAATATTCTGACCGTGAAGCTCTTCGCGCATGCCGATCGCGAGGACGGCTACGCGCGCGTTGCCTTCCGCGAGATGATGGAGAAATGGCAATCCTCGCTGCGTCTGATCACGACGATGGAGCTGGCGCTGTCGTGCCTCAACGGCATCATGATCGTCGCAACGAGCGCGTTGGCGCTCTGGCTGTGGAGTTCGGGCCAAGTCTCGACCGGCGCCATCGCGGTGATCATCGCGCTCGTCGTGCGTATCGACACGATGTCGGGATGGGTGATGTGGACCATCTCCAGCATCTTTGAAAACATCGGCGTGGTGCACGAAGGCATGGAAACGATTTCCAGGCCGCAAACCGTGCTCGACATGCCGGAGGCCAAGCCGATCGCGGTCGCATCGGGCGAGATCCGCTTCGAGAACGTGAAATTCCATTATGGCAAGCTCGTCAGTGGCGGCGCCGGCGCGCGCGATCGCGTGCTGGAGAACCTGTCGCTTGTCATCAAGCCTGGAGAAAAGGTCGGCCTCGTCGGGCGCTCGGGCGCGGGCAAATCGACGCTCGTCAATCTGCTTCTGCGCTTCTACGATCTGGAATCGGGGCGCATCCTGATCGACGGGCAGAACATTGCGCACGTGGCGCAGGACAGCCTGCGCGGCGAGATCGGCGTCGTCACGCAGGATACCTCGCTGCTGCATCGCTCGGTGCGCGAGAACATTCGCTACGGCAAGCCGATGGCTGCGGAGGCCGACGTCGTTGCAGCCGCGCATCAGGCCGAGGCGCATGCTTTCATTCAGGGTCTTGAAGACATGCGTGGCCGCAAGGGCTATGACGCGCATGTCGGCGAGCGCGGCGTCAAACTGTCAGGCGGGCAGCGGCAGCGCATCGCCATCGCGCGGGTACTGTTGAAGAACGCGCCGATCCTCATTCTCGATGAAGCGACGAGCGCGCTCGACAGCGAAGTGGAGGCCGCCATTCAGGCGAGCCTCAACGTGCTGATGGAAGGCAAGACCGTGATCGCGATTGCGCATCGCTTGTCCACGATTGCCGCCATGGATCGCCTCATCATCATGGACGAGGGCCGCATCGTCGAAGACGGTACGCACGCCGAGCTGCTGCAACGCGGCGGCATTTATGCCGAGCTGTGGGCGCGCCAGTCCGGTGGATTCCTGGCGCGTGAAGCCGCTGAATAACCGCACGTCAATGCGCCAGTTTAGAGCCGTTCAAAGCAATTTTGACACATACGCTTGGACGACGACGAAATTCGTTCGCGGCTAATGTTGACTCGATAGATAAAGAATTGATAGCGTGCGTTCAGCATGTCGTCCGTGCCAGTGCGCGGAGGGGATGTTTCCGGTGGCGGGGCCTTGAACCCCGTTTATTTGAGGACCAACCAATCATGTTTACGTTCGCCTCGCGCGGGCGGAGTGCGCGATCGCGTGCCCGCCAAGCTCAGCGCCTATGCAAAGCCCCCCGCATCGTCTCGAACTTCGGAGCCTACGTCGTCGCAAGCTGTCTCGCGACGTCTGTCAGCTATGCCGCGCTCGTCGGGATGGCACGGCTTGAAGCGTTACATGCGCAGGACGCGGGTGGTGCTCCGGCCGAGAATGCCGCGCCATCGAACGACGCGCCCTCCGATGTGCTGCCGGAAGTGACGGTCGAGACATCCCCCGCGCCAGCGCCGACGCCCAAGCCGGTGGCGCCGAAAAAGAATACCGAGGCCTACGTCGAGGATGACGAGCCGGCACCGCGACCCGCCAAAAAGGCGGCGAAAAAGGTGGCACAGCCGAAGCCGGCCGCGCCGCCGCCCGAGAGCTACGATGACGCGCCGCCAGAAAGCGCTGACGCCGATCCGTCGGCCAATGGCGAAGGCGTCGTTGTCGGCATCACGCCGGCGCAGCCGAATGCCATCGACGGCTATGTCGCGACGCGCACATCGACAGCCACAAAAACCAACACGCCGCTGCGCGATGTTCCGCAATCGATTTCCGTTGTCTCGCGCCAGCAGGCGGAGGATCAGAACTCGAAGGACGTCTACAAGGCGTTGCAGTATGTGCCGGGCGTCGTCATGGGCCAGGGCGAAGGCCATCGCGACGCGCCGACCATTCGCGGCCAATCGACAACGGCCGACTTCTTCGTCAACGGCGTGCGCGACGACGTGCAGTATTTCCGCGATCTCTACAACGTGTCGTCGCTCGAAGTGCTGAAGGGGCCGACAGCCATGGTATTCGGCCGTGGCGGCGGCGGCGGCGTCATCAACCGCGTCACCAAGCAGGCCGATGGCGAGGCTGTGCGCGAAGTCACCGTGACGGCGGGCTCATTCGACACCAAGCGCACGACGGTCGACGTTGGCGGCGCGATCACGGGTGCAAGCGCTGTGCGCCTGAACGCGATGTACGAAGATTCGGGCAGCTTCCGCGACTTCGT
>JBOFCQ010000141.1:0-2128 GCA_051646145.1 Hyphomicrobium sp.
GCGAAGGGGGCCGTGATCGCCGGGCGGCTTTCGGCCGAGCCGGGCCCCGGCCTCTTGGATATCGAACACGGCCAGGCGGCGGCGCGTGCCGCAGCGTTGAGCCTCATGGCGCAAGTCAAGGGTGCCATAGGCGATCTCAATCGCATCGCCCGTGTTTTGCGGATCACCGGCTTCGTCGCGGCGACGTCGGATTTCACCGACCATCCGATGGTCATGAACGGCGCCTCTGATCTGCTGGTCGCGGTTTTTGGCGACTGTGGACGGCACACGCGCTCTGCCGTCGGGGTGGCAAGCCTGCCGCTTGGAGCCGCGGTCGAGATCGATGCGATTTTCGAGGTCGCGCCGCCCCATGCTTGACCGCGACGCATTCTTACGGCCAATCGCCCATCGCGGGCTGCACAACGACCGGCGCGGCCTCATCGAGAATACGTTGCCCGCTTTCGAAGCCGCGCTCCACAAAGGCTACGGCATCGAGTGCGATCTGCGTCCAGCAGCCGGTGGTCTGCCTATCGTCTTCCACGATGAAACGCTCAATCGGCTCGTCGCCGGCAAGGGCGGCGTGCACCGCTTAACGCCGGCCGATCTCAAGCGGTTGCGCTATCGCGGCGCCGATACCCATATCGCGACGTTCGCCGAATTGCTCGATCTCGTGCGTGGACGCGTGCCCTTGCTTGTCGAAATCAAGAGCGAGTGGACGCCGCCGAACATGGCCTTCCTTGCGGAGATCGCGCGGCTGTCACGCGCCTATCGCGGACCGCTGGCGCTGATGTCATTTGATCCGGCAGTCCTCGTGCCGTTCGTCGAGACGGCGCCCCGCGTGCCACGCGGCATCGTATCCGGCCGATATGGCGCCAAGGGCTGGTGGACGCGCAAAATTTCACAAACGCGCGCAGCCCGCCTGCGCGATCTCTTGGAATCGGAGCCGGTCCAGCCCTCGTTTTATGCCTATGACGTGTCCGCATTGCCAACGCCCGTGACGCGCTATGTGCGCGAGGTGGCCGGCTTACCGCTGTTCACGTGGACCGTGCGCACCGAGCGCGACCGCAAGCGTGCCGAACACTGGGCCGATGCGCCAATTTTCGAAGGGTTCGAACCACGCCTGCCGTAACGCCTCAGTGCGCGGCGGCTGGCGCGATCAGTCGAGCGGCGACACGGACGCTCTCAGCCGCGCTTGCCCTTGGCGGCTTCATAGAGCGGCATCACGTCCGGCAAATTGGCTTCGATCTTCTGAATGCGCGCCGCGCTTGAGGGATGCGTCGATAGCCAAGCCGGCGGCGCACCTTTGCTGGCGGCGGCCATCTTCTTCCACAGCGTGATGCCGGCGCGGGGATCGTATCCGGCGCGTGCGGCGAGTTCCATGCCGATGAGATCGGCTTCCGTCTCGTCGTCGCGGCCGAATTTCAAGTTCATCAATCCGCCGCCGACGCGCGCCAATTCGCCGACATTGCCGCCAACGAACACGCCAACGGCCAGCGCACCCAGATTGGTCAGGGTCGATTTGGCGGCGCGCTCTCGTGCGTGCTCGCGCAACGCGTGCGCGATTTCATGACCCATGATCATCGCCACTTCATCGTCGGTCAGCTTCAACTGATCGAGGATGCCGCTGAAAAACGCGATTTTACCGCCGGGCATGCAGAACGCATTGATGGTCTTTGCCTTGATCAGATTGACTTCCCAGTTCCACTTTTCAGCGCGCGCATTGAAGCGATAGGAGTGGGGTAGAAGAGCATCTGCGATGGCGCGCAAGCGGCGCACCTCCGGATCGTTCTGATCGGCCAGCGCCTGCTTCTGGAAGGCCTGTCGCGTCAGCGAGTTGTACTGCTCGGACGCTGTCAGTTCGATTTTTTCGGCAGAGTACAGTTTGCGCAAAAACGACGCGTTGCCGATTTTGACGCCGCCCTCGTCGCGTGCGACCGCCAAACCGACGCCGACTGTCAGAAGCGCCATCGCCATGCACAGCGTTCGCAACACACGCATTATCGGCTGACTGGCTGGCACGATACCCCCGCTGCATATTTGTGACAGGGTCCGCGCCCCCGTCACAGGTGAGGCGCACGACCACCGGCTGCCCCATTCCGGCAAAGATGCGCGCAAGACGCGCCGCTTTCAAGCGGGGGGTTGAGCGCCA
>JBOFCQ010000191.1:0-1583 GCA_051646145.1 Hyphomicrobium sp.
ACGAAGCTTGTCGAGGAGAACGCGTCGCCCTTGTCGAAGATCTCGTAGCCGACGCCGCCGCCCGAAGGCAGCCCCTTGCCAGCCAGCTCCATGCGGATGCGCGGCACATCGTTCTTGCTGGCCATGATGGTCTGGCCGTCGCCGCGGATTTCGTACTTGATGCTGCGGGATTCAAGCTCCCGGATGACCGCGGAAGCGTCCGACGAGGAGAGATCGGAGTAAAGCAGGCTCATCGCCGGCTGGCTGACCCGAAAGATGACGAATCCGAAGAAGGCGACCATGACGATGGTCACAGCCACCATCGCAGCCATGCGACGGGCGCCAAACTTGCCGAAAAACTCCAGAAAGCCACCCAAGGCGCCTTGCTCCAGACTGAACTGTCTCCCGGAGACTGACTCGCTTCGGGGTTGACCCGGCAAGTTTTGCCCACTGCATGGTTAGCAGGTGGTTAACAACGCGCATAAGTTGTGGCGATCATATCATTTCGCGCCACGCGAATAGGCCCCGGACTCCTGTTGAGGGAACGCGGGGCCTTGAAATCAAGGGCCGGAACAACGAAAAACCGCAGGCAGGCTGCGGTCCGGTCGTCCTATTGCCGATATTGCTGAATGCGCGTCGTGCGCAGCCCCGCCAGACCATGCTGGTCAATCGAGCTTTGCCAGCTCAGAAACTCGTCGACCGTCAGCGTATAGCGGCTGCAGGCCTCTTCGAGACTGAGCAACCCGCCGCGGACGGCCGCAACGACCTCCGCTTTTCGCCGGATCACCCAGCGGCGCGTATCGGGAGGGGGAAGGTCCGCGATAGTCAAAGGGCTCCCATCCGGCCCAATGACATACTTTACGCGCGGTCGCATGAACTCTGTCATGTTACGCTCACTCAACACCACGTACTCAACGTGAGGATCAAGGTAAGCGGGCGCGCTTAAGATTTGCCTAAAGGCGTGCGGGAAATGTTGAATGGCCTCATTCAGGGGCATTTCCGGGGTGCCGACTGGGTTCACGCGCGCCACTTCCCTGCCGTCACGGTGTCCGAGAGATGACCTTGACCTGGTCCATCGGCACCGTCAGCGCGCCGATCCTGAGGATCGGTGTCGCGCCCTGCAGATCGACCGCATCGACAACGCCCTGCAGGTCGGTTGCGACCGACATGGCGGTGCCGGTGGCGTCGCGCGCGTTCAGCACGATCGAATAGGAGCCGGGAGGCGCGATCGCGCCGGCCGAGGTGCGCCCGTTCCAGGCGAACGTCTCCTCGCCGCCCTTCAGCGTCTGCGTCGTGGTTGCGACGACATCGCCCGCGGCGTTCTTGACCTCGATGGTGGCCGTGCCGGCACGCGGGGCGTTGAGCTGCCAGCGCGCGACGCCGTTGGCAAGGGTCGAGGTGCGGCCATCGGCCGTGATCGTCGCGCCGACGAAGCTCATGGCGTTGTTGACGGTCGAGGTCTTGGACAAGGACAACAGCGCACTCAGCGTGTCGTTGGTTTTCAGCTGCTGCTCGACCGAGGCGAACTGCACCAACTGCTCGGTGAACTTGTTGGTGTCGAGCGGCTCCAGCGGCGACTGGTTCTTCAGCTGCGTCGTCAGCAG
>JBOFCQ010000194.1:0-5056 GCA_051646145.1 Hyphomicrobium sp.
CGAGGATTTCGAAGATCTGCTCATTCAATCGGATCTCGGCGTCGCCATGGCTGGGCGCATCACGTCCGCGATTTCCAAGACGCGATTTGAAAAGGGCCTTTCCGCCGATGACGTGCGCGCGATCCTTGCGCGCGAAGTCGAGGCGGTGCTGACGCCCGTTGCGCGGCCGCTGGTCATCAATCCTGCGCTGAAACCGCATGTCGTCATGGTCGTCGGCGTCAACGGCACCGGCAAGACGACGACGATCGGCAAGCTTGCGGCCAAGATGAAGGCTGAGGGCAAATCGGTTGTCATGGCGGCCGGCGATACCTTCCGCGCCGCGGCCATCGATCAGCTCAAGGTGTGGGGCGAGCGCACAGGCTGCACGGTCATCGCCTCGAAGGTCGGCTCGGATTCGTCGGGCCTCGCCTTTGAGGCCTTGAAAGCGGCGACCGATACCAAGGCCGACGTGTTGCTGCTCGATACCGCCGGCCGTCTACAGAACAAGCAGGCCCTGATGGAGGAACTCGAAAAGGTCGTCAGGGTTTTACGGAAAATTGATGCTTCCGCTCCTCATGATGTGCTGCTTGTGCTCGACGCGACGACAGGTCAGAACGCGTTGCAGCAGGTGGAGGTTTTCGGCAAGCGCGCCGGCGTCACCGGGCTCATCATGACCAAGCTCGACGGTACCGCGCGCGGCGGCATTCTGGTCGCCATCGCCGAAAAGTTTAAATTGCCGGTTCACGCCATCGGCGTTGGGGAAGGCATCGACGATTTGCAGCCGTTCGCGGCGGCGGATTTCGCCAAGGCGATCGCCGATCCCGACAGCTAGGACGACACGGTTCAGTTACCGATTTTGCCGCCTGACGCGGTGGCGTCACACTTACATTTTAGCACGACCCAGACGATCAAACCGGGGCCAACGCGAGATCACATGAGCGCACTCAAACGCCTGTTTCCCTTCAACGCCGAGCAGTCGATCAACATTCTGAGCGAGTTCGGACCGCTGATCACGATGTTCGTCGTCAACGCGATGTACGGCATCAACGCCGGCACGTGGGCGCTGATCCTCACGACCGTGATTGCGATTGCGGTAATGTTCTACATGTTCCGCCGGCCGCCGATTTTCCCGCTCATCGCCTCAACGGTGACGGTGGTGTTCGGCGCGCTGACGCTCGTCACCGGCGATCCGATGTGGGTGCAGATCAAGGTCACGATCTTCAACGCACTGTTCGCGCTGTTCCTGCTTGTCGGTTTGTGGATGAACCGCAATTTCTTCAAGTACGTGTTCGCAAAGACCTTTCACTACACGGACGAGGGCTGGAACAAATTCACGTTCAGCTTCGCCATGTTTTTCATTTTCACGGCGGTTGCCAACGAATTCGTGCGGCTGACCTTCAAGGACGACCACATCTATAATCTGCTCGGCTACACGCTCGATGGCGTCAACGTGTGGATCCTGTTTAAGATCGCGATCATCCTGCCGCTCAGCGGCATCTATGCCTGGGTTCTGACGCGGAATATGCAAAAGTACCGGCTGCCCGAACCGCAGACGCCGCACGCCTGAAGATCGGGCCCCACGGAGGCGACATGTCTATGACGGATGAGAGCGCGAAATCCGCGTCCAGTGCGCGCGCGGCAACGCCTGCCGAACCGGAATTCGATCGCAAGCAGTTGATCAAATTGTTCATCGAGCTTGGTCCGCTGGTGGTGTTTTTCATGGTCAACTGGCAGGCCGGATCACGTCTCGCCGATCCCAAGCACGCGATTTTCTGGGGCACGGGCGCCTTCATGGTGGCGACCGTTATATCTCTGATTGCATCACGCTCGCTGCTGGGCCGCATACCCACGATGCCGCTCGTCACCGGATTTTTCGTCATCATCTTCGGCGGTCTGACGCTGTGGCTGCAGAACGATCAGTTCATCAAAATGAAGCCGACTCTGGTCAACGGGCTGTTTTCGGCCATTCTTCTCGTCGGCATTTATACGGAACGCAATTTCTTGAAGCTCGTGTTTGGCGACGTGATGAAATTGTCCGAAATCGGCTGGCGCAAGCTCACCTGGCGGTGGGCCATGTTCTTTGCCGCCCTTGCCATTCTGAACGAGATCGTCTGGCGGTCGTTCTCGACGGATTTCTGGGTCAGCTTCAAAGTCTTCGGCATCATGCCGCTGACCATGATCTTCGCCATTGCGCAAATCGGGCTGATGAAGCGCCACGGTTTGGACGACGCGGCTTATGAGACCCCGCCGACCTGATAGCCTGCTGCCTCGCGACCTCATATTTGAGCTATGTTTGCCGCGTCATAGCCGTTTGGTGCTCTTCACGCGCGGCCGCGACCTGCCGTATTTCCTCACGGACTCGTTAGAGTGCGGAGTCGCGCTCAGCAGTAATTTGTGCGATGATCTTGCGCATGCGGCGAGTAACGCCGGCATTTTCCAGTATTCATTGCCCAAACTATACTTCCAGTTATCCCCTGATGCGCATCAGATCATCATAGAACATAAAGTCAGACTACCAGCATATCCGACGTCAGATCATCAAATTTTATCGTATTCGTCGGCAGCAACGGCGATACAACTGGCCATTCACAACTCAAAATAGGTGGCAACCCACACAGAGACTAGAGACGTTAGAACTGATGCTAAGGTTTCATTGTATATAACCTGCGTTAAGCAATTTTTTACAAGCGTCACTCTCAAGATTGAGTTATTCAGGTTTGGAATAACAGTTTATTGCGAGGATTGAGATGGCAAGAGACGCGGCTCCGAACAAGTTGGAGAAATCCCCCCTGCACCTGCTGCATCGCGCAGGCCAATGCGCGGGGGAAATTTTCCAAATGGAGCTTGGCGAGGGTGATTTGACACCCCGTCAATACGCGGTGCTCGTGACCGTTTCTCAGAACGAGGGCCTGAGCCAGACCCACCTCGTCGATAAGACAGGCATTGACCGGTCGACGCTTGCCGACATCGTGCGCCGAATGTTGAAGAAGGGCCTCCTGCAGCGCCGCCGCACGCGAGAAGATGCGCGCGCCTATGCGGTCAAGCTGTCGGATGAAGGCTGGCGCGTGCTCAAATCCGCCGACCCGTTGGCGCGCAAGGTTGACGATCGCATCCTCGCGGCATTGCCCACCGGGCAGCGCGATCGGTTTTTGCAGGACTTGAACGCTATCGTGCAAGCCATCAGCCAGGCCGCCGAGAAATAGTCGATACACTCGGGCCATTTCATTTTCAGGGCCGAGAAGATTTAAATATTAGGTCGATTGCTGCCAAAGAGCAGCGGTTATAGCTGCGCACGGCGGGGCGCACGTGTTTGAGTGTGCGTTACCGCCCACCGCCGTCCGCATTTGGACACGCGCTTTTGCAGCACGGCGCTCACGCCGTGCGTGCGTTTGCCGCCCGCTCGTTTCTGGTTGTGTTCAGGCGGCTTTCGGGAGCATGCGGCCCTGGATCAGGGCTTCCGCGATCTGCACTGCGTTCAGCGCCGCACCCTTCAGCAGATTGTCGGACACGATCCACATGGAGAGCCCGTTCTCGACCGTCGCGTCTTCGCGGATGCGCGAAACGTAGGTCTCGAACTCACCGGCCGCCTCGACCGGCGTGATGTAGCCGCCGGGCTCGCGCTTATCGACGACGGCGATGCCAGGCGCCGCACGCAGAATTTCGCGCGCCTCTTCGGGCGAAATCGGCTTCGCGAATTCGATATTCACCGATTCCGAATGACCAACGAACACAGGCACGCGCACGCACGTCGCCGTCAGCTTGATGCGCGGGTCCAAAATCTTCTTGGTTTCCGCCAGCATCTTCCACTCTTCCTTCGTGTAGCCGTCTTCCATGAAGACGTCGATGTGAGGAATGCAGTTGAAGGCGATCTGCTTCGGAAACTTTTTCGGTTCGACTTCCTGGCCCGGCACATACTTGCCCTTGGTCTGCTGCCAGAGTTCGTCCATCGCCTCCTTGCCGGCGCCCGAAACCGATTGGTACGTCGAGACGACGACGCGTGTGATGGTGGCGGCATCGTGCAGAGGCTTCAACGCCACGACGAGCTGCGCCGTCGAGCAATTCGGATTGGCAATGATGTTCTTGCGCGTGTAGCCGCTGAGGGCGGCCGCGTTCACTTCCGGCACGACGAGCGGCACGTCCTGGTCATAGCGCCAGCACGACGAGTTATCGATGACGATGCAGCCTGCGGCGCCGATGCGCGGCGACCATTCCTTGGATACGGTCGAGCCCGCCGACATCAGGCAGAAATCGACGCCTTTGAAATCGAAAGATTCAAGATCGCGGCACTTGAGCGTGCGATCGCCGAATGAGATTTCGGTGCCGACCGAGCGGCGCGAGGCAAGCGGATACAGCTCCGATACCGGAAACTTGCGCTCGGCCAGCACGTTCAGCATTTCGCGGCCGACGTTGCCGGTGACGCCAACGATGGCGACTTTGTATGCCATGGTCTGTGAGATCCCTTATGGTCTGGGCACGCCCGCGATCGCGGCGCGCCTGCCGGTGTCTATCAGCGGCGAGACTTAGCGGCGTTGGCCCAGACATTCAAGGCCACCTTGGGCCGCGATGGGCTGTGTCGGGGCGCTCTAAAGTCTCACTGCGGTGGGGGGCGTGCCAGGGTGTGTTTCAGTGCGCGCTCCGGGGACGTTCTGGGGTGCGGCGTTTGTGACGGCGGGCCAGATTCCGGCCTGTTTGTCATGATTGAGTGATGTCGGCACGACGCCCCCGACCAGCGACGCCGCCGCACCTCATCGACCCCAACCGCGAGACGATGCCATGAGCCGCTTTTTGACGAACGTCCGTGCCTTCGGCGCAAGCGTCGCCCTTTTGGCCAACCTCACATCGGCGTCGGCGTTGTCCGCGCCCGAGTGGCTGGTCGACGCGGACATCGACACCGCCTTTCGCGGCAAGACGTTGATCGGCGCCTACGCCAACGGCCGGCGCTTCAGCGAACGCTATGTCGATGACGGCGCCGTCGAATACACGGATGGCGGTTTGCGCATCAACGGTCACTGGTCGATCCGCTCGGGCACGCTGTGCACGATCTACGATACCGATCCGACGGGCGGATGCTTCCGCG
>JBOFCQ010000204.1:0-19013 GCA_051646145.1 Hyphomicrobium sp.
GTCCAGTTGCCGCCCTTTTCCTTCATGCCGGGCGAATATTCGAAGCCTTCGAAACTGCCCTTCGGACGATTGACCACACCCCAAAGATTGGGGCCGACCCCCTTGGGACCGCCCTTTTCGACCGCATGGCAGGCCTTGCATTTGCTGAAGATGGTCTTGCCGTTGTCGGCCGACGCCTTGGCAAGGGCCGCAACAACAGCGGCGGGGCCGCTGGCGGCGGCTGCAGGTGCGCCTTCGGCTGGTGCGGCGGCGGCATCGGCGGCCGCATGGCCACCGTCGGCGGCCGCCTTGGGCGCGGCCATGGTGTAGCCGGGCTTTGCCGGTGCGTGGCCCGTGTTCATTTCAATCAGGGTCTTACCGCCAACGATGAGCAACAGAGCGCTGAGAACGGCGCCCGCGATTTTGGTCAGCTCAAAGGAATCCATGTGCGCCCAATCCTCAATTCATCCGCGCCGCTGCGCGATTGTCGTGCGTCCGTCCGGCCCGCCGGGGTTGGAAGACGCGATGGCTCGGGTGTAAAGGAATTCGGCTTGCTCTTGCAAGCGACGAAAGGTGTGGTCTAGACCCACAGGCTGCGAGACGAATTGTCACCATCGCCAGCGCGGATCAGTCAGAATCATGTCGCGAACACTCATCGTCATTCCAGCCCGCATGCAGGCGAGCCGGCTGCCCGGCAAGCCCATGGCCGACATCCACGGCCGGCCCATGATCGTGCGGGTGTGGGAACGCGCCATGGCGGCCGAGCGCGGCCGCGTGGTGGTTGCAACCGATAGCGACGAGATTGCCGCAGCCATCCGCGCGGCCGGAGGCGAAGCCGTGATGACACGCGCCGATCACGTGTCGGGCTCGGACCGCGTTTTCGAAGCCGTGTCGAGCGTCGATCCCGACAGCGATGCCGACATCATCGTCAACCTGCAGGGTGATTTGCCGACGCTCGATCCAGCTCTCGTGCGCCGCTGTCTCGAACCGCTGGCCACGCGAGCCGTCGACATCGCAACGCTCGCCGCCGAAATCCGGGAACCGGAGGAGCGCACGAACCCCAACGTCGTTAAGGTTGTCGGCACGCCGGACGCCGCGAGCGAGAGACTGAGGGCGCTCTATTTCACGCGCGCGACGGCGCCGCACGGTGATGGCCCGCTCTATCATCACATCGGCATCTATGCCTATCGCCGCATGAGCCTTGAACGCTTCGTCTCGCTGAAGCCATCGCCGCTCGAACTGCGCGAGCGCCTCGAACAGTTGCGCGCGCTGGAAAACGGCATGCGTATCGATGTAGCCGTCGTTGACACCGTACCGCTCGGTGTCGATACTCCCGCCGATCTTGAGAGGGCGCGCCGCATGTTCACCGCATGATGCCCTTCGCTGATCACAAAGACGCGCAATGGAAGCCTCGCCCAGCGATGCGCCTCCGCTGCCGAGCCTTCACTGAAATCCCGAAACAGTTAGCCCCTGATGGACCATGCCGCATCGTTTGCGCACTATCGACGGCGGGGCCCGCGTTGCCTATCAGGGCGAACCGGGCGCCAACTCGCATCTCGCCGCCAAGGAAGCCTTCCCCGCCTATGACGCGATCGCCTTCCCGACGTTCGAGGATGCGCTGGCGGCCGTGAAGTCGGGCGATGCCCATTACGCCATGATCCCGATCGAAAACTCGGTCGCGGGCCGCGTTGCGGATATCCATCATCTGCTGCCGGAAGCGGGGCTCTATATCGTCGCCGAACACTTCCTGCGCGTGCGCCACCAGCTCATGGCGCTGCCCGGCGCGTCGCTCGAAACGGTGAAGCGCGTCATGAGCCACACACAGGCTCTCGGACAATGCCGCAATACGCTGCGCAAGCTTGGCATTAAGGCGGTGCCGGAAGCCGATACGGCGGGCTCAGCGCGCATGGTGTCGGAAGGGAAAGACCTGACGACCGGCGCCATCGCATCGAAGCTCGCCGCGGAAATCTACGGTCTGACGATCCTCAAAGGCGACATCGAAGACGAGAAGCACAACACGACGCGTTTCGTCGTGCTCGCGAATGAACCCGACGACGCCGAGCCCGAGAGCGGACCCGTTGTCACTACCTTCCTGTTCCGCGTGCGCAACGTGCCGGCGGCGCTCTATAAGGCGCTGGGCGGGTTCGCAACCAACGGCGTCAACATGACGAAGCTCGAAAGCTATCAGACCGAGGGCACGTTCAACGCCACGATGTTCTTCGCCGACATCGACGGCCATCCCGTCGAGCGCCCTGTTCAGCTTGCGCTGGAAGAACTGTCGTTCTTCTCGACGGAACTGAAGATCCTCGGCACCTATCCCGCCAGCAGCTATCGCAAAGAAGTTGCGGAGCTGGCACGTCTGGAGCGTCTTGGGTGAAGCGGCTCGACGGAAAAATCGCGATCGTGACCGGCGCCGCGTCGGGGTTTGGCCGCGGCATCGCGGAGCGCTTCGTGGCGGAAGGCGCACGGGTCGTTGTCGCTGATATCAACGGCGATGGCGCGAAGGCGGTGGTGGACGGACTGCCGAAAGGTCAGGCGCATGCTGTCGCTGTCGATGTCACGCTGAAGAGCGACGTGGCGGTGATGGTGCGCACTGCCGTCGACACGTTCGGCGGCCTCGACATCCTCGTCAACAACGCCGGGTACACACATAAGAACCAGTCGCTGATGACGGTCAGCGAGGACGACTTCGATCGCATCTATGCGGTCAACGTGAAGTCGATCTATCTGGCGACGCTGGCGGTCGTGCCGGAATTCGAGCGTCGCGGCGGCGGCGTCATCATCAATACGGCATCGACCGCGGGTGTGCGGCCTCGCCCCGGCCTCACCTGGTACAACGGATCGAAGGGCGCGGTGATCACGCTCACGAAGTCCATGGCCGTCGAACTCGCGCCGAAGAACATCCGCGTCAACGCCATCAACCCGGTCATCGGTGAAACGGGTTTGATCGAACAGTTCATGGGTATGCCCGACACGCCTGACAATCGCGCCAAGTTTCTGGCCGGCATTCCGCTCGGGCGTTTTTCGACGCCGGCGGATATCGCGAATGTCGCGCTGTTCCTCGCCGATCCGGCAAGCGCGTTCGTCACGGGCGTTGCCATCGAAGTGGATGGCGGGCGCTGCATCTGACGCCTATCAGATTGCCGATCGCTGAATTTACGATGGACCATCGGCGCGATATTGCAGTGCGCGTTAACCGTACACGGCGTTAAGCTCAGCAGAGTCATTTGAACTGTCTTTTTGCGCGGGCCAGCCATCGGCCCGCCCTTTGCGCGCGCGATCGCGCCGTAACGTCCATTTTGTTGAACGCACGTCGTGAACCTTTGAGGCGGCCGTCGCGACAGACTGCCGGACGATGGAGATAATCACCTGCCGAAGGCATGCGCGCGCCGCATAGGACATCGGCGCAGTTCGATGTGATTTCGCAGTGCAGCGCGATCATTCAGCATGGTGGGGAATTCGTTTCCCACCGCTTTGCCCAAGGACTAGAGTGACATTCATGTTTTCAGAAGCCTGAATATTTCCAGTCGTCCGCAGCCGGTACGTTAGCGAAGACCGGCCTGCAAGTTTCCTCGCTATTCACGCGTAACAACAGGAGACGTGACATGGCACGTATTAGAGGCACGGCACTCGGCGAAACACTCATCGGTACGGCACTCGCCGACATCATCCTTGGGCTTGGCGGCAACGATTTGATCGTCGGCCGCGCCGGCAACGATCAGCTCAAGGGCGGCGACGGCAACGACAAGATGCAAGGCCAGGACGGCAACGACCGCATGCAGGGCGAAAGCGGTAACGACAACATGAAAGGCGGCGTCGGAAATGATCTGGCGCTCGGCGGCATCGGCAACGACATCATCCTCGGCGAAAGCGGCAACGACGACGTGCGCGGAGATGACGGCAACGATACCGTCTATGGCGGCACCGGCAACGACCGCGTCAATGGCGGGCTTGGCAACGACAACTTACGCGGTGACGCCGGTGAAGACGACGTGCGCGGCGGCGACGGCAACGACAAAATGTTCGGCGGCTCGGGCGACGATCTTCTGCGCGGCGATGCCGGCGACGACCGTCTCTATGGCGGCACCGACGATGACCGGCTGATCGGCGGTATCGGCAACGACTTCCTGTATGGCGAAGACGGTGACGACAACGCGTCTGGCGGTGACGGCGCCGATCAGCTCGTTGGCGGCATCGGTGACGATCAGCTTGGCGGCGACGCCGGCGCGGATTTCCTGTACGGCGGCGTTGGCAACGACACCCTGTCGGGCGGTGCGGATGCTGATCAGTTGTTCGGCGAGGATGGTGACGATACGCTCTCGGGCGGCGCCGGCGCCGACGTCATCAATGGCGGAGCAGGCGCGCACGACGTGGTCAGCTATGCCGCAACGCCAGTCGACTCAGTACCGGTACTTCTTAACGGCGTCATCGTTGATCTCGACGGCGGTCAGGGTGGCGGTGAGGAAGACGGCACCGGCGATGCGCTGATCGGTATCGAAGATGTTGTTGGCTCGGCATTCGACGATCTTATTGTCGGCAATGGCGGCGCAAACATCTTGAGCGGCGGTGCCGGCGGGGATTCGATCAAAGGCGGCGGCGGGGCCGACACGCTGCTCGGCGAGACGGGTTCTGATTTGCTTGCGGGCGGCCTTGGCATCGATTTCCTGACCGGCGGTGCCGATGCCGATTTGTTTGATTGGAATGCCGTCAACGAAACGTCTGTTGGCCTCGGAAACCGCGATATCGTCACCGATTTCCAACAGGGTATCGACAAGATCGATCTGGCGGGCATCGATTCCGATACCGCGGATCCGCTGGACCAGTCGTTCGAATTCCTCGGCACAGGCGCATTCGGTACAGGCGCCTTAATTCAGGGCGAACTCCGCTACATCATCGATGCCGTGAACAACATCACGATTGTCCAAGGTGAAATCGAAGGTGATGGCAACCAGGTTGTCGACTTCGAAATTCAGCTCGCTGGACAGTTCGTTCTGACGGCTGGGGATTTCAACCTGTGATCTAGATGATCGATCGGGGCTGCTGCGGCGTTTGACGGTCCGCGGCGGCCCTCGTCTTTTCAGTACTCATCGGGATGCGCGGCCTGAGCAGATTTCATCTCGCGGCTTGCGGCGGCGAGGCCATCTCGTCTACGACGATTTTTGAAGTGATATGATTTGATGGCAAGTGTTGGCAGGCGGCATGTGCCTATGAGCGCGTGGCCTGAGCACTTGGCCCGAATATGTGGCCCGAATACTTGACCTGAATGCGTGGCGTAAGCGCGTGGGATGACGATGAGCACATCCAACACCAGAGACACTCAGCCGGCTCAGGGCGCGGCGCGCGCGCCGTCCGCCCAGACGGACGGCAAGACGGACGTCAAGGCGGGTGTGCTGCGCGCCGGCCGGCTCGAAGATAGCTACAAGGCGCTCGGCGCGGCCGTTAGTCTGTTCATGGCGGACCCGAGTTTCGCGCGGCTGCCGTTCGGGCATTGGTCGCGCATTCTCGCCGGGCAGATCCGGCGCAAGCACTATCTGCTCGTGCTTGAAGGCGAGGCCATCGTCGGCTTCCTCGGGTGGGCGTTGACGACCGAACAACTGGCCGAGGACTGGCTGGAGGGGCGCGGCGAATTGAAATTCGAGGACACCCAGGCGGGCGAATGCATCCTCATCAACGCCTGGATGGCGCGCAACGAGCGGGCCAATCGCTTTTTGCTGTCGCAGATGCGCCAGATCGGCAAGAACCACAAAGCGGTCTATGCGAAGCGGTTCTATCCCGACGGCCGGATGCGCCGCATGAAGCTTTCGGTGAATGACTTCGTGAAGCAGCACTTGGCGCGCGGCGACGGCAAGGCCTAGCGCTTAAATTGGCGCTAACACGTTAAAACAGGTGGGTAAATCGTGCCGCGCTTGCATCGGCGCGGCTGAGCGGCCATATTCCGGACGGGAGGTTGGTGGCGGACGTGGTCCTCGCCAACCGGGTCAGGTCCGGAAGGAAGCAGCCCTAACGAATTGATCATGGGTCGATCGCCAGCCTCCTTTTCATTTTTTGCCGGCGGTGAGGGGCAGCTTTCCGGGCCCGCACAGTCCCCCAGGCGCTGCAGTTTGGCGCGCTCCGGCTGTCATGGGCACACGCTCTGGGGCGCTGGGCCAAGTCGTGGCCAAGTTCAAGTGCCAAGTTCAGGTGCCAAAGGCTCGGGTCATCGGCCCCAAAGCGCGCTCGACAGCGCGGCGGCCGAAACTTAAAGGTACAGTCCAAACGCGCAGTCTCAGTCGCCGCGTGTCCGGCAGTGCGATGGGCACGGGCGTGCGACGGTGCAGCGACGCACGGACGGTGAGATCAAACGGACAATCGGGCTCGGCAATTCGGACATGGCGAAGAAAAAATCACCAGCCGAAGGCGCCTCGGACGGCAGCGGCCATGAACACGTGAGCGGCGAGGGCGCGGACAGCGTGCTAGGCGGCATCGCGCGCGGCGACACGGGCAAGCCCGCTGGCAACAAGCCGTATGTCGTGCTCGCCCGCAAGTATCGACCGCAGTCGTTCGATGCGTTGATTGGCCAGGATGCGCTCGTTACGACGCTCAAAAATGCCTTCCAGCAGGGTCGCATCGCGCAAGGCTATATGCTGACCGGCGTGCGCGGCGTCGGCAAGACAACGACGGCGCGCATTCTGGCGCGCGCCTTGAACTACGAAGCGCCGGGCATAGATCGCCCCACCATCGATATGCCGACGCTTGGACGCCACTGCGCCGAGATCATGGAAGGCCGCCACCCGGACGTGTTCGAGATGGACGCCGCCTCGAATACCGGCGTCGATAACATCCGCGAGATCATCGACAGCGCGCAATACATGCCGCTCGTCGCGCGCACCAAGGTCTTCATCATCGACGAAGTGCACATGCTGTCGAAGGGGGCGTTCAACGCGCTCTTGAAGACGCTTGAGGAGCCGCCCGGGCACGTCAAATTCATTTTCGCGACGACCGAGATCCGAAAGGTTCCGGTGACGGTTCTGTCGCGCTGCCAGCGCTTTGATCTAAGGCGCGTCGAGCAGCCGGTGCTGGTCGCCCACTTCAAGATGATCGCGGATCGCGAGGGCGCCAAGTCCGAGAGCGATGCGCTCGGTCTCATTGCCCGCGCGGCTGAAGGCTCGGTGCGCGATGGTCTCTCGATCCTCGATCAGGCGATTGCCATGGGCGAGGGGCACGTCACCGCCGAGACCGTGCGCGCGATGCTCGGCCTTGCCGATCGCGGCCGCATTTTCGATCTCGCCGAAGCGCTGTTTCGTGGCGATTGCGCCGCCGCGCTTTCAGGCTTGCACAGCCTGCACCGCGATGGCGCCGAAGCGCAGCAGATCGTCTCCGATCTGGCGGAAGCCGTGCATGTGGTGGCGCGCATCAAGGCAGTCGGCGAAGAGCCGGCGGGCGAAGGCTTGTCCGTTGAAGAAAAGCGCCGCGGATCGAGCCTCGCGGACCGGCTGTCGATGCCCTATCTGTCTCGCGCCTGGCAGATGCTGATCAAGGGGCTTGAGGATCTTGGCCGCGCGCCTGATCCGCTGGCTGGAGCCGAGATGGTCTTGATCCGCCTCGCCTACACGGCGGATCTGCCGACACCCGACGACATCATCAAGACGCTCGGCGGTGGCGCCATCGCTCGCGGCGGGGCAGCGGCCATGCGCCACGATGCGCCGGCTACAACGCGCGGTCCGCTCAATGCCGCATCGTCCGGCGCGACAGCAAGCACTGGTGAAGTGGAAGACGATGATCCTTTCATCGCGGAGGCAGAACCTGCGCGCGGCGATGCCTTTGATGGCGATAGCGACAGCGATGGCGCGAGCCTGGATGGCGACGGTCTCATTGACGGTGGCGATGATGACGGCGCCGTCGCAACCCCTACCTTGCCGCGTCTGCCCGATCCGCGGACGTTCGACGACGTCATCGCGCTCGTTGGCGAGAAGCGCGACGCCAAGCTGAGATTGCATCTCGAGGATCACGTGAGCCTCGTGAAGTTCGATGCCGTCGCCGGCGCGATCGATATTTTCCTATTGCCCGGCGCGCCGCCCGAACTCGCCAACGATCTGCGCGAGAAGCTGAATGCGTGGACGCGCCGGCGCTGGGTGGTGGTGCTCTCGAAGCAGGCCGGCGCCCGCGCCGTTGGCGCCGTTCGTCGCGAACGCGATGCCGCCGAACTCGAATCGTTGAAAACGCATCCCGCAGTGAAGGCCGTGCTCGATGCCTTCCCCGATGCGAAAATTGCCGAAATCCGGCGTATCGCCGGTGTCGTAAAACTTCGCGACGATGAAAGCGCGGCGGGCTGACAGCCCCCTATCGCGACGCTCAGACGAAACCCGCAAGCAAGGCTCTGCCATGAAAGATCTAATGGGAATGATGAAGCAGGTTGGCCAGATGCAGGCTCGCCTGAAACAGGTGCAGGACGAACTGGCCGAAACCGAAGTCGATGGGCAGTCGGGCGGCGGTCTCGTCAAGGTTACACTCGACGGCAAAGGCGCTTTGAAGAAAGTGCGCATCGACCCTTCACTGATGACGCCGGGCGAGGGCGAAATTCTGGAAGACCTGATCGTGGCGGCGGCAACGGACGCGCGCGTCAAGGCCGATGCCATGCTGCAGGAAAAGATGTCGGAAATCACGGGTGGGCTGCCGTTGCCGCCGGGTATGAAGCTGTTTTGATATGCGCGCGATATCGCAACGATCCGTGGCCGTGACCTCTAGGGCTCGGCCATGAGCAGCAAGAAAATCGCCGGGCCCGAAATCGAACGCCTCGTGCAGTTGCTCGGGCGATTGCCGGGGCTTGGGCCGCGCTCGGCACGCAAAGCCGTACTGGCGCTCTTGAAGCGGCGCAGCGATCTGATGCTGCCGCTCAGCCGCGCGCTGGCGGAGGCGGTTGAAAAGATCAACGAGTGCCCGACGTGCGGCAATCTTGATACCGTGTCTCCGTGCAGCATTTGCCAGGACCCGCGCCGCGATCGGTCGCTGATCGTGGTCGTGGAAGAGGTCGGCGACATGTGGGCGCTCGAACGTTCGGGCGTCACGAATGCGCTCTATCATGTGCTGGGCGGCCATCTCTCGCCCCTCGACGGCATCGGCCCTGACAAGCTCAATATCGGCGGCCTGATCGAGCGGGCGCGCGCCGGCGACGTCAAAGAAATTCTGCTGGCGTTGAATGCGACCGTGGAAGGCCAATCGACGGGACACTATCTCACCGAACAGCTCCAGCCATTAGGGCTTGCCGTATCGCGGCTGGCGCAGGGCGTGCCGATGGGCGGCGAACTCGACTATCTTGACGAAGGCACGTTGTCGGCCGCCTTCAAGGCGCGACGCAGAGTGTGAGGCCTTGGCGCTATATTGGATCGGCGTGAGGACATCGCCGGTTTGCGCCACATTGGAATGACCATGGACCCTGTACCGCGCACCGAGCGCACGATCGCGCCTGCGAAATTCGTGACCGGGTCGATCCTGCGCCACATCCTGGTCATGACCAGCGCCAGCGCGCTCGGCCTGATGGCTGTTTTCGCCGGCGATCTGCTGAACATGTATTTTCTCAGCACGCTCGGCGATGAAGCCTTGGTTGCGGCGGTCGGCTATGCCAGCTCCATTCTGTTTTTCTCGACGTCGATCGGCATCGGACTGGCGATTGCGGCCGTCGCGCTCGTGTCGCAGGCGATCGGCGCCGGCATGCGCGTGCGCGCGCGGCGGCTGTCGGCGCATGCCCACGTTCTGGCGTTTGCTGTGTCCGCAACGCTCAGCATTGTGCTGTGGTTCTTCATTCCGACCCTGCTGACGCTGCTCGGCGCCGAGGGGCGCGCGCATGCGTTCGCGACGGTCTATCTCACCATTCTCATCCCGACGCTGCCGTTGCTGGCGATCGGCATGACGTCGATGGCGGTGCTGCGGTCAGTCGGCGATGCGCGGCGCGCGATGCACGTCACACTCGTCGGCGCGACGGTGAATATGCTGCTCGACGTCATCCTCATCCTGGGCTTCGGGTTCGGCATCGAGGGCGCGGCGGTGGCATCAGCACTCGCTCGCTTGGCCGTTATGGGTGTCGGGCTCTACGGCGTTGTGTACGTGCACGATCTGATGAGCCGGCCAAAGATCGACACGCTGGTCAACGATTGGCCGGCCTATGCGGCGATTGCCGTGCCGGCGGTGCTGACCAACCTGGCGACGCCGGTTGGCAATGCGTACGTTACAGCGGCGGTATCGCCCTTCGGCGATGGCGCAGTGGCGGGTTGGGCCGTGCTGGGGCGCATCATGCCGGTCGCGTTTGGCGCCATCTATGCGTTGTCGGGCGCCGTCGGCCCCATTCTCGGCCAGAACCGGGGCGCTGGCATCCACGAACGCATGCAGGGCACGCTGACCCAATCGCTATATGTCATGGTCGCGTTCACCGCGACCGCGTGGCTGCTTCTGGCGCTGCTCGCCGATCCATTGGCGGCGGCGTTCAACGCCACGGGCGAAGCGCGCGATTTGATCGTCTACTTCTGCCGCTGGTTGGCGCCGCTCTTCGTGTTCCTCGGCGCGCTCTTCATCGCCAATGCGGTGTTCAACACGCTCGGGCGCGCGCACTTTTCAACAGCCATCAATTGGGCCCGCGCCAGCATCGGCACGATTCCGTTCGTCATGCTGGGTGCGGCCATGGCGGGCGCCAAGGGCGCGCTTGCCGGCAACATGCTCGGCGGCATTCCCTTCGGCCTGCTGGCCGTGTGGCTGGCCTACCGGCTTATTCACAGGATAGGGCAAGCGCCCGACGCCGATAAAACAGACAGCATCGATACCGCGACCGCCGCCGCCACCATGGCTGAGCCGGATACCGGCGTGCCGCAGACTTGGCGGGAGTGAGGGACGGAGCGGCCGGCGGTATAAAAGGGTGCGAGCGAGGGGCTGGGTGTCGCGGGCCGTGTGGAAAGGGCGCGCGTACTGGCGTGATATACCCTTGCCGCGATCGTCGGGGTGATGATGATTTGCAACGGCAACTTTGGCGTCTGACGCCCACCAACTGTTGTGCCTTGGCACTGGCGGCCGGGTGGGATAGCAACAATTCACAAAATTCGTGCTGTGTTGACCGGGTGGCGGCCGCGCGCGCGTGGTAATGAACGCACTTCATGCCGGGGAATCATGGCCGGTGAGCAACCAGACGGGCCCACTCCAGTGATCGCCAAACTGCGCACCCGGCTTTTGGAACTGCCCAGGCCGCACAAGCGCGTGATCCTGGCTGTGCTGGACGTCGTCGCGCTGTCGGCCATTCTGTGGGCCATCATCTCGCTCCGCTACAATATGCTGTACTGGCCGCCCTCGTGGGAGGCTTTCGCCGTCTTGGCGTCGGGGCCGGTGTTCACCGTCATCGCGTTTTCCTACACCGGCCTTTATCGTCTGGTGACGCGCTATCTCGGGTCACGCGGGCACACGCGCATTCTGTGGGGCGTGGTCATCGCGGTTCTGGTGTGGTCGCTGGTGGTGTTCATGTCGGGCCAGCTCGGCATCCCGCGCTCGGTCATTCTCAGCTATGGCGTGCTGGCGGTCGGCACCACGATTGCGTCGCGCCACATGATCGCGTGGCTGCTGCAATCGAGCGGCGTCGTCCTGCCAAACCAGGACGAGCATGACGTGCGCCTGCCGGTTATCATCTACGGCGCCGGCCAGACGGGCGTCGATCTCGCCAACGCGCTCTACCGCGTGCGCGGGCGCGAGGTGGTCGGCTTTTGCGATACGTCGCCGTCGCTTTGGGGACAGTATGTCGGCGGCGTCAAAGTTTACCGCCCAGAGCATTTGGGCCGCGTCATCGACCGGCTGGGCGTCAAGGAAATCCTGCTCGCCATTCCGGCGACAGACCGCAACGAACGCCGGCTGGTGCTGCGCGAGCTTGAGCATTTCCCCGTCGAAGTGAAAGTGCTGCCCTCGCTCGACGAGATCGCAACGGGGCGCGTATCGGTGACGGATCTGCGTCCGCTGGATGTGCAGGATCTTCTAGGTCGCGATGCGGTGCCCCCGAATACCGACCTGCTCTCGCGCAATACGCGCGGCAAGAACGTGCTCGTCACCGGCGCCGGCGGGTCGGTTGGATCGGAACTGGTGCGGCAGGTGGCCCGGCAAGGCCCGGCGCGCATCGTGCTGCTCGATATTTCAGAACCGGCGCTCTACGAAATCGATCTTGAATTGCGCGATGTGATCGCGGCCGCGCGGCCGGATCTGGCGAAGCCCGAAGTTGTGACCGTGCTCGGGTCGGTGCTCGATGCGCCGCTCGTCAGCGACACCATACGCCGGCACGGCATTGAGACGATCTATCACGCCGCCGCCTACAAGCATGTGCCGATCGTTGAACAGAATCCGGCCGTCGGCCTGACGAACAACATTTACGGCACTGAAGTGGTGGCGGAGGCGGCGCTCGCACACGGCGTCGAACGCATGGTGCTGATCTCGACCGATAAGGCGGTCAGGCCGACGAACGTGATGGGCGCATCGAAGCGGTTGTCGGAACTGCTGCTACAGGCGCGCGCGGCGCTTCAGCCAACGACCGTGTTCACGATGGTCCGCTTTGGCAACGTGCTCGACAGTTCGGGCTCCGTCGTCCAGCGCTTCCGCCGCCAGATCAAGGCCGGCGGTCCCGTCACCGTCACGCATCCGGAAGTGATCCGCTATTTCATGTCGATACCGGAAGCGGCCGAACTCGTCATTCAGGCCGGTGCCATGGCCAAGGGCGGCGAAGTGTTCGTGCTCGATATGGGTGAGCCGGTAAAGATCGACGATCTGGCGCAGTTGATGATCCGCCTCAGCGGCTTCGAGACGCGTAACGATGACAATCCCGATGGCGATATCTCGATCGTCTATACGGGGCTGCGGCCCGGCGAGAAGCTCTACGAGGAACTTCTGATCGGGGCTAACACCACGGGAACGGAGCACGCGCGCATTCTGAGATCGGACGAGCCGATGCTGACGCTCTCGGAACTCAACCGCGAACTCGACCTGCTGAAGGCGGCCATGGCCATGCGCGATGTCGAGACCATTCAGGCCGTTCTGATGCGCACGGTCGAGGGCTATCGGCCCGATGCCGACGCGCAGGCGGCCGAGAGCGCGCCGCGCGCCGCCTGGGTGGCGCCGACGCGCACGCTGCACTGATGGCCGTGCGCGCCGCGAAAGGGCGGCCAATTATCACCGAACCCGGCGAGATCTCGGGCGCACGCCAAACGATTGTCGTCATCGGTGACAGCGGCCGGCATATCGCGCGCCGCCTCGGGCGCTATCTTTCCGGCGTCACGGCGCGGGGACATCATGTCGTCGCTCTCGCGCCCGCAATCGATGCCGCCGATGTCGGCAGCCTGATCGCCAACGGCATCGAGACGCGCGAGTTCGCCCTGAAGCCTGAGCGCCGCTCTTTGTGGCCCGCGCGTGCCGCGATGAAGGCGCTGGGCGGCACCCTCAGCGACATCGGACCCGATGCCGTGGTCATTGCCGGAGACGAGACGCGCGCCTTCGCGCTTGGCGCGGCGCGCAATGTCCGCAAGGCGCGGATCGTGGTCATGATCGATCAGGTCGATCCGCGCGGCGTGGATCGCGCCAGCGTGCGCCATCTGACAACCGTGCAGGCCATCGTCGCGCCGACGGCTGCAACCCACGATGCCATCGTCAAATCCGTACCCGGCCTCAACTCCGATCGCGTGGTGCAGATCAGAGGCGCCGGCGCCGATCTCAGCCGCTTCGCCGAGATGCCATTGCCGGCGTCCGACGGGCGCATTGTGTTTCTCTGCGTCACCGATCTCGATCGCCGCTCCGGCGTGCTCGACTATCTGGAAGCAGCCCGCATCCTTGTCGCGGACGGCGCGCCCGCCGAATTCCTGCTCGCCGGACCGAGCGGTCAGGGCAGCGAGGCGATCACCGCCGATATGTTGTCGCGCTACGCCAGTGCCGTCAGTTACCTCGGCGATGCGAGCGACGTGAAGCCGCTGCTCGCACGGGCCCACGTCTTCGTCGATCCGGCGCACGCGAGCGGCCTTTCGACAGCGGGGCTCGATGCGCTTGCCGCCGGCCGCATCATCATCGCCAGCGATCTTGCCGGCACGCGCGACATCGTCGACGACATGATCAATGGCACGCTGACCGCGCCGCACGACGTGGCGGCGCTGGCCGATGCGGCGCGGCGCTTGATCCGCCACCGCACTCTGCTGGCAACCATGGGCCGGGCCAGCCGCGCCAAGGCCGAGCGGTTGTTCGACATGCAGAGTGTGCATGCCCGCATGTCGGCGGTGCTTGGTCTGGCCTGACGTCGTACCGTTGGCTTGGCAGTGCCACTTTGCACACGGAACTCTTGGCACACGGAATTCTAGGGTCTGATCTGATGACAGCCGTGCGGCGCTCAACCGGTTCCTCGACGCCGATGTCTTCGGCCTCGCGCCGTGTGGTTGGCGCATGGATGTCACTGATAGTGACCGCATGCCCTGTCGCGGCCGGGCCTCGCGTCGCGGACGACGCGGTATCCGAATTTGCCGTGCGCGACCGCGCAGCGCTGAAGGCGCTGGCCGTCGAGGTCAGCGACGCCAGCCTCGCCAAGCCGGAAAGGCTGGCCGTGACGGACCTTGTGTTGGTGCTGTCGGACGCGACCGGCGGCAGGGCCATGGCGCGGCTACTGATCGTTGCCGGCGGCAGGCTGTATCGCGACACGCATGCCGCATGTTCGGCACCCGTGGATGGGGTGGAGCGGTGTCTCGTCGACTGCGAGGGCGGCGCATTCCTGATCCGCCGCGCGCCATCCGGCGACGCCGCATTGGTGCTGGATTTGGCGGACGGATCCGGCAAAACGCCCTCCGGCGCCGCCGGGTTTACCTTGTCCGCGTGCGACGTTGAGCAATCGGGCGACGTGGCGCTGGTCAGCCGCTCCGGACCGACCGCGGTCACGGTGCCGCTCGCTGGCGAATAGGCGGCCGCGAACGGTCGTCGCATTGACCGGCACGCCACTTCTGCCTATGTGAATTCATGGCCAGACTTCCGATCATCACCATTCCAGACCCGGTTCTCCGAAAGATTTCGGACCCGATCGAATCCGTCGATAGCAGCGTCCTCAAACTGATGGACGACATGCTGGAGACGATGTACGCCGCGCCCGGCATCGGGTTGGCGGCAATCCAGGTTGGCGTGCCGAAGCGCATCGTCGTCATCGACACCGCCGACGACGGCGAAGAGAAGAAGCCGATTTGCCTCGTCAATCCCGAGATCGTGCAGATCGGGTCGACGACTCGACTGTATGAAGAAGGCTGCCTCTCCATTCCCGACGTCAGAGTTGAGATCGAGCGGCCCGAGACTGTGACGATCCGCTATGTCGATCGCGCGGGAAAGACGCAGGAACTGGCGGCGGAAGGTTTGCTCGCAACCGCCATTCAGCATGAGCTCGATCATCTCGACGGCCAGCTCATCATCGATTTCATGTCGCGCCTGAAGCGTGACATGGTGATCCGCAAATTCAAGAAGCAGACGCGCGCCTGATTTCGCGACAAGCGGCGGAGGCGGCGGCGCTGTACACGAGGGACGCGTCATGGGCCTGCGCATCGTTTTCATGGGCACGCCCGATTTTTCCGTGGCCGTACTCGCAGCACTGCTCGACGCCGGCCACGAGGTGGTTGCCGTCTATTCGCAGCCACCTCGCCCCGCCGGACGCGGCATGGCGCAATCTCTGTCGCCGGTGCACCGTTTCGCCGCCGAGAAGGGCTTGCCGATTTTCACGCCGCAGAATTTCAAAGCAGAGGCCGATCGCGCGGCATTTGCAGCTTTGCATGCCGATGCGGCCGTCGTTGTGGCTTATGGTCTGATTTTGCCGGAAGCCGTGCTCGCGGCGCCGCGCCTTGGCTGTTTCAATGTGCACGCGTCGAAGCTGCCGCGCTGGCGGGGCGCCGCACCCATCCAGCGGGCCATCATGGCAGGCGACGCGACGACCGCCGTCATGGTGATGCGCATGGAAGCGGGGCTCGATACCGGGCCTGTCGCCGCTACGCAGGAGATCGCGATTAAGCCGGATATGACGGCTGGTGACTTGCACGACCTGCTGTCTGAGGCGGGTGCGCGCCTCATGGTGACGGCCCTCGCCGCGCTCGAAGAGGGTTCGCTCGTGAGCGTCGCGCAAGCGTCAGAGGGCGTGACCTACGCCGCGAAGATCGACAAGAGCGAAGCACATCTCGACTTTACGCGACCGGCCGACGCCGTCGCGCGCCACGTCAACGGCTTGTCGCCGTTTCCGGGCGCGTGGTTCATGATGCCGCTGCCGGATGGCGGTCAAGAGCGCGTCAAGGCGTTGCGCGCGCAATCCGTGCCGCGCGACAGCGTGGTCGTGCCGGTCGGAACGCCGCCCGGAACGCTCATCGACGATCAGTTGACGATAGCCTGCGGCGAGGGTGCCGTGCGGCTGATCGACGTGCAACGAGCCGGCAAAAAGCCTGTCTCGGCGGCGGAGTTCCTGCGCGGCGCGCGGCTTCTCCCTGGCGCACTCTTCACGTGATGCGCCGACATTAAGCATAGGCCAAGATTGCCCCTCGCAAATCTCGCAACAGGGCTAATCTTTACGCAGTTCGCGGGCTCTCATGCTGGAGGCTTAAGTCATGTCACTACGTAATCGCCGATCGGGAGCGTTGATCGCGGCGACGGCCGCAGCCGTTCTCGGCGCAACGTCTCTGGCGTCCGCGCAAGGCTATACGACACGCATCGAGACGCGGCCCTTCTACGGCGCGACGGTGACGCTTGAAGAAGGCGTGCGCGTTTTTCGTCCGCTGCCGCCGGAGCGTCAGGTCATTATCAATCCGGGCGGCCAGACGCCGCTATCGCTCGGCTTCCATGAAACGCGCGTGTACGAGCGCCGCTCGATCCGCAACTACAACTACGGCGATGGCGGCTCATCGGCTACGCGCACGAACGGCGGTTATTTCGGCGGCACCTATGGCTATGGCCGCGGCTACCATGGCGGCGGACATCACCAGGGCGGGCACGTCGGCGGCGGTTCGGCGCGCTGAGGCGCATCACAATAGGCGTGCCGCGCGTGGTCGCGGCAATTTGACGGCCGCGACACGCATCGCGGCCGTTATGACTCGGGTTGAGAAAGTGCCGCCGCAGGGGTAGCAAGAGCGCGTCGGTGCGCACGTGCCGGCTGCAAGCCGCGAGACCCCTTTGCCATGCCGCGCTATCGCATCATCGTTGAGTACGACGGGACGCCGTTTGTCGGCTGGCAGCAGCAGACGACAGGCGCATCCGTGCAGGGCGCGCTGAGCGACGCCATTGCGAAGTTCGCGGGCGAGACGGTGTCGGTGCGCGGCGCGGGCCGCACGGATGCTGGCGTTCACGCGACCGGACAAGTGGCGCACTTCGATCTCTCGCGCGACTGGGACCCGTTTCGCATTCAAGAAGCCATGAACTTTCATTTGAAGCCGCATCCCATTGCCGTGCTGGCGTGCGACCGCGCGGCGTCAGGCTTCGATGCGCGCTTCAGCGCCACGGCGCGGCATTATCGCTATCGGATTATGTGCCGCCGCGCGCGGCCCGTGCTTGAGCGCGACCGGGTCTGGTGGTTGACGATCGACCTCGATCACGAGGCTATGCGCGCCGGCGCCGAGCATTTCTTGGGCCACCATGACTTCACGACGTTCCGCGCCAGCCAGTGTCAGGCTCCGTCGCCGTGCAAAACCGTCGACCGTTTGACGGTCACGCGTCTTGGCGGAACGATCGAAATCGACGTCTCGGCGCGTTCGTTCCTGCACAACCAGGTGCGTTCGATGGTCGGCAGTTTGAAGCTCGTCGGTGAAGGAAAATGGCAGCCGCAGGAGGTCGCGGCAGCGCTGGCGGCACGCGATCGGGCGCGATGCGGACCGGTGGCGCCGTCCGCGGGCCTCTATCTGATCGGTGTCGATTACGCCCGCATTGATGCCGCCGCCGACCAGACCGACGCGGACCAAAGGGGCGGCGAGCAGGACGACGAGTAAGGTCGCGTGCTGGTGCGTCAGCGCTGGGCGTTATCTTCCGTGACCATGGCCAGGAACTCCTGACGGGTCATGGGATTGTCTCGGAATACGCCGAGCATCCGGCTCGTCACCATGTCGGTGCCGTGCTTTAGCACACCGCGCGTCGTCATGCAGTGATGCTCGGCCTTGATGACCACGGCGACACCTTCAGGCTGCAGCACCGATTGAATGGAGTTGGCAATCTGGGCGGTCATCTTCTCTTGGATCTGAAGCCGCTTGGCATAGGCGTCGACGACGCGGGCCAGCTTTGAGATGCCGACAACGCGACCGCGCGGAATGTAGGCCACCCAGGCACGCCCGATGATGGGCGCCATGTGGTGTTCGCAGTGGCTCTCGAAACGGATGCCGCGCAGCACGATCATTTCGTCGTAGCCTTCGATCTCTTCGAAGGTCTTCTGCAGGATGGCTTCCGGGTCGTCGGCATAGCCCTTGAAGTATTCTTCAAATGCGCGCGTGACGCGGGCCGGCGTTTCCTTCAAGCCGTCGCGTGCCGGGTCGTCGCCTGTCCAGCGAATGATGGTCGCGAACGCGGCTTCGACCTCTTTGCGGGTCGGCTTGCTGTTTTTGGTCATGAACGGCCCTATACGACGTAAGGATGAGGGGGGATGAGCCGGAAAAGCCGGCCCCTTGTCAAGTCGTGTCCGATTGCAGCGCTGACGCATGGCCTTTGGCTGAGACGCGGCGGCGCCGTGCCGAACACCACTGATACGCGCCAAGCGCCGTCTCCGGATCGGTGGCCAATAGAGGGCTGATCTCGGTCAGGCGGAAGGGCGGCGGCGGCGCGCGGCGTCTGACAGCAATCGGCGCAAGCCCGACCGAAGCTTGGCTAAGCGTCCGTCAGCGGTGGTGTCACTCCGCCGGATGGGCGGCCAGCGGTGTCGCATTGCCGGGCGCGTGTTCGCCCTTGCGCGCGAACTTGCGCACGATGACGTAGAACACCGGCGTGAAGATGAGACCGAAGATGGTGACGCCGATCATGCCCGAGAACACCGCCGTGCCAAGCGACTGGCGCATCTCCGCGCCGGCGCCGGT
>JBOFCQ010000229.1:0-12883 GCA_051646145.1 Hyphomicrobium sp.
GCGCCGACGAAGCTGATGGAAGACGAAGGCTACGGCACCGACTATCAGTATGACCACGATCAGCCGGACGCGTTTTCGGGGCAGAACTATTTCCCCGACACCTTCAAGAAGCGCCCGCAATACTACGACCCCGTAGAGCGCGGCTTCGAACGCGAATTGAAAAAGCGCCTCGACTATTGGGCAAAGCTGCGCCGCGAGCGCCAAGGCCGCTAATTCAAATCCCAAACCAGCACGCGATGGATAGGCCGTTCAGCCGCCGGATTGACGTCGATCAATTCCGTCGCGGCCGTTGTCACGCACGTTTGCGACATTGAAGGTCCGGCCAGCGCCTTGGCGTCCTGGCTGACGCGTGCGCGCGCCGCAGGGCGTGCGCCGTCGCACCTCATCATATCGAGCGCAACGAAGGAGATGGCCGGTGGTGCAGCGAGACAAGTCGCTATCTGAGGTGCCGTCGCAGCCCGTGATTGAGAGCGACGCGATCGCCGCAGCCGTGAGCAGCGCCGAGGCTGTCTCGGCTCCGGTCGCCGCCGATGCGCTGGCCACGCCCCTCGACGTGCCGCGCACCGTTCATCGGCCAAGCATCAGCGAAATGCGGCGCGATCCCGATGCCATCCGTCACGCCTTCGAGAGCGGCGATTATCCGTATCAATCTAAGATGCGCGACAAGGACTATGTCGACCACATGCAGGCGCTTCAGGTGGAACTCCTGAAGGCGCAGAACTGGATCAAAGAATCGGGCGATCGCATTGTCGTGCTGTTCGAAGGCCGCGACGCGGCCGGCAAGGGCGGCACCATCAAGCGCTTCATGGAGCATTTGAACCCGCGCGGCGCGCGCGTTGTGGCGCTCGAAAAGCCCAATGATCGCGAACGGTCACAATGGTACTTTCAGCGCTATATCGAAAGGCTGCCGTCCGCCGGCGAAATCGTCTTCTTCGATCGTTCTTGGTACAACCGCGCCGGCGTCGAACGGGTGATGGGGTTCTGCTCGCCCAACGACTACCTCGAATTCATGCGCCAATGCCCGGAACTTGAACGCATGTTGGTGCGCTCGGGGCTGAGGCTCTACAAATATTGGTTCTCGGTGACGCGCGACGAGCAGTTGCGCCGCTTCAAGGCGCGCGAGACCGACCCGCTGAAGCAATGGAAGCTGTCGCCCATCGACCGCGCCTCGCTCGACAAGTGGGATGCCTACACCGAAGCGAAAGAAGCGATGTTCTTCTATACGGACACCGCCGACAGTCCTTGGATCATCGTCAAATCCGATTGCAAGAAGCGCGCGCGCCTCAACTGCATGCAGCACTTCCTGTCGACGTTGGCCTATCCGAACAAGGATCGCAGCGTGGTTGGACCCGACCCGCTGATCGTTGGCGCGAGTTCGCACGTCATCGGTCGCGACGAGCACATCCTTGGCAAGTCGCTGCATCCGGAAAAGCGCCGCGGCAAGTCGTGACGGCCCGTCGGGACGCTGTGTGGCGACGGACTGTCGTGACGCGCTGTCGTTACGCGTTGCGCGGGGTGGCTTTGTGGTGACGTCTCAGCCAGATGGCGTGTACTCTGGACCTGTCTTCTGCCGCGTCGGCGGTCAGCGACAAGCTTTCAGGGTCATAAGTCTTCAAGATCATGGACACGATCACACTTTTCCAGCGGTTGTCGGTCGCGCTCGCGGTGGGTCTTCTCATCGGGCTTGAGCGTGGATGGCAGGCGCGCGGCGATGCTGACGGCGAACGCGCGGCGGGGCTGAGAACGCACGCACTCGCCGGATTGCTCGGCGGCGTGTGGGGTGCCATCGCCGAGGGGGCGGGTGATGCTGGGCTCGTAGCGCTGGCGTTCGCGTTCGCAGCCTTTACGGGCGTGATCACGCTTTTTCGCTATCGTGAAGCCGTGCGCGATCACACGATGGGCGCAACGACGGTATTGGCTGCCATGCTGGCGTTCGCGCTCGGTGCTTTCGCGGTGCTCGGCGACATGCAGGCTGCGGCGGCTGGCGGTGTTGCCGTCACCATTCTGCTGACCTTGAAAAGCCAGCTTCACGGCTGGCTGCAGCGCCTGACGTGGATCGAATTCCGTTCGGGCCTTGTGCTGCTGGCCATGACGTTCGTGCTCCTGCCCCTGCTGCCGAACCGAACGGTTGATCCGTGGCAGACCGTCAACCCGTTCGAAATCTGGCTGATGACCATCATGATCGCGGTCATCTCATTTGCGGGGTATGTGGCGATCAAGGCGCTCGGCGCCGAGCGTGGCGTGCTGATGACCGGCGTTGCCGGTGGCCTTGCGTCCTCGACCGCGGTCACCGTCAACCTCTCGGATCTGGCGCGGCAGAACCCGGAACAGAGCGCAACGTTGGTTTCCGGCATTCTCATGGCCAATGCCACTATGATGGCCCGCGTGCTCGTCGTTGCCGGGCTCATTAACGCCGCCGTGTTCGAACGCCTGATGGTGCCGGGTGTGCTGGCCGGTGCGGCGCTCGTGGTCGCGGCGATGTTTTTGCTTCGGCAGGGCCGTCACGTCGCTGCCCCGGAGCGCACCCTGGTGCTGCAAAACCCCTTCGAACTGGCAACTGTGCTCAAGTTCGGGGCCATGCTCACTGTCATCTTCATGGCGGCCAACATTGCGACGCGCACGGTCGGCGATGCCGGGGCCTACGCGCTCGCGGCGGTGTCCGGCGTCGCGGATGTCGATGCCATTACGCTCTCGATGTCGCGGCTCGGTTTCGGCGCGCTCGGACCGGATACCGCGGCCCGCGCCATCGCGCTGGCGGTTGGCGTCAACACCATCGCCAAGGTCGTGCTCGGCTGGATGACGGGCGGGGCTGGCGTCGGCCGGCGGCTCGCCGTCGCGTCGGCGCTGGCGATGGGTGCGGGCGGCGTTGGTGTCATCGCTTTACGCGCCGCCGGATAGCGCGCCGGATACGCTTGGCGCGCATGGCTCGGCGCATTGGAAAGCGCCGGGCAGCCCCCATTTGAGCGCTGAGGCAGAGCCGGAGTACCGGCGTCACAGCAATCGAGAAAGGAGTTCAGGCGATGAGAACGATCGAAGACGTTCGCGACGCGCCCGCGCCGCATTGGGTGGGTGATGGCTTTCCGGTCCGTTCGCTGTTCCATCCGGGCAGCGATGCGGCGGAGTTGAGCCCATTCCTGCTGCTCGATCACGCGGTCCCGTTTGCGTTTGAACCAAGCGACAGCCCGCGCGGCGTCGACGTACACCCGCATCGCGGTTTCGAAACCGTGACCATTGTCTATCAGGGCGCGCTGGAACATCGCGACTCGACTGGTAACAGCGGGCACATCGGACCGGGCGACGTGCAATGGATGACGGCTGGTTCCGGCATCCTGCACGAGGAGTATCACAGCGCCGCCTTCACCAAATCCGGCGGAACTCTGGAGATGGTGCAGTTGTGGGTCAATCTGCCGGCCGAGCACAAGATGACGTCGCCCGGCTATCAGACGCTGCTTGATCGCGACATCCCCTCGGTCGCGCTGCCGGATGACGCGGGCTCAGTTCGTGTGATCGCAGGATCGTTCGCAGGGCGCAACGGTCCGGCCCGCACGTTCACGCCGGTCGACATCTGGGATGTGGCGCTGAAGCCCGGCAAGCACGCGTCACTTGACGGACCTGACGGTCACACGCTGGCGTTGATGGTGCTGAAAGGCGTCATCGAGGTCAACGGCACCGAGATCGTGCGCGAGGGCCAACTGGTTCGGTTTGCCCGCACGGCCGGTCCTGTCAGCGTTGAAGCCAACAACGATGTGCGGCTGCTCGTGCTCGGTGGCGCGCCGATCGACGAGCCGGTCGTCAGCCACGGTCCGTTCGTCATGAACACGCCGGAGCAGATCCGCGCCGCGGTTCAGGACTATCGCAACGGTGCGTTCGGAGCGATGTCGGCGCGCGGATAACGGCTGCAGATAAGGGCCAAAGCGGCCTCGGACGCGCGTCCCACGGCGCGGAGGTTCTGTCAACGGATACGGAACGGCGGCGTCTGGCAACGTCGCCGTTCACCCTATGTGTGCCCTCGGAAATCGCCGCCGGTGTCGCCAGGATGGGCATCCGCCAACGAACGCCCCCGCATCGAGCGCCAAGGATGACGGCGGAGACTGGCATTGCCATCGTGACGCCTTATACTTTGCCCTGAACTCAGCTGGCCGACAGCGGGCGGCATGCAGAGGCGGGCGTATGGTTCAATTCATCGATTTGTGGCGCGGTCATCCGATCAATGAAAGCGTTTCGACGCCGTGTATCGCCGCGTCCGATGTGACCAACCTGTCAGGCAACGCCGTCGCGGCCGGTTTTCCGGTGTACCCCAATCAATGCGCCATCCGCATGGGCGTCGCGTTGCGCCGTGCCGGTGTCTCGCTCGAAGAACTTGGCAAGGTCACGACGTGCGGCGTGCATGATCGCCACGACCTCCACTGCATCAACGCCAACCAGTTGGCCAAGGCCATACGCCAGGCGAACCTGCAGGGGTTCGGCCCGATCGAAGTCATTTCGGGCGACGACGTGCGGCAGTTCTATACCCGCATCTTCGGCCGCACGGGCGTGATCTATGTTCAGGACTACTGGATGCGTACCGACGACCGCGATGGAGCGCCGACCGGCGATCATATCGACGTCTGGAACGGCTATCGTTCAAGTGCGAAATGGCTGATGGAGTGGTTCTCGTGGGCGGGCTATTATTCGAACTATGCCAAGGCGCGCGAGATGTGGTTCTGGCCGGTCGCCTGACTGCCGCGACGCCGCCAACCTCATCGAACGCCGCCAGCCCTTGAGATTGGCGACATAACCCGCACCGCGCTTTGTTTCGCGAAAGGCCGCACCATGCGCTATGTCTTTGCCATGCTCTTCGCCATCGCGGGCGCTGCGGCCGCCATGGTCTATCTCAGCCAGGATGTCGCGGACCGCGTGGTCGCGACCTATCGCTTCGATAATCCCGATCAGGTCGCCGATCTGCACATGGCCATCTATATGGCGACAAATGTGCTCGGGCTATTGGCCGGCTGGATCGTCGGCTGGGTGCTGACGTGGCCGTTTGCACGCCGTTCTGCGGCCAAATAGGCGATCGTTAACGCGCCGACGACGCTCGCGAACCCGTGTCTTGGCTTCCTAAGCGCCGTGGAGGGCGCTATAGGATCGCTTCGATATTAAATGGGACGTCCATGAATTTGCTGTTTCTCGCCTGTGCCGGCGGCGCCCTCGGCGCCGGGGCGCGGTTCCTCGTCAATCAGGCTTTCGCCGCGCCCGCCGTGGCGCGCGGTGTCGCGGTATTTCCGTGGCCGACGATGATCGTCAATGTCGTCGGCGGCTTTCTGATGGGCGTGGTCGTCGTCCTCGTCAACGAGCGCCTCGGCGGCGCGCCTGAGTGGCGGACGTTCCTCGCCACCGGCATTCTCGGCGGCTTCACGACTTTCTCCGCCTTCTCCCTCGACATGATGCATCTGATGTCCGACGGCGGGGCGCTCTCGGTGCGCTTCCTCGCCTATACGGTCGGCTCGGTTGTTCTGGCTTTCGCAGCGCTGCTCAGCGGGCTCTGTGTGGCGCGGGCGGTGTTGACATGACCGCGCCCGCAACGAGCGATACGCCGGCATCGGCCAAAGTCGAAACCTTGCGCGTCAAGGACGGCGAAGGCGACATGCGCCTCGATCGCTGGTTCCGCCTGCACTTTCCGCAAGTCGGCTACACCTACCTGCAGAAGCTGCTGCGCTCCGGTCAGATCCGCGTCAACTCCAAACGCGCGCAGGCCAACGACCGTCTCGACGCCGGCGCGGAAGTTCGCGTTCCAGCCATCGTGCGCCAGCCGAAAGTCGGCGGCAGCGGACTGAAAGCACCGCCCGGCGTCTCGAAAGGCGACCGCGACAAAATCGAAGCCATGATCCTCTATGAAGACGATCATGTGCTGGTGCTGAACAAGCCCTTCGGCCTCGCCGTACAAGGCGGGACGGGCACCAAGCGCCACATCGACGGTATGCTCGAAGGCATGGCCGACCGCTTCGGCGGCGAGCGCCCGCGCCTCGTGCACCGTATCGACCGCGACACGACCGGCGTGTTGCTGATTGCCAAGAACCGCGCCGCAGCCGCCAAGCTCGGCCGCACCTTCCAAACGCGGTCGGCGGCGAAGACCTATTGGGCGCTGGTCAAGGGCGTGCCCAAGCCGCCGCAGGGCAAGATCGAAGCGGCCCTCGTCAAGGCGTCGGGGCCGGATGGCGATCGCGTGCGCAAATCTCTGCCCGGCGAGCAGGCGCAGGCCATGCACGCGACCACGCATTATTCCGTGATCGACCGGGCGGCGCACAAGGCCGCCTGGGTGTCGCTGAAGCCGGTCACCGGCCGCCAGCATCAGCTCCGCGCCCACATGGATCTCATCGGCACGCCGATCGTTGGCGACAACAAGTATGGCACGGATCTCAATATGCCGGCCGAGAACATCGAGAAGAAGCTGCATCTGCACGCGCGCCGGCTCATCATTCCGCACCCGGTTACGGGCGACAAAATCGATGTCACGGCACCGCTGCCGTCGCACATCCGAACGAGCCTCGAATTGCTCGGCTTCGACCCCGACCGCTTCACCGAGGACGCGGAATGAAGCTCCTGGTCTTCGATTGCGACGGCACCATCGTGGACAGTCAGGCCGGCATCGTGCTGTCGATGGATCACGCCTTCCGAACCCTCGGACTTGAGCCGCCGGCGCGCAAAGCCACGCTCTCGGTTGTCGGATTGTCGCTGCCCGAGGCGTTCAGCGTGCTGGCGCCCGATCAGGATGTCGATGTGCGCCGCAAGCTGGCCGACCGATACAAGAGTGCGTTCCGCGATCTCGACCGCGATCCCAACGACGGTGAAATCATGTTCCCCGGCGCCAAGACCGTCATCGAGGCGCTGGCCGGGCGCGACGACGTGGTGCTTGGCGTTGCCACCGGCAAATCGCGCCGTGGTGTCGAACGCTTGTTCGAGCGGGAAGGGTGGATGCGCCACTTCGCGACCATCCAGACGGCCGACGATCATCCTTCAAAGCCCAACCCGTCGATGCTGCATCAGGCGATGCGCGAAACGGGCGCCTTGCCGCATCAAACGGTGATGATCGGCGATACGACGTACGACATCGAAATGGCGCGGGCCGCGAACGTGCACGCGCTCGGTGTGACGTGGGGCTACCATCTCAGCGATGAACTGGCGGAAGCCGGCGCTCATAAGCTCATCGACGCTTATGGCGATCTGCCGGCGGCCGTCGATACGCTGCTGCAAGGGCGGGCTGCAACGTCATGACCGGCAAATCAAACCACGACGGCGGCAATGGCGGCGCGCCTGCGAGCGGTGCGCCCAAGGGGCCGATCACCGACAGCATGGCCAAGCCGCTTGCCAAACGCTTCTACAAAGACGTTGGCATCGGCGAAGGCGCTTTCTTCCAGATTCAGCTCGATGGACGCCCCGTGCGCACGCCGCGCAAGCGCGCTTTGTTGCTGCCGACGCGTGCGCTTGCCGATGCGGTCGCCGCCGAATGGGCCGCGCAGCGCGACCTGATCGACCCGTCATCGATGCCGCTGACCCGCTTCGCCAACACGGCGATCGACGCTGTTAGCGAAGCGCTCGACGACGTCGCCCGCGATATCGTCGCTTATGCAGGCCGCGATCTCGTCTGCTACCGCGCCGAAGCGCCGGTTGAACTGGTGCGGCGGCAATCGGCGGCCTGGGATCCGATCGTTGCCTGGGCGCGGGAAGCGCTCGGCGTACATCTGACGGTCGTCGAGGGCATCTTGCCGGTCGATCAGCCGGTGCTGGCGCTGCAGCGCATCGCCGGCGCGCTCGAACCGCACAATGCGTTCCGTCTGACGGCGCTGCACGTGCTGACGACGCTCACCGGCTCGGCGATGATCGCGCTGGCGCATGCGCGCGGCTATCTTTCGGCCGAGGACGCCTGGTCGGCCGCCCTTGTCGACGAGGATTATCAGATCTCGGTCTGGGGCCCGGACGAAGAAGCGGCTTTCCGGCGTTTCCAGCGCAAAAGCGATTTCGAGGCCGCGACGCGGATGCTGCAGGGCCTGCGCTGATCGGCGGTCAGGTGCGCCGCCGCGCAGCCATGTGAGCCGGCGCGGCCCCCCGTCAACGTCTCGTTAACCGCGGGCCTGCCACCATGCGAGTGGTGATTCGAGAATTGCAGCGAGCCCGCCGTTCCATGCTTGCCGGACCCCGCATCCAGGATATTGGCCAACGCGACCGCTTCGTCCGCCGGGCGGTGAAGGACGGCCGCATTTTCACGCTTGCTGACGAAGAGCGCGCATCGGTGTCGTCGCAGCGCATCAAAGGCCGCACAGTGCAGTTGTTCTGGTCGTCGGAAAAAGAGGCGCGGCGCTGGGCCGAGGCGCTGTCCGGCGAAGGCGCCTTGCAGGAATTGTCGCTCGCGACATTTGCATCCGATATTTTGCCGGGCCTTGCCGCGGCCAAGGGGTATGCCGGCACAGATTGGGTTTCCGATCCCGTCGAGCCCGAAATCGATCCGGCCGACCTGCTGCTGCGCCTCAAATCGGAAGCGGCGACGGACTACGTGTCGCGCCTGATCGATGGCGGCCATGTTTATCTCGTCGAGGGCGACAAGGGTCCGAAACTCGCGGCCGTCACGCGCCGCGCCGTCGACATGCAGTTGCTGCCGATTTTTGCCAGCCGCGCCGATGCCGAACAGCACGTGAAGCCGAGCGGCGGCACGAAGGTCATCGCCGATCCAATTGCTGACTTTCGCGCCTCGACCCTGCCGTGGGCGCGCGAGCGCGGCATTATGATCGCATTCGAGCCGATCCCCGGCGGTGGAAGCTTAGAACTCGATGCCGCAGCCATTGAAGCGCGGTTCGCCAAGGCGCTTGCCGCGCACGCGGCCTGAGGTAGTGCCGGTCGCGCGCCGGCGTCTTCGTCTGCATGACCGGACGCCATCGCCGCCAATTGCGCGTTAGCGCCGCCGCACGTCCGCGACGCCCGTATTACAGCACGAAATCAGCGTTCGTCAGTGTGATGAGAACGTCATCCAATTCGATTTCGAAGCGCACGCTGCTGCCGTCCAGATTGCCCTGAATGATCGTGCTGCCGTTCTCCTGATAGAACGTCAACAGGGCTGAACCCGCGACAAAGCCCTTGGGGCGCGCGCCAAGCAGATCGAATTGCTGGTTGCCGGCTGTGTTCGGGTAAGCATCGATATCCGAGAGATCGATTTTATCGAGCCCTTGCTCGAAGTCCTCGATCCTGTCGCGCGCGGCGTCGATGCCGGTTTCGTTGACGTTTTGAAAGATGAAACGGTCGCGACCTCCGGAAACGGAAACAATACCTGCCGTGATGCCGATGTAGTCGTAGCCATCTCCGGTCAAGCTGTCGCGTCCAACGCCGCCGACTATCAAATCGTCGCCGCTCCCACCTGCGATGAGGTCGTCATTACCTTGGCTGGCGATGCGATCGTTACCGGCGCCGCCTGCAATGAAATCACGGGTGCCTTCGGTGATGAGCACGTCGTCGAATCTGGAACCAACCAGAGCGTTGATGTCGATCAGCACATCGCCTTCGGCATGACCGCCGATGCCGGGCGTGCCATTGGCGCGAATTTGAACGCCGGTTGGAGACTCGATGTAGCTGACAACATCGAAAGCGAAGCTGGGATTGAATTCAGCGCCGAACAGTCCACCGCCGAAAATGGCATCTGCGCCCGCGCCGCCTTCAAACACATCTTCGCCATTGCCACCAAACAGGCGGTCGTTGCCGTTGCCGCCTTTGAGCGTGCTGCGAAAGCCACCGCCTGCAACGAGAATGTCGTTGCCATCTCCGCCGTCGAGCACATCGACGCCCTCGCCGCCGTCGAGCCGGTCGTTGCCTCCTTGCCCGAATAGCGTGTCGTCGCCGTTGCCGCCGGAGAGCAGGTCGTTGCCGAGGCCGCCGCTCATTTTGTCGTTGCCGTCGCCGCCGTTGAGGCGATCATTGCCGAGGCCGGTGCCGCCGCGCAGGATGTCGTCGCCCTTGTCGCCATTGAGCGTGTCGTTGTCGGCGCCACCGTCGAGGGTGTCGGTGCCGTTGCCGCCGAAGAGCGTATCGCGGCCCTTGTCGCCATAGAGCTTGTCATTGCCGACGCCGCCGTCGAGCCGGTCGTTGCCGTCGCCGCCTTTGATGGTGTCGTTGCCAGATCGGCCAAACAGCGTGTCGGCGCCCGCAAATCCGAAGATCAGATCGTTGTTGGTGGTGCCGACGTATTTGTCGTTCTTCTTGCTGCCTCGAAACGTAGCCATGAAAGTCTCCAAACATTGGAGCGCGGATCACATGCCGAGATCAAAAAATTGAGTGTCGATGATGCCTTCAAGTGTCATTGGGCCGGCCGTGCACGCGCCTGGGAGATGAAAGGGATCGTCCGTTAATGGGATAGTCGTACCACGGCCTATTTTGCCGGGACAGCCAAAGTTGTTCACGTTTGCAGGGAGATGGCGACGGCGAGCATATCGCGCGCCATTCATCATGCGCGAGCCTGCGCTATCGACGTCGCGGGCAGGGAACGCTGCCGTCCATTGAGGCAGACCATTGAACGGCGGGCGCGGAAAGCGCAGCGTGCGCCAGTCTTAGGCGATAATGGTGAAATCGATGGCGCGGGGCGTTGCGCCCGCAATCGTGAAATCGGCGATGAGGACTGCGCCGGACGCCGTGCCGGACCCATCGAAGTCCGCCCACAGAAGCTTGGCGTCGCTCTCGTAGATCAGGCGCTGGGTCGCCGTCAGGAATTGAACGGTGTCCGACGTCGTGAATTCGTCGCCGGCCGCAATGCCGACGCCGACGGCGCTCGCCAGATTGAACGCGGCCTTGGACATGAGGAAGCGATCGCCTTGGCTCGCCGAAAAATCGTTGATGATGTCGGCGCCCTTATTGAACTGCAGTACGAATTTGTCGGCGCCGAGCAGGCCGATCAGCGTGTCGCGGCCCTCGTCGCCCTGCAGCGTGTCGTTGCCCTCGTTGCCATTGACGCGATCGTTGCCGCGGCCGCCGAAGATCTTGTCGTTGGCTTCGTTGCCCGACAGCTTGTCGGTGCCGTCGCCGCCATACATCTCGTCGTTGCCCTGGTTGCCCGAGAAGGTGTCGTTGCCGGCGTCGCCATAGAGTTTGTCGTTACCGGTCCAGCCCTTCAGAATGTCGTTGCCCGCGCCGCCGCGCACGATATCGGTGCCGCTTTCGCCATCGACGCGATCGTTACCCGGGCCGCCGTCGACGACATCGTTGCCGCCGCCGCCATAGAGGAAATCGTTGCCAAGGCCGCCGATGAGGCTGTCATTGCCGGCGAAACCGAAAATCAGGTCAGAGCCGATTGTGCCCTTCTTTTTATCATTGCCTTGCGTGCCGAGGATGGTGGCCATGACGATTTCCCTGCGGTTTCAAGAGGCGCGGCTGAAACAACGACGCGTCATTCAATCAAAAACTGGCAACGATCACGTTGCCGGACTTGTTCAAATTTGAGCAATATATCGGCCGTCGTAGCGCAGTGGGACTGGGCGGGCGGCCCGTCGATCGGACGATAATCGAACCCGTACGATGCGCAACGGCCAAATGCGCTCGTCCGTTCCCCGCTCCGTACCCGGTTAATGTTGAAGCCCAATATCATGTGCCGTGTGGCCGCCTGATGGGCGGGACGGAAGCGTATGAGCCATTTTCAATGATCGTTTGAGCGAGGCCGCACGTGCCGTGCGCCATCCCGAGCGCCAGCAGGCGCCGTCGGCGTGCCGATCGAGTGCGCACCGGTGTGATTAACCAAAAGGCGGAACGGCGACCGATCATGCCGCCGACCATCAGCGATCGGGGCGCCTTTCCCCGCCACCGGCCGGAGACAAGCTGTCGCTGGCCCCTCAAAAAGGGGGGAGTTGTCCTGCTGGACAGGGGGCGCGCGCTTGCAGTCTCGGGTCTGCGTGCTATCCAGGGCGCCGAAACCTGTTGCCAAGACACACCTTCGAGGCCCCATGAAAGACATCATCGACGAACTCGAGAAGCGCCGTGACAACGCCCGCCTTGGGGGCGGACAGGTGCGCATCGACAGCCAGCACGCCAAGGGCAAGCTGACGGCGCGCGAGCGCATCGAGCTTTTGATGGATGAGGGCTCGTTCGAAGAGTTCGACATGTACGTCGAGCATCGCTGCATCGATTTTGGCATGGAAAAGTCGAAGACGCCGGGTGACGGCGTGGTCACCGGCTGGGGCACGATCAACGGCCGCGTCGTCTATGTGTTCGCCAAGGACTTCACCGTGTTCGGCGGCTCGTTGTCGGAAAGCCACGCCCGCAAGATCAACAAGATCCAGGACATGGCGCTGCAGAACCGCGCGCCGATCATCGGCCTGTTCGATGCCGGCGGCGCGCGCATTCAGGAAGGCGTTGCCGCGCTCGGCGGATACGGCGAGGTGTTCCTGCGCAACGTGCTCTCGTCCGGCGTCATTCCGCAGATCTCGGTCATCATGGGCCCGTGCGCGGGCGGCGACGTCTATTCGCCGGCGATGACGGACTTCATCTTCATGGTGAAGGATACGAGCTATATGTTCGTCACCGGTCCCGACGTCGTGAAGACCGTGACCAATGAAAACGTGACGGCGGAGGAACTCGGCGGCGCCAAGGTGCACACCACCAAATCGTCGATCGCCGACCGCGCCTACGAGAACGATCTCGAAGCGCTGCTCCAGATGCGCCGTCTCATGGATTTCCTGCCGTCGAATAACGAAACCGGCGTGCCCGAACTGCCGACCATCGACAGCCCGGACCGCATCGACCACTCGCTCGATACGCTCATCCCGGATAACCCGAACAAGCCCTACGACATCAAGGAACTGATCCTGAAGGTCGTGGACGAAGCCGATTTCTTCGAGATCCAGGAAGCGTTCGCGCGCAACATCGTCACCGGCTTCGC
>JBOFCQ010000267.1:0-21628 GCA_051646145.1 Hyphomicrobium sp.
CGCTGCGCGCGGCCTTCGCTGCGTCCGAGAAAAACTGATTATTTAAATCACGTCAGAGGCTTGCAACGTTGTCCACAAATGGCGTGGTTCGGACGAAGCTTGATTTTGTTGCATTCATCCAACTGTCAACCAAATATCATTGTCGGAACAGAAAAGCGTCGCATCGTTGCCTGAATGTGACGGCTATTCTCTCTTCGTTCGCGGGGCACACTGCAGTCGAGCAGGCCGGTTCCGAAGTTGAACGCGTAAGGGGGATGAGTTCCGTGCGTTGGTTTGAGCGGGTCCCCAGGCAGTGTCTGCCAATCGCCGTCTTGTCGCGCCGCGTATCTGGCGCCGCACCGCTGCCCCTCTCGCGGTGCGTAACGTCCGCCGATTTTTGTAAGCGTAGCGTTGTTGCGTCTCGTAGCGTTCAGTTGCGTCCTGTTGCGTCTGTGTACGGACTTAGTCCGAAAAACGTGCTCGCGGGCACGTTCAAAAAACAAAGGCGAGCGGCTCGGACAGATAAGTTCAAGCGTAGGTCTGAGCGGCTCGCCGGCATTTTCGATCGCATCGTCAGCGGTCGGCGTTATGAAGGTCAGTTGCGTATGCGTGAGCAGAGTGTGGCGTTGCGTTCGTCCGTGTTGCCGGAAGAGTTTGTGTGCGTTGCAGACCCGTCGCGTCCCTCAAGTAACAGTCAGTGGCGTTCGTTGCATGATGTTGTGTCGGGCATCGTCAACCGGTGCGGAGATGGAGCAGCGTTCGGACAAGCTCCAGTCTCAAGGTGCGTCGCTGCCGAAGTGAAGTCAGTCGCCGTGCGTTCGTAAGCGTTGCGTCAGTGTCAGTTGCGTAAGTTGCGTCGTAGGCGTCGTGTCCGGGCGTCGGCCCACCAGGGCAGCACGCGGGACAATCGAAAAACACATGGAATTCGGGAAGTGAAATACCTTTCCAACGAGTAGGCAGACACACGGAACGTGGAGCACGATTACCCTCACAAGACATCATTTGGCACGGTCTCGCGTATTGATGTCTAAGCGTTCTGCGTGTCTGCCGCCTACCCGGCGCCAACCGGCCAAGGCGGAACTTCGAAGTGCGCGTTGCGTTGGCGTTTAGCGAAGCGTTGATCCCAATAGGGAGGAATGAGACCCATGACTTCGGCATTTCCAGATCACGTCAATCCCATCCAGTGGCATCATGCCATGGCCGTCAGTCGGCAAGCTTGCGCGCGCATTTTCCGCGATGGCGGTTCGCCCGTGGATGCGCTCGTGGCATTCGGTGTCGCAACGATGTCGGGCGATCCGCTGTCGTGGGAAAAGGCGGTCGATAAGATCGCCAACGAACTCTGCGCGCATCCGTTGCCGCGCGCGGCATAACGAACGCGGGCACAGGCGCACCACAGCGAAGCTGTGTGTTGTCGTGTCGGGCTTGCGCGTTGCGGCTGTTTCGTGGACCGCAACGCTGCATTGGAACGAGTGCGCGGGAATGCGTGCGCGCCGTCCGCGCCTATCCGACGATTTTGACGATTTCCAATCCAACGCCGCAGTCTTTAGCTCGCGCGGCGTTGCGTCGCTCGCGATACCTCGCGACCGTAAGTGCGTGACGTGACGCACGCGCGCATTGGGCGCTGCCGCTACGGCTCCAGCTCGCTATCCCAATACAGATAGTCCATCCAGCTCTCGTGCAGGTAGTTCGGCGGGAACAACCGGCCGTTGCGATGCAGTTCGAACACCGTCGGCCGATAGGGCTCTTGGCGCGGCCACATGCCGGCGGCGCGCGGCATCAGTCCACCTTTGCGAAGATTGCACGGTGCACACGCGGCCACCACGTTGTCCCACCGTGTCTCGCCTCCGCGTGAGCGCGGAATGAGATGATCGAACGTCAGATCCTCTTTGCAGCCGCAGTACTGGCACGTGAAGCGATCGCGCAAAAACACGTTGAAGCGCGTGAATGCAGGATAAAGCGCTGGTTTGACATAGGTTTTGAGCGAGACGACGCTCGGCAGCCGCATCTCGACGTTCGGCGAGCGCACAAATCGATCGTACTCGGAGACGATATTCACACGGTCGAGAAACACAGCCTTCACCGTGTCCTGCCAGCTCCAGAGCGACAACGGATAGTAGCTCAGCGGCCGGAAATCGGCGTTCAAGACCAGCGCCGGACTGTTATCCGGCAATTTAACGTGAGCATTCACAGTCGCGCTTCCTCGCAGATGTTCTGTTGCGAATCGCGTGTTAGTCCCCGTCCAGCGAGCGGGATACTAGCGGCGCATATCAACAATGTGAAGCACCCGGGATTTTCGGGCGCATCCCGGTGTGATGGGCACGGCGATTGCCGCCGAATATCATGTGTTCTCAGTACGCTTCGCCGGCCGCTGCGGTTTACGCGCCTTCTCGCCCGAGTAGTCGGCCCACAGCATCAGCGCCGCCGCCGCACGCCACGGCCGCCAGCGTTCTGCAATCGTGACGACATCGCGTTCGGTGAGGGGGGTTCTGCGCCGCTTCAGGCGTTGCACGGCGAGGCGCAAGGCCAGATCGCCGCCCGGAAATACGTCCGCGCGCTTCAGCGCGAACAGCAGATAGATATCGGCGGTCCACGGGCCGATGCCATGCACGCCGGTCAGTGCCGCGCGCACGCCGTCGTCGTCGAGATGGGGCAGCGCCTCGAGGTTGACTAAACCCTCGCCAATCGAAGCCGCCAGCGCGCGCAGCGTGCGCGTCTTGCCGCTCGACAGCCCAAGCGCGCGGAATTCGTCGTCGGTCAGACGTGCGACCGTGTCGGCGGTCAGTGGATCATGCACGGCAGCGATGCGCCGCCAGATCGCGGCCGCGCTCTCGGCCGATAGCTGCTGGCCAACGACGATGCGCGCCAGGCCAGAGAAATCGGCAGCGTAGTCGCGCAGCAATGGTGCGCCGCGGCGCGCATGGACCGTGCGCATCATCGGGCACGCCACCACGAGCGCTGCAATGGCCGCATCGAGATCGGCCGCCGTGCGCAAAAATTTGGCTGTGTTTGACGCCATACTGTTTCTTCGCTGACGACTTTATTGCGGACCTTGGCATTGGTAAACTGCTTAACGGCGTTCGCTTTTCGAGCGCCCGCGGTGCTGAGGAGAGCTGCGGATGACAAAGCGGATGTTTCGCGAGTTTGGTATCGCTTGCGGACTGATGATGGGCTTTTCGGCTGCGGGTGTGGCTGGACCCAAATTCGATACCTGGACAACGCTGCACAACGACCGCCACGGCTTCGCCATCGCCTATCCGGCCGATGTGTTCGAGCAGAAGGTCGCGGCGAAATCCGATGATGGCCGTGTGCTCGTATCAAAAGACGGACGCGCCAAGCTTCTGGTCGGCGCATTCGACAATTCGGAAAGCCACACGCTTGCTGAATACCGCGATTTTCTGCTGACCGAGCAATACGCCGGCGCGACAATTGATTATGCGCCGGTGCGCAAAACCTGGTTCGTGCTGTCGGGTGTCAAAGCGGGCGAAACATTTTATCAGCGCGTATCGTTTACGTGTGGCGGCAAATTGATCAATAGCTGGGCCATGCTCTATCCCGAAGCTGAACGCAGATTATATGACAAAGTTCTTGAAGCGGTGGCCCGCACGTTTCAGCCAGGCGCGGGCGCTGACGGCAATTGCAGCTAAGGACGCATGTCGGCGGGTCGTCGCATGACGGCCCCCGTTTTCCGTTTCGCACCCTCGCCGAACGGCCGGCTGCATTTGGGCCATGCGCTGTCGGCGCTGACGGGCTTTGATGCCGCCAGACGGTCTCGCGGACGCTTTCTCGTACGTATCGAGGATATCGACTCGACACGCGCGCGGCCTGAACTCGTCTCCGCAATTTTCGACGATCTGGCTTGGCTCGGGCTGCGCTGGGAGGAGCCGGTGCTGCACCAGTCGCAGCATCTGGCGGCATACAAAGCCGCCGCGGAGCGCTTGCATACGCGTGGCCTCGTCTATCCCTGCTTTGCCAGCCGGTCCGACATCGTTGCGGCTGATACCGGCGCGCGTGATCCGGAAGGCGCGGTCGTCTACCCCGGAAATTGGCGCGGGCGCGATAGAGCGGATGTGGCAGATGCCCACGCCAACGGCCAAAAAGCCGCTCTGCGGCTCGATATGGCGAAAGCGCTGGAGGCCTTCCGCCGCGAACGCCCGGACGACGAATTGGCCTTCACCGAAATCGATGCCGACGGGACCCAGCACCGCGTCATCGCTCATCCTCAACGTTGGGGCGATGTCGTGCTGCTGCGGAAAGACGTGCCGGCCAGCTACTTGCTGGCGGTCGTCGTCGACGATGCGCGCCAGGGCATTACGCACGTGACGCGCGGCCGCGATCTCTACGCGGCAACCGACGTTCAGCGCCTGTTGCAGGAGCTGCTCGGGCTGCCGGAACCGCTCTACGCGCACCATCGTCTCATCCTCGACGACGACGGCCGCAAGCTTTCAAAGAGCCGCGGGTCGACCAGCCTCAGTGACTTGCGCGCGGCCGGCGCGACACCAGCGGACATCCGCCGCATGGTTGGCCTGGATGCCGACGTCGACGTGTGACCCGCCGCGCGGCTTTGGGCCGATCGTCCGGCTGCGGATTGGTAAATCTGATTTGCAGCGCTCTTAGGCCCGTTCAGAATTAATCAAATTCGAATACGCATATTGAAACGGCGGGGATAAAAATGATCCCGACTAACCCCTGAAATAAGAAGAATGAAATTCCGTGCATGCTCTTGCGGCTTTGCGCGAATAAGCGCACAAATACGACTATGCGCTATCTCAATTGAGAGTTTGGCCCGTGATTTTGGCTTTTCGCACATTTATGAGTTGGCCGGCCGGCTTCGCGCGGGCGCTCGCACAGAGCGTTCCGGGCGTTCGCACGTCAGGTTCGGCTGCTCCGCGAAGGGCTGCAACGTCAGATGCAGCGGGCAGCGCACTGCGGCTCCATCGGCGCATTGAAGCCGGGCGATTGACGCTCAGCGACCAGTGGGCCCGCGTGCGCGGTGTTCTCGACCTGGCGACGGCGCAGGTCGACCACGCCCATGCCTTGCAGACCGCCGCAACGCTCCAGGTCGATTTGGCGACGTACGCCTTGAGCAGCCTCTACGACGAACTGTCGGCGGTGATGGCCGTTGCCGGCCGTCGTGAGACTGCGCGCGTCGTGCCGTTCACGCAGGCGCCGCTTCGTCCGGCGCGCGAGGCGCTTGCCGCCTGAGCTTGCGGGCAACGCCCCAGGCCGCACAGGCGCAATCTTCCAACGTCGGGGTTTTCAGGGCGCGAGCATCGATCGCCCGTCGCACGACAACGTTTGCCCCGATATAAAAAAACGCCCCTTCGGCAACGCGCCTGATTGGGCTACATCAGGCGCTGGTGCGGGCCAACGGCTCCGGCGCCGATCGCTGGCGCAGTCTTAGAGATGTCACGTGTCACAGCAAACGGCCGATGACGACGAGGATGGCGCGGCCGACCTGCCCTCGGAAACGCTCCCGCGACGGGTTGCGGACGAAGCCGCGCGGCAGTTGGCTGAAGACTTGCCGCCGGCGCTCTATCTCGTGGCGACGCCAATCGGCAATCTCGGAGACATCACGCTGCGCGCGCTGAGCGTTCTGGCGCGGGCGGACGTCATCTATTGTGAGGATACCCGGCATTCAGCCCGTTTGCTGCGCCACTATGCAATCCGCACGCAGACCCGTCCGCTGCACGAGCATAACGAGGACCAGATCCGCGAAGGCGTTCTCGCCGAGCTCGAAAAGGGCCGGCGCGTGGCACTGATCTCCGATGCTGGCACGCCTCTGATTTCCGATCCCGGCTACAAGCTTGTCCGCGATGCGACCGCGCGCGGCCACCGTGTGACGGGCCTCCCCGGACCTTCGTCGGTCATTACCGCATTGGCGGCGAGTGGGCTTCCGACAAACCAGTTTCTATTTGCCGGGTTCTTGCCCCCCAAGCACGCCGCGCGTCTGACCCGGCTGGCTGAGTTAAAGCTCGTTCCGGCGACGCTCGTCTTTTTCGAAGCGCCGCAAAGGCTGAGTGATACGCTTGCTGATATGGCGACCGTGTTTGGCGCGCGCCGCGCGGTCGTTGCGCGCGAACTGACCAAAATGTTCGAGGAGATGGCGTCCGGCACCTTGTCTGAACTCGCGGACGCCATGGCCGCGCGCGAGGTCAAGGGCGAGATCGTGGTGGTGGTCGGACCTCCGGTCAACGCCGATGTGGACGATGGCGTGCTGATTGAACGGTTGCGCGAGGTGCTCGAAACCGTGACGCTGAAAGAGGCCGCAAAGTCCATCGCCACCGAATTCAACGTGCAGAAATCACGCGTTTATAATCTCGGCGTCAAACTCAAAGAGGGTGAAACGTGAGCGGCACGCACCCGCCGCCGCGGCGGGATACGGCGTTGCGCCGAGATCGCAATCGCCGCGGCGCCATCGCTGAATCGAAAGCGGCGCTGTTCTTGATGCTGCGCGGCCATGCTGTCGTCGCGCGGCGTTTCAAGTCGCACGTCGGCGAGATCGACATTGTCGCCGTGCGCGGCCGCAGGATCGCGTTCATCGAGGTCAAAAGCCGGGGCACGATCGCCGACTGCGAGGCGGCGATCACGGCTGACGTTCGCGCCCGTGTGCGCCGCGCAGCCGAGGTCTTTCTGGCGCGACACCAACGATACATCGGTTTCGATATCGGCTTCGACCTGATGTTCATGCGGCCGTGGCGCTGGCCCGACTATCGTCCCGACACTCTGTAGACGCGATATTTTTTGCTCTGCCTACGTGACAAATCTCTGGCCAGCGCAGATGATCGGCGCGTCTGACCCACGTCTGACTTCATTGCGTTCAGACAGCTAAGGGCAGCCGGTAGCAGGTGCAGGAGTGTTCGGTATGCGTATTTTGGAAATGTCTTTTGTGCTGTCGCGCGCGCTCGCCGTTGCAGCCATGTTGGGCGGTGTGAGCGTTGCGGCGGTCGCGCCGGCCCATGCTGTCAGCCTCAAGGAATGCAGCGTCAAATACAAAGCGGCCAAGGCCGATGGCTCGCTTGGCACCACGACATGGTCTGAGTTCCGCAAGGCAAAATGCGCGGATGGCGGCCCGAGTGCGCCGGCCAGCGCTGCGGCCGTGGCACCGCAGCCCAAGATCATCGCCGGGCCGGCAGCCTTCCCCAAATCCATCGCCACCAAATATGCCAGCGAAAAGCCCGCCAAGGCGCGGCTTCATACCTGCCTCGACCAGTACAAGGCCAACAAGGTCGCAAATGCCAACGGCGGCATGAAATGGATCGAGAAGGGCGGCGGCTATTACAGTGCCTGCGTCAAAAAATTGAAGGCGTGAGCGGCGTGCAGCCCAAGGTAGATCTGGGCGCTATTTCGCATGTGGAAAACCGTGGGCGCGGCGGGTTCGACGTTCGTTCGGCCGCCGCGCATTGTTCGGTAAGTTCGAGCTTTATTATTTGAATACAAAGCAGTAATTGCGCGCTGGTGCAGATTCAACACATCTACTGCAAGAATTTTCAAAACGCGTTCGCAAACAGCTTTTCAACAGAACGCGCACATGCAAGTCTTAAGGCGTCGTCAGGGCACGGGGGTGCTCGAAGCGATCAACACTGGGGGATCGGTGTTGTTGGGGTGGCTGGTAGGGCCGAGCGGGACTGGAAGCTTTTCTATTTCCAAGACCAAACGGCTCCCACGCAGTTACGCGGGAGTTGAGTATGTTGCGTCAGCGTCAAGTGATGCCACTCACTGAGTGGCAGCAAGCCGGTTGGGTCATCGAGAATCATCGACCCGTCCGCAGTTCGAGCCGCGCTGCGGCTCTGGTCGTCCTCACAGGCATGAGCATCGCTGCCATTTCGGCCGCGGCCGTCGCTTATGTCGATCGGGGCGACGACGTCCAAAAGCCTCTGAACGTCGCCACCATCGCCCGCTGATCGCGCGTCGAAAGCTGCATTCGCGGCTTCAGGCACAGCATCGGGATATGTGGAAACGTTGAGATTATCTAGGACAGCCAATCGCGCGCGCGTTTGGTGAGAGAGACTGTGCGGCCATCGCGCCGCGGACTTGAACGCTGAAGTAAAGCATTGAAAAAGCCGGATCTGCTGCAACGCGGATCCGGCTTTTTGCTTTTGAAATTGGGCGTTTGCGCGCTGGCCGACTGGCTGAGTGACCAACTATCACTAGTTGACCGGCCGGGCTCGCGCACCGTGACGCCACGCAACGCAGCACGTCGCGCTCAATCCTCGTCGCCGTAGTCACCACGGTCGTTGGCGCGCGCCGCTTCGGATGCGATGGCAATGCCGAGAATGGTCGCGAACGCGCCGATGGCAACATTGCGCGCGGTGTGGTCGCGGTGGCGGCGGCCACCATGATCGCGGCCATCGTCATGACGGCCATGACGCGCGGAGCGGCGGTCATCCCAGCGGTTGCCGCCGCGATAGCCGCGACGCTCCGGTGCGTATTCATGCTGCGCGTCGACATAATCGCTCGGGTCGGCATGCGCTGTGCTGCTGGTGCCGGCTGCGGAGCCGACGGCGATAAGGGCGGCGAGGCCTGCGGACAGAAGGCGGTGTTGGTGGTTCATTGATAGGTCTCCCAAATCCATGCCAAATCGGAGGCTGACGTCGTGCCGCAGGTTGCGGCAATCCTTGCGCCGTTCCGTTGCGACGCGGCATGCGATCGTCAGCGTTCGGTGCAACCTAGCGGCCATCGGCTGAATAGCGTTTGAATGGCGCTTGCAGCCGCTGTTCATCTGCCGGGCAGCAAAGCGCAAGACCATGGCGCGACGCCTCGGGAATTTTAGGCCGTGTTTCAGAGTGCTAGCGGTGCCGGTTGATGCCGCACCTTGGCCCGTCAATCGCGTCGCCTTGGCAGTGCGGCAATTGATAGGTCCAGCACGGTCTTCGCGGCAGCACTCAGGCGGTCGTTGCGACGTTTCTGTCAGCGCCGCCCTCTTCGCTGCCCGGCCAATCCATGTTGCGATTGCAATTGCCCTCGAATGCGTCATTGCGCCCGCCATGGCGCGGTTGAAGGCCCATGGCGACCATGTTAGAGACACCGCGGCAAGCTGAGGGGGAACGCCGGCTGTAACGGCTGCGAGCGCGCCCTTTTCACCGAACAATTCATCCGTCAAGCGGGCAGTGGCCAGCGCACAGCAGGCCCCGACCCCAAAGGCCCTTTTTTGGGCGAACAGAGAGCGTGCGACGTGGCAACCGACGACACAATCGTTGAAGGCATGGCTGGCCGATATGCTTCGGCGCTTTTCGATCTCGCCAAGGACGCATCCAAGATCGCCGAGGTCGAAGCCGACCTGACGAAATTCCAGGCGATGTTCGACGACAGTGAAGACCTTCGCCATCTCGTGCGCAGCCCCGTCATCTCGACCGAAGACCAGGGACGCGCGCTCGCCGCCATCATGAGCAAGGCCGGCATCGGCGGTCTTGCCGCCAATTTCTTCAAGTTGATCGCGGCCAACCGCCGCCTGTTTTCCGCTCCCGACATGATCAAGGGCTTCCGCGCCCTCGCCGCCAAGGATCGCGGCGAACTGACCGCCGTCGTCACGAGCGCTATCGCGCTTTCGGCTGAGCAGGTCGCGGAATTGAAGAAGACGCTGAAGGACACTGTCGGCAAGGACGTCGCGCTCAACACGCATGTCGATCCGAGCCTGCTTGGCGGGCTGATCGTCAAGGTCGGCAGCCGCATGATCGATAGCTCGCTCAAGACCAAGCTGCAGAACCTCAAGGCCACCTTGGGCGGCGCCAGCGCTTGACGCGAAACGAATTGAAACGCCGTCGGGAAAATACCGGCGGCGTTTCCGCACTAACAATGACGCATAACGGTCTGCTGTAAGCAGGCATCAAAGCTGAAACGACCAAGGGAAGGGTCTTACGTCACATGGACATCCGGGCCGCAGAGATTTCGTCGATCCTCAAGGATCAGATCAAGAATTTCGGCAAAGAAGCACAGGTTTCCGAAATCGGTCAGGTGCTGTCGGTTGGCGACGGCATCGCGCGCGTTTACGGCCTCGATAACGTGCAGGCCGGCGAAATGGTCGAGTTCCCCGGCGGCATTCGCGGCATGGCCTTGAACCTTGAAGCCGACAACGTCGGCGTCGTTATTTTCGGCGACGACCGTTCGATCAAGGAAGGCGACACCGTCAAGCGCACCGGCGCCATCGTGGAAGTGCCGGTCGGCAAGGGCCTGCTCGGCCGCGTTGTCGACGGTCTCGGCAATCCGATCGACGGCAAGGGCCCGATCAAGTCGGACAAGAGAATGCGCGTTGACGTCAAGGCGCCTGGCATTCTGCCGCGCAAGTCGGTTCATGAGCCGATGGCCACCGGCCTCAAGGCCATCGACAGCCTCATCCCGATCGGTCGCGGCCAGCGCGAACTCGTCATCGGCGACCGTCAGACCGGCAAGACCGCCGTCATTCTCGATACCTTCCTCAATCAGAAGCCGCTCAACGCCGGCAATGACGAGAGCCAGAAGCTCTATTGCGTCTATGTCGCCATCGGCCAGAAGCGCTCGACGGTTGCCCAGTTCGTGAAGGTGCTCGAAGAGCGCGGCGCGCTCGAGTACTCGATCGTCGTTGCGGCCACCGCATCCGACCCGGCGCCGATGCAGTATCTGGCACCGTTCACCGGCTGCACCATGGGCGAATACTTCCGCGACAACGGCATGCATGCCGTGATCGCCTATGACGATTTGTCGAAGCAGGCCGTTGCCTATCGCCAGATGTCGCTGCTGCTGCGCCGCCCGCCGGGCCGCGAAGCCTATCCGGGCGACGTCTTCTATCTCCACTCGCGCCTTCTTGAGCGCGCCGCGAAGATGGGTGATGCCGCCGGCAAGGGTTCGCTGACAGCGCTTCCCGTCATCGAAACGCAGGCCAACGACGTGTCGGCCTACATTCCGACGAACGTGATTTCGATCACCGACGGCCAGATCTTCCTTGAAACCGATCTGTTCTATCAGGGCATCCGCCCGGCCGTGAACGTCGGCCTCAGCGTGTCGCGCGTCGGCTCGTCGGCGCAGACCAAGGCGATGAAAAAGGTCGCCGGCAAGATCAAGGGCGAACTTGCGCAGTACCGCGAAATGGCGGCCTTCGCTCAGTTCGGCTCCGACCTCGACGCCGCCACGCAGCGCCTGCTGAACCGTGGTTCGCGTCTGACCGAGCTTCTGAAGCAGCCGCAGTTCTCGCCGCTGAAGATGGAAGAGCAGGTCTGCGTGATCTGGGCCGGCACCAACGGCTATCTCGATCAGATGGCGCTCGATAAGGTCAAGGGTTTCGAGACCGCGCTGCTGTCGAACCTGCGGTCGCAGAACGTTGCGATCCTCGACGACATTCGCGGTTCGAAGGATCTCTCGGATGCCACCGCCGCCAAGCTCAAGGGCGTGGTCGAGCAGGTGCAGAAGACGTTCCTCTAAGGCGCGCAGCAGGATAGGGATTTCGCCCCATGGCGTCCTTGAAGGATATGAGAAACCGCATCGCCTCTGTTAAGGCGACGCGGAAAATCACGAAGGCGATGCAGATGGTGGCTGCCGCCAAGCTGCGCCGTGCGCAGGAAGCGGCACAGGCTGCGCGCCCGTTCGCGGAACGCATGGACGCGATGCTGGCGGGACTTGCGTCGCGCGTTGCCGACAAGTCGAGCGCGTCGCCGCTGCTCGTCGGCAATGGCCGCGATCAGGTGCACCTGCTGATCGTCATGACCGCTGAACGCGGTCTTTGCGGCGGCTTCAACTCCAACATTTCCAAGCTGGCGCGCGCCGATGCCAACCGCCTCACGGCTGCGGGCAAAACGGTAAAAATCCTGACTGTTGGCCGCAAGGGCGCCGACAACCTGCGCCGCGACTTCGGCAAGAACATCGTCGAGCGGGTCGATCTGCGCGGCATCAAGCAGATCGCATTCGCACAGGCCGAAGACATCGCGAACAAGGTGCTTGCCATGTTCGAGGCCGGTGAGTTCGACGTCGCGACGATCTACTTCTCGGAATTCCGGTCGGTGATCGCGCAGAAGCCGACGGCTCTGCAGCTCATCCCCGCCAAGATCCCGGAGGCGAAAGCCGGCGAGATCAAGGGCGCGAGCGCGGTTCATGAATATGAGCCGAGCGAAGAAGATGTTCTCGGTTCGCTGCTGACGCGCAATATCTCGACCCAGGTCTTCCGTGGACTGCTCGAGAATGCCGCGAGCGAACAGGGCGCCCGCATGAGCGCCATGGACAGCGCAACGCGCAACGCCGGCGACATGATCAATAAGCTGACGATCAAGTACAACCGTCAGCGGCAAGCCAACATCACCAAAGAACTCATCGAAATCATTTCGGGCGCGGAAGCGCTCTAATCCACATCGGAAGATCGAGGAAACGAAGCCATGGCTAACAATGTTGGCAAGATCCGCCAGGTGACGGGCGCCGTCGTCGACGTGCAGTTCGACAACCATCTGCCCGCAATTTTGAACGCGCTCGAAACGCAGAACCAGGGCAGCCGCCTCGTTCTCGAAGTGGCGCAGCATCTCGGCGAAAACACCGTGCGCACGATTGCCATGGACTCGACCGAAGGTCTCGTCCGCGGTCAGCCCGTGACGGACACGGGCAACGCCATCTCGGTGCCTGTCGGCGATGAAACGCTCGGCCGCATCATGAACGTCATCGGCGAGCCGGTCGACGAAGCAGGCCCCATCAAGACCAACGGCGTGCGCGCCATCCACCAGCCGTCGCCGACCTTCGCCGAACAGGCGTCGGAAGCGCAGATCCTGGTCACCGGCATCAAGGTCGTCGATCTGCTCGCGCCTTACGCCAAAGGCGGCAAGATCGGCCTCTTCGGCGGCGCTGGCGTCGGCAAGACCGTTCTCATCATGGAATTGATCAACAACGTTGCGAAGGCCCACGGCGGCTACTCGGTGTTCGCCGGCGTTGGCGAGCGCACGCGTGAAGGCAACGATCTCTATCACGAAATGATCGAATCGAACGTCAACGTCGATCCGAAGAAGAACAACGGTTCGACCAAGGGTTCGAAGTGCGCCCTCGTATACGGCCAGATGAACGAGCCGCCGGGCGCACGTATGCGCGTCGCGCTCTCCGGTCTGACGGTTGCCGAAGATTTCCGCGACAAGGGCCAGGACGTGCTGTTCTTCGTCGACAACATCTTCCGCTTCACGCAGGCGGGCTCGGAAGTGTCGGCACTGCTCGGCCGTATTCCCTCGGCCGTCGGCTATCAGCCGACACTCGCGACCGACATGGGCGCTCTGCAGGAACGCATCACCACGACGCAGAAGGGTTCGATCACCTCGGTGCAGGCGATCTACGTGCCGGCCGACGACTTGACCGACCCCGCTCCCGCAACCTCGTTCGCCCACTTGGACGCAACGACGGTTCTCTCGCGCGCCATCGCTGAAAAGGGCATCTACCCGGCCGTCGATCCGCTCGACTCGACGTCGCGCATGCTCGACCCGCGCATCGTCGGCGAAGAGCACTATCAGGTTGCGCGCCGCGTTCAGTCGATCTTGCAGAAGTACAAGAGCCTGCAGGACATCATCGCCATTCTCGGCATGGACGAACTCAGCGAAGACGACAAGATCACGGTTGCCCGCGCCCGTAAGATCGAGCGTTTCATGTCGCAGCCGTTCCACGTTGCTGAAGTGTTTACCGGTTCGCCGGGCAAGCTCGTCGCGCTGGCTGACACCATCAAGGCGTTCAAGGGTCTGTGCGATGGCGATTACGACCATCTGCCGGAGCCGGCGTTCTACATGGTCGGCACCATCGACGAGGCCATCGCCAAGGCTGAGAAGCTGGCTGAAGCCGCCTGAACTTGAAGACTGCACGATGAAGTGGCGCCAGGTCGCCACTTCCTGGAGGCCGGCATGGTAGCAGAAATGAAGCGCTCGTTCGGGAACTGCTGTGCCGAGCTGAAGGAAGCTTTGGAAGGCGGCGACTTCGAGCCGTTGATCACGGTTGGCCCCGACAGCGTCATCTACATGACGGTCGGCCTTGTCGATCTCGAAGACGACGAGCCGGGCCTTGTCGATCACCCGCTGTTCTTCTGCCCGTTCTGCGGCACGGCTCTGCAGACGCCGGAAGAAGTGCGGGCCAAGACCGGCGGCGAAGGCGACAATGACGGCGAGAGCGTCTCGTAACGCCAGACGTATCGAACACTTTGCAAGTTTCAAGGACGGCCCAACATGGCAGGCACATTCAAATTCGAACTCGTCTCACCGGAGCGCATCATGCTGTCGGTTGACGCCGAGCAGGTTGTCGTGCCGGGCATCGACGGCGATTTCGCCGTGCTCGCGGGCCACGCGCCGATGATCTCGACGCTGCGTCCGGGCGTGCTCGACGTGTCGGTCGGCGGCGCGAAGAAGCGTCTGCTCGTGCGCGGCGGTTTCGCTGAAGTCGAGCCCGAGCGGCTGACCATTCTCGCCGACAAGGGTTTCGACGTCGACGAGATGAGCGCCTCGGATTTGGCGAAGGAGCTGAAGTCGGCGGAAGCCGAACTCGCCGACGCGCAAGGCGATGACGCCAAGGCCATGGCCGATACGCTGGTCAACGAGCTGCGCCGGCTGTCGTCCAAGGCCGCGTAACGGCTGCTCTCTACTGTCCGGCATAGCACGAAATCTCAACGGCGCTCATTCGGGCGCCGTTTGCTTTTGTGGGAGGGGGCGTCGTCGGCGTCGAGGCTCACGCGCGTGCCGTCGCTAGCGCGGACTTGAAGGTGTCGGGCTCGGCGTCGCATGACCAGCGAAGGCGCGGACGACCTGCTCATAGACCGGCCGCTTGAACGGCACGATCAACTTCGGAACGATATCGATCGGCGCCCATCGCCAAGCCACGAATTCGGCTTTCTGGTCTTCGCCGCCGGATATGTCGATGTCGCGATCGTCGCCCTTGAAGCGCATGGCGAACCACTTCTGCCGTTGACCGCGATAGCGCCCCTTGAGCGCAATGCCGACTAGGTCTTCGGGAAGTTCGTAGGTCAACCACTCGGGATGTTCGGCCAAAATCTCGACGTTGGTCACGCCGGTTTCCTCGCGCAGTTCGCGCAGCGCGGCGATGGATGCCGGTTCAAACTTTTCGATGCCGCCCTGCGGCATCTGCCAGATTTCAGCGCTGTGATCGCCGACCCATTTTGGTCGCCGCCGGCCAATCCACACGAGCCCCTTGGCATTGAGCAGCACGATGCCGACGCAGCTTCGCAGCGGAAGCGGGTTGCTCGTCGTCTGGTCCGTGTTCGGCGTCTCGCGCATGCTCGTCGGCATCCGATGCTATCGGTGCAGTCACTGTCCTCCCGCGCCATCGCAGACGCGAATCAAGCATACACCTGTAAAACGGCTCTGTGACGCAACCTTGTCAGGGTGCCCGTACGGGTCGGCCTGTTGCGTGGTTGACGGGCACGACACGCCTCTAGCGCGCGATCGGCCGTGCCAGATCGGCGAAATCGGCGACGACGCGTTCATAGACGCCGCGCTTGAACGGCACGATGAGGTCCAGCAACTCGCCAACGGGCGCCCATCGCCAGGCGACGAACTCGGCCGTGTGGCCCGGCGGCGCGGAAATATCGATCTCGCGTTCGTCGCCGGTAAAGCGGGCAACGAACCATTTCTGCGTCTGTCCGCGATAGCGGCCGCCCCAGGATTTGCCCATCAGATCGCGCGGCAGGTCGTAGTTGATCCACGTCGGATGCTCGGCGATGATTTCGGCCGAGCGCACGCTCGTTTCCTCGTAGAGCTCGCGCAGCGCGGCCGCGCGCGTATCTTCTCCGTCGTCGATGCCGCCTTGTGGCATCTGCCACCACAGACCCCGCCCTTCCGCCTCATTCTTGGCGTCGGCGCGGCAGCCGACCCACACCAGGCCCTCGCTATTCAGCAGCATGATGCCAACGCACGGCCGATAGCCGAGTGCGCTGATGTCGATGGGGTTCGATGGATTGCCTGTCATGGCGGTCTCCCGTTGCGGCGAGAATGTTTGGGTGCGCGGACGCGTCCGTCGCAAACGAAAATGGGCGCTTTGCCAGCGCCCATTTCCTCAATCGTATCGCTGGCGCATCGCGCCTTCGCGCGTCAGTTCGCCGACGGTGCCTTTTCCGGCTCGCTGCCGGCGGCAGGCGCCTGCGGTGCCGGAGCGGCCGGCGTTTCAGGCGTTGCCGGCGTCGAGTTGGCGGCCGGCGGTTCCTTGGCGGTGCCGCGCAGGAACGACAGCGCATACTGCAACTGCGTATCCTTTTCCGGCTCCTTGGGAACGTACGACGACGAGCCCGAAACCTCTTCCTTCTTCTCGGGCGCCTTGGCGTCGGCTGCGCCCTCATCCTTCTTCTCGGTCGCGTCCGAACCATCCGGGTTCTTCAAGTGACCGCGAAGGCTGGCTTCGCCGCGCGGCTTCTCGTTGGCGAGCTTCGCCTTCAGATCTTCCGGCAGTTCCTCTTCGATCATGATGTCGGGATCGATGCCCTTCGCCTGGATCGAGCGGTTGGACGGCGTGTAGTAGCGGGCCGTGGTCAAGCGGATGGCGCCGTTGGCACCAAGCGGAATGATCGTCTGCACCGAACCCTTGCCGAACGAACGCGTGCCGATGATGGTGGCGCGCTTGTGGTCCTGCAATGCGCCGGCGACGATTTCAGACGCCGATGCCGAGCCGCCGTTGATCAGGACGGCAATCTTCTTGCCTTCCGTGATATCGCCGGGCCGTGCGTTGGCGCGCTGCGTTTCCTCGTTGTTGCGGCCCTTCGTCAACACGATCGCGCCGCGTTCCAGGAAGTCGTCGGAGACGGCGATCGCCTGATCGAGCAGGCCGCCCGGATTGTTGCGCAGATCAAGAACGAACCCCTTCAGCTTCGGCCCGATGTCCTTGTTCAACTGCTCGAACGCCTTGACCATGTTGGTGTGCGTCTGCTCGTTGAACGTCGTCACCTTGATGTAGCCGACATCGCCTTCAACGCGCGATTTGACGGCGTTGATGCGGATGACGTCGCGCGTGACCTTCACGTCAAAGGCTTCGTCCTTGCCCTTGCGCACGATGGTGAGGGTGATCGGCGTATTGACCGGACCGCGCATTTTCTCCACCGCCTGCTCAAGCGTCAGACCGGAGATCTGTTCGTTGTCGAGATGGGTGATGAGGTCGTTGGCCAGCAGGCCGGCCTTGGACGCCGGCGTGTCGTCGATGGGCGATACCACCTTCACGACGCCGTTCTCCATCGTCACCTCGATGCCGAGGCCGCCGAACTCGCCGCGCGTCTGCACCTGCATGTCGCGGAAGTTCTTCGGGCTCATGTATGAGGAATGCGGATCGAGCGCCGACAGCATGCCGTTGATGGCGCTTTCGATGAGCTGCGTATCGTCAGGCTTCTCGACATAATCGGAGCGCACCCGTTCGAGCACGTCGCCGAACAGGTCGAGCTGACGATAGAGTTCGGAATTCTGCGACGGCGTCGCAGAAAATGTCTGGGATACGTTCAGCAGAGTTGTGGCGCCGGCAATGCCGGTCATCATCAGGAACGTCCAGAACGCGTAGTCTGTCTTGCGCATTAGCCTTGTACCTTCTGCTGACCAGCCACCCACCAGGGGTCGGGGTCGATGGGTCGCCCGTCTTTGCGAAATTCTACGTAAAGCACGGGCGCATTCATGCGAATACTAGATGCGGAGCCACTGGCTGCTCCGTTCATCATTCCTATCGGCTCGGCGGCAAGAACAAATTGTCCTGGCTGCGCGTCGATCTGCGACATCCCGGCTAGCAGGACATGATAGCCGTCGCCGGCATTGATGATCAAGAGTTGCCCGTAACTCCTGAATTCACCGGCAAATTCGACCCATCCGTCACATGGCGCGGTGACCAGCGCCGACGCCCGGGTCTCGATAACGACGCCTTTGGACTTGGCGCCGAATTGGGTTGATTCGCCGAATGCCAGCACGCGCCGGCCCTGAACAGGCAGCGGCAGCTTGGCATGCGCCGTCACGAACGGCATCGCCGGCTTGATACGGCCGGGGTTGGCGGCGAGCATTCCGGCGCTCGAGGGCGCGAGTTCGACGATCTGCGGCTTCAAGCGCGGTGGCGGCGTCAGCGCAGGGCCCGTGTTCTCGTGGCTGTCCGCGGTTGCCGCGGGATCAGCCGCGGCGACGACGGTTTCAGGCGGTGGCGGCGCAACCTTGACGGCGCCGCCCTGCGCTTCGCGCTCGATCTGGTAGGCGCCGAGGCCGGTCTTCTGCGTGACCGTCGAATCGAGCTTCTGGATCAGCTCCGACAGGTTGTCGACACTCTTCTTGATTTCTTCGTTGGCGGCCTTCACCGACGCCAGCTCCGTCTTGCGTTCGGCGAGCGTCAGCTTCTTGGCGGCCATCAGACCGGTGAGTTGCGTGCGGGCCTCGTTCAATCGCGCGGTCTCGGCCTTGAGGCGCTCGCCCTCGGCGCGCGCATTGGCCATCACGCGCACGAGTTCATCGAGCTGTTCCGAGAGTGCGGTTGCCTGCGATTTGAGGCCCGGAAAGGCCGATGCCAGCAGCATGGCGCTGCGCACCATCTCCAGTGCATCTTCGCGCTGCGTGAACATGACCGGCGGCGGATTGCGTCCCATGCGCTGCAAGGCGCCGAGCAATGTCGCGATCTTGCCGTGCCGCTCCATCAGCGAGCCGCGCACCAGCTTTTCCTGTGCTTCGAGTTCGCCGAGCCGACCTTCGATCGACGAGAGCTGGCCTTCGCTCAACTGAATGCGCGACGCTGTCGTCAAGAGTTCGGCGTTGAGCTTTTCGCGTTCGACGTCGATGGCGCTGAGGTCGCTTTCGAGCGTCTTGGCTTTCTGCTCGGTCGCTTGCAGCGCGTCGCGGCGTTGGTCAAGCTGGCGCTGGACGTCTTCGGGGGCGAGCTGCACGTCGGCGGGCGTCGCGTCTTGCGCCACTGCTGACAGGCTGGCCGCGCCGATGCCGACGGCCGCGACAGCACCGAGAACCCATCTTGTGGCGATTGCGCTGAACTCTGACGGCGCTGGCACGAAATCTCTTACCTTTGTCAGCGGGGTTGCGAGTGGCCGTTCGGCAGGGGCTTTGCGTCAAGCCTGTCCGGGATACGGTCGCGCGATTCTGAAGCTTGAAAATTAAGGCTTTTGTTGCGCCAGACCAAGTTTCAAATGCGTAATGCGGAGCGGAGCGGGCGGAACGCGGCCAATCTTCACGGGCTTTGGCCGACAATCCGGCTTGCGGCGCCCCCTCCAAAGTCTTATCTGGCAGTCACTTTAACGAGGACGCCCCGATGCAATGGCTGCTCTACCACGCAACTACGATCGCCGTTTTGGCTGTTTTCGTGGTGTTGATCCTCGGTCTGCGCAGCATGCTGAAGGGCGATAGCCCCAATCTCAGCCAAAAACTCATGCGCTGGCGCGTTGGCCTGCAATTTGGCGCCGTCGTGGTCATCATGATCTACGTTGTGTTCGCCCGGTAAGTGGTCAGACGGCCGGGATCGCTAGGGTGTTCCGCTGCTCGCCTGCACTAAGAGTGCGCCGGAGGTTGCGTCCGAACCGGCTCTGCCTAACAATTCATGCAATTCGGCGGTATGCCTCCGCCCAACACTGACGAGGCCGTCGCAGATGGTTGTGCTCAATCGCATTTACACCAAAACCGGAGACGCCGGCACGACAGCGCTCGGCACTGGCGAACGTGTGCCCAAAACATCGGTGCGCATCGCCGCCTATGGCACGGTCGACGAGACCAACGCCACGCTCGGCGTGGCACGCCAGCATCTGGTCGCCGCCGACGCGAGTGTCGATGCGATGCTGGCGCGGGTGCAGAACGATCTCTTCGATCTCGGCGCCGACCTCTGCGTGCCGGATCGCGGCGAGAAACTGCCGTATGAACCGCTGCGCATTTCCGATGCCCAGGTCAAACGTCTCGAAGACGAGATCGACCTGATGAACGGCGAATTGCAGCCGTTGCGCTCTTTCGTGTTGCCGGGCGGATCGGCAGCGGCGGCGCATTTGCACGTCGCGCGCACCGTGTCGCGCCGCGCCGAACGCTTGATCGTCGAACTGGCGGCGCTGCCGAACGAGCCTGTCAGCCCGGCGGCGCTCAAGTACATCAACCGGCTATCGGACTTCCTGTTCGTTGCCAGCCGCTACGTCAACGATCGTGGGCAAAACGACGTGCTGTGGGTGCCGGGCAAGAACCGCTAGGGCTTCGGCACGACGCATACAACCGGCATACTATCAAGCAGCGGAGCGTCATGTGTTTGTACCGATCGGCGACGAAAATCCGTTGAAGAGCATCCGCTTTCAGTACGTGACCGTGGCGCTGATTGCGCTCAACGTCATCGTTTTTTTCCTCGAAAGCGCCGGCGGTCCCTCGCCGCAATTCATATCGAGCTTCGCGGTTGTTCCGCAGGAATTCTTCCAGGTCGCGATGCTCGGCGGCTCCGCGCCCCATTCAGGCGACGTCGTGCCCGTGCCGGAGCGCGCGACGCTGCTGACATACATGTTCTTCCACGGCGATGTCATGCATCTGCTCGGCAACATGCTGTTCCTGTGGGTGTTCGGCGACAACGTCGAGGACGCCATGGGGCACGTGCGTTTCGCCGTGTTCTATCTGGCGTGCGGCGTGATCGCGGCGCTGACGCACGCGGCCATGCTGCCCGACAGCAACGATGCGCTGATCGGGGCGAGTGGCGCCGTGTCGGGCGTCATCGCGGCCTATCTGATGCTGCACCCCAAGGTCAGCGTTTGGGTGCTCGCCTTGAAGATCATCCCGCTCAAGATCAATGCCGGGCTTGTGCTCGGCCTCTGGATCATCACGCAGCTCGTCATGGTGGCCTTGCCGCAGGTCGACGCCACGGCGTGGTGGGCGCATATCGGCGGTCTGATTGCGGGCGCGCTGTTGATCCTTGTCATGCGCCGCCGGGGCGTGCCGCTGTTCGATCAGGGGTTGTCGGCGCGCGTCGCCGCCGGGTCCGGCGGGTAACCTTTCCAGAGCCGCCGTCGGCCGGCATCCGGCCCCAATTGCGATCCCTCCAGCGCTGTCAACCGAGGCCTGACGGCCGGGTGCCCGCACCTGCGCCCGATCGCCGGTGGAGGTTGCGAATTGCGACGCCCGCACCAATTGACTTCCGATAGGGCGGCTTCTAGCTTCGGCCTTCGCAACTGCGAGAGCAAATGACGGGCGGCCCCGCCACGCGTGGCCAATTGCGCCGAAATCTACCGCCGCGCTGCAACATTCGGGACACCGCCCTCACCGGCGGCATAACAACAACACTGCTGGGAGCGCCAGTCACATGAAGATCGTAGTGCCCGTCAAAAGGGTCGTCGATTACAACGTCAAAATCCGCGTCAAGGCCGACGGCTCGGGCATCGAACTCGCCAACGTCAAGATGTCGATGAACCCCTTCGATGAAATCGCCATCGAGGAAGCGGTCCGCATCAAGGAGAAGGATGCGTCGACGGAGATCGTGGTCGTTTCCATCGGTCCTTCGAAAGCCCAGGAAATCATTCGCACGGCGCTCGCCATCGGCGCTGATCGCGGCATTCTGATCGAGACGGCGGACGGTGTAGCGGTCGAGCCGCTCGCCGTCGCCAAGCTTCTCAAGGCCGTGGTCGATGCCGAAAAGCCCGACCTCGTCATTCTCGGCAAGCAGGCGATCGACGACGATTGCAACCAGACCGGCCAGATGCTTGCAGCTTTGCTGGGTTGGGGCCAGGGTACGTTCGCCTCGAAAGTCGTGACCG
>JBOFCQ010000262.1:0-2951 GCA_051646145.1 Hyphomicrobium sp.
GGCGGCGCTGGCAACGACGGTTTCTACGGCGGCGGTGGCGATGACGCCATCGATGGTGGCGCGGGCGCTGATCGCCTCTACGGCGACGGCGGCGATGACCGGCTGTCCGGCGGCAAGGGCGATGACATTCTGCTTGGCGGTCAGCAGGCCGGTGCCAGCTCGGCGGGCCATGACACGTTTAGCTGGATGCGCTCGGACGTCTTCGCTGGCGGCAAGACACAGGGTTTCGACATCATTCTCGATTTTGGCATCGGCGACCGGCTCGATTTTTCCGGCATGAACCTCGCCAACGTGCCGATAACGTCGCTCGTGCGTGTCACGGACACGGCAGAGGGCGCGGTCGTCGCCGTCAATTTCGGTGGGTCGGTCGGGTTTGAGGATGTCGTGCTGCTCGACGGGGCGGACGTCAGCCTCGACGATCTGATCGACAACGGCGCGGTTCTCGTCTGAGCGCTGAACGCGCGCTAAGCCGCGAAGGCGCGCGTTATTCGGCTTCCCGCACGCACATGAACGATTTCGTCAGTCCGAACGCTTTCTCGCGCATGACGGTTGAGTCAGGAAACAGCGACTGCAATTGGCGCTCGCTGAGCAAGGCTGCCGATTGCACGCCACGCATGGCGGCATCGTAGTTCGCGCGGCGTCCGCCGAAGCCAAGATTGAAGCGCATCAGAAAGTCGGCGCGTACCTGCTCGGGCAGCCAGTGGAATACCGGAAAGCGGAAGTGCGGTTCATAGGGGAACCAGAAGTTCGGCGTCTGCACGAAATACGTCGGCGCCAGGCGCCGCACATTGAGCGCCATGCGCGACATGCGATCCCAATTTCCGACGTGCTCGATCACCGAATTGGAATGCACGATGTCGTAGCTGAAGTCCGGCACGTCGATGAGGTCGGTGGCATCGGCCGCGATGCTTCTGAATTGCGAGGAGGCAACCGGCGCGATGTCGAGATTGATGAGATCGATCGAGATCGGGTTTTCGGCGACGAACGCGCCAAAGATGTTCCAGTAATATTCGGTGCCGCCGATATCGGCGATGCGACAGGCGCCTTTGCGGGCGATGACGCGTTCGATCAGCGGGCGCAGATGTTCGAAGCGCCGCGCGCGAAAGCGGAACGATGCGGCCCGCGGGTCGCAATACGTGTTGGCGATGGAATAGCGCGGCGCCACGTTCGGCGGCGCCATAACCGGTATCGACAGCGACATCTACAACTCTCTTGATACGCAATACAAAGGACCGGTCTGTCGGGCCAAATGTGGCCGACGCGCCGGAGAGGTCGGAAGGTCGAGGTCCTCTATAACTCAAACGTCTTAAAGATCGCCCAAACAGGGTTGCGGAGACGTAAAACCAACCGTCGAAAGGCGTGCGGCAGCGTTGCCGGGCCGGTCGGCGGGCCATTTCAGCCCGCCACAGCGCCTTTTCGCGCACGGCAGGGACATAGTTGCCGCACGCATCGGCCGCTGCCCATCGCGCTTGACCCATGGCCCCCAAGGCACTACCCAAAAACGAAGGCCAGAGCGGCTATCCCTCACACCACGGCGCGACCCATGCAGGAACGATCTGAGAACACAGCCAACTATCTGTCCGGTGATACCGGCCCGTGGGAAATCGTCATTGGCATGGAAGTGCATGCTCAAGTGGCGTCGCAGTCGAAGCTCTTTTCAGGGTCGTCGACCGCATTCGGCGCCGAGCCAAACAGCCACGTCTCGCTCGTCGACGCGGCCATGCCCGGCATGTTGCCGGTCATCAATTCGGAATGTGTCGCGCAAGCCATCCGCACCGGCCTCGGGCTCAAGGCGCAGGTCAACCTCAACAGTATTTTCGACCGGAAGAATTACTTCTATCCCGATCTGCCACAGGGCTATCAGATTTCGCAGTTCAAGCAGCCGATCGTCGGTGAGGGCGAGATCGAGATCGACGTCGATGGTCAGGCCATGATGGTCGGCATTGAGCGCCTGCATTTGGAGCAGGACGCCGGCAAGTCGCTGCACGATCAGCATCCTGATTATTCCTACGTCGATCTCAACCGCTCGGGCGTTGCGCTGATGGAGATCGTGTCAAAGCCGGATATGCGCTCGGCCAAGCAGGCGCAGGCCTACGTCACCAAACTCAGAACGATCCTGCGCTATCTCGGTACGTGCGATGGCGACATGGAAAAAGGCAACCTGCGCGCCGACGTCAACGTGTCGGTGCGCAAGCCCGGCGCGCCGCTCGGTACGCGCTGCGAGATCAAGAACGTCAACTCGATCCGTTTCATCGGGCAGGCGATTGAGGTCGAAGCACGCCGTCAGATCGATATCATCGAAGACGGCGGCAAGATCAGCCAGGAGACCCGACTTTTCGATCCCTCAAAGGGCGAAACGCGCTCCATGCGATCGAAGGAAGAAGCGCACGACTATCGCTATTTTCCAGATCCGGACTTACTGCCGCTCGAGCTTTCAGCCGACTACGTGGAAGACCTGAAGCAGCATCTGCCGGAACTGCCCGACGCGAAGCGCAGCCGCTTCATGGCGCACTACGGGCTATCGGCGTACGATGCGAGCGTGCTCGTTGCCGAGCGCGAAAGCGCTGATTATTTCGAGGCCGTCGTTGCAACGTTGAAAGATCCGCCGCGTGACGGCAAGCTCGCGGCCAATTGGGTCATCAATGAACTGTTCGGCCGCCTGAACAAGGAGGGGCGCGCGATCGAGGCATCGCCGATGTCGGCGCAGCAGATCGGCGCTATCGTCGACTTGATCGGCGGCGGCACGATTTCCGGCAAGATCGGCAAGGACCTGTTCGAGATCGTGTGGAGCGAAGGCGGCGATCCGGCCGCAATCGTTGAAGCGCGCGGCATGCGGCAGGTGACGGATACGGGCGCCATCGAAAAAGCGTGCGACGAGATTATCGCCGCCAATCCGGACAAGGTCGAACAGGTCAAGGCGAAGCCCTCGATGCTCGGCTGGTTCGTCGGCC
>JBOFCQ010000314.1:0-8048 GCA_051646145.1 Hyphomicrobium sp.
GTGCTCAATCCGCTCGGCGTGCCCTCGCGCATGAACGTCGGACAGATTCTCGAAACGCACATGGGCTGGGCGTGCCGCGGTCTTGGCCGCGCCATCGACGAGGCCTTGCAGAAGTTCCACGAGAGCGGGCAGGGCAAGGCGCTGCGCGATCAGATGACCAAGATCTACGGCACGACCGAGATCAAGGCATCGCTGAAGGACGAAGAAGTGGCGGCACTCGCCGGCAATCTGCGTAACGGCGTGCCGATCGCAACGCCGGTGTTCGACGGCGCGCGCGAGAAGGACATCGTCGAGATGCTGGAAATGGCGGGCTTCGACTCGTCCGGCCAGGTAACGCTGTTCGACGGCCGCACGGGCGAGCCCTTCGATCGCAAGGTCACTGTCGGTTACAAGTACGTGCTGAAGCTGCACCACCTTGTCGACGACAAGATCCACGCGCGATCGATCGGTCCCTACAGCCTCGTGACGCAGCAGCCGCTCGGCGGCAAGGCGCAGTTCGGCGGCCAGCGCTTCGGCGAAATGGAAGTCTGGGCGCTCGAAGCCTATGGCGCCGCGTACACGCTGCAGGAAATGCTGACCGTCAAGTCGGACGACGTTGCGGGCCGCACCAAGGTCTACGAGTCGATCGTGCGTGGTGACGATGCGTTCGAAGCCGGCGTTCCGGAAAGCTTCAACGTGCTCGTCAAGGAAATGCGCGCGCTTGGTCTCAACGTGGAACTGCTGAACAGCGAGATCGCGCCGCCCGAAAACGATACCGGCGATGCCGCCCCGCAGGCGCAATTGCCACCCGCTGCCGAATAGCACCACGACATCTCAGTATCGCATCCCGCGCCAGACGCGCGCGGGATGCGCCGAACTTCACAGACTTTGAATTCCGGGACTTGCTCGCCCCCGCGTACGTCCCACGAGGAGACAGCCGATGAACGAGATCACCAATATCTTCAAGGCCCAGGCGCCACTCCCGACCTTCGACCAAATCAAGATTTCGATCGCCAGCCCCGACGACATTCTGTCGTGGTCGTTCGGCGAGATCAAAAAGCCAGAGACCATCAACTACCGCACGTTCAAGCCCGAGCGCGATGGCCTGTTCTGCGCCCGCATCTTCGGGCCGATCAAGGATTACGAGTGCCTGTGCGGCAAGTACAAGCGCATGAAGTACAAGGGCCTGATCTGCGAAAAGTGCGGCGTTGAAGTCACGCTCGCAAAGGTGCGCCGCGAGCGCATGGGCCATATCGAACTTGCGGCACCCGTCGCCCACATCTGGTTCCTGAAGTCGCTGCCGTCGCGCATCGGTCTCTTGCTCGACATGGCGCTTAAGGATCTCGAGCGCGTGCTCTATTTCGAGAACTACATTGTCATCGAACCGGGCGTGACGCCGTTTGCTGAAAAGCAGCTGCTGACGGAAGAGCAGTACAACGCCGCCATCGAAGAGCATGGCGCGGACAGCTTCACCGCCGGCATCGGCGCGGAAGCCATCCGCGAAATCATGTCCGCGATGGATCTGCCCAAGATCGCCGTCGATCTGCGGCAGGAAATCTCGGAAGCAACGACCGAACTGAAGCCGAAGAAGCTCGGCAAGCGCCTGAAGGTCATCGAAGCCTTCATCGAAAGCGGCAATCGTCCGGAGTGGATGATCCTGACGCAGGTTCCGGTGATTCCGCCGGAACTGCGCCCGCTGGTGCCGCTCGATGGCGGCCGCTTCGCGACGTCCGACTTGAACGATCTCTACCGTCGCGTCATCAACCGTAACAACCGCCTCAAGCGGCTTATGGAACTGCGCGCGCCGGATATCATCATCCGCAACGAAAAGCGCATGTTGCAGGAAGCCGTCGACGCCCTCTTCGACAACGGCCGTCGCGGCCGCGTCATCACCGGCGCCAACAAGCGTCCGCTGAAGTCGCTCGCCGACATGCTGAAGGGCAAGCAGGGCCGCTTCCGTCAGAACCTGCTCGGCAAGCGCGTCGACTATTCCGGTCGTTCGGTCATCGTGGTCGGCCCCGAGCTGAAGCTGCATCAGTGCGGTCTGCCAAAGAAGATGGCGCTCGAACTGTTCAAGCCGTTCATCTATGCGCGCCTGCAGACGCTCGGCCAGGCGGCAACCGTGAAGCAGGCGAAGAAGCTCGTTGAAAAGGAAAAGCCGGAAGTCTGGGACGTCCTCGACGAGGTCATCCGCGAACATCCGGTGCTTTTGAACCGCGCGCCGACGCTGCATCGTCTTGGCATTCAGGCGTTCGAGCCGATGCTGATCGAAGGCAAGGCGATCCAGCTTCATCCGCTGGTGTGCGCGGCCTTCAACGCCGACTTCGACGGCGACCAGATGGCCGTTCACGTGCCGCTGAGCCTTGAAGCCCAGCTCGAAGCCCGCGTGCTCATGATGTCGACCAACAACATCCTGCATCCGGCAAGCGGCGCGCCGATCATCGTGCCGTCGCAGGATATCGTGCTTGGCCTCTACTATCTCTCGATCCTGCGCGACAAGGATCAGGGCGAAGGCATGATGTTCGGCTCGATCTCCGAAGTGCATCACGCGCTCAATGCGGGCGCGGTATCGCTGCACGCCAAGATCCACGGCCGGTTCCGCACCGTCAACGATCAGGGCGAACCGATTTCGGAAATGCACGACACGACGCCGGGCCGTCTCATCCTCGGCGAACTTCTGCCGAAGAAGCCGGGCGTCAAGTTCGCGCTCGTCAATCAGCTTCTGACGAAGAAGAACATCTCGGGCATGATCGACGCGGTCTACCGTAACTGCGGTCAGAAAGAGACCGTGATCTTCTGCGACCGCATCATGCAGCTTGGCTTCCATCACGCGTTCAAGGCCGGCATCTCGTTCGGCAAGGACGACATGCAGATTCCGGCAACGAAGGAAGCGATCGTCGAAAAGACCAACGTCGAAGTCCGCGATTTCGAACAGCAGTATCAGGACGGCCTGATCACGCAGCTCGAAAAGTACAACAAGGTCGTCGACGCCTGGTCGCGCTGCACCGACCAGATCGCCAAGGAAATGATGGACCGCATTTCGTCGGTCCAGCGCGATCCGGTATCGGGCCGCGAAAAGCAGATCAACTCTGTCTACATGATGAGCCATTCGGGCGCGCGCGGTTCGCCGGCGCAGATGAAGCAGCTCGCGGGTATGCGCGGACTGATGACTAAGCCGTCGGGCGAGATCATCGAAACGCCGATCATCTCGAACTTCAAGGAAGGTCTGTCGGTTCTCGAATACTTCAACTCGACTCACGGCGCTCGTAAGGGTCTTGCCGATACCGCGTTGAAGACCGCGAACTCGGGCTACCTGACACGCCGCCTCGTCGACGTGGCGCAGGACGCGATCATTTCGGAAGAAGATTGCGGAACCGATGCCGGCATCAACGTGCAGGCCGTCGTCGATGCCGGTCAGGTCATCGTCACGCTGGCTGCACGCGTGCTCGGCCGTACGGCGGCTGAAGACATCAAGCATCCGGTGACGGGTGACATGATCGTCAAAACCGGCGACCTCATCGTCGAACGCGACGCGGAAGCGATCGCCAAGGCTGAAATCCAGGAGATCCGTATCCGCTCGGTGCTGACGTGCGAAGCCGAACTCGGCGTCTGCGGCAAGTGCTACGGCCGCGACCTCGCGCGTGGCACGCCCGTCAACATCGGCGAAGCGGTCGGCGTCATCGCCGCCCAGTCGATCGGTGAACCGGGCACGCAGTTGACGATGCGCACGTTCCACATCGGCGGCACGGCGAACCTCGTCGACTCGTCGTCGATCGACAGCAACTTCAACGGTACCGTTAAGCTGAAGAACCGCGCGCTGGCCAAAGACTCCAAGGGCCAGTTGATTTCGACCGGCCGCACCATGTCCATTCTGATCTACGATCAGACGGGCAAGGAACTCGCCGCGCACAAAATCACCTACGGCGCGCGTCTCTTCGTCGACGAAGGCGATACCGTCAAGCGTGGCACCAAGCTCGCAAGCTGGGACCCCTATACCCGTCCGGTGCTTTCGGAAGCCAACGGCGTCGTCGATTTCGAAGATCTGATCGAAGGCGCATCCGTGCGCGAGAAGACCGACGAAATGAAGGGCACGTCGAACCGCGTGATCGTGGATTGGCGCACCAGCCCGCGCGGCAACGAGTTGAAGCCGGCGATCGTCGTCAAGGACAGCAAGGGCAAGCCGATCAAGGTCGCGCGCGGCGGTGACGCACGCTACCTGTTGTCAGTCGATGCCGTTCTGTCGGTCGATCGCGGAGCCGAGGTCAAGGCGGGCGACGTGCTGGCACGTATCCCGACGGCAGCCGCGAAGTCGGGCGACATCACGGGCGGTCTGCCGCGCGTCGCCGAACTCTTCGAAGCGCGCCGTCCGAAGGATCACGCGATCCTCGCGGAAATCGCCGGCACGGTCGAATTCGGCAAGGACTACAAGAACAAGCAGCGCATCCACATCAAGCCCGACGACGAGACGAAGGAATCGGTCGAGTACCTGATCCCGCGCGGCAAGAGCCTCGCGGTTCAGCACGGCGATCGCGTCGAGCGCGGCGATTTCGTTTATGACGGCAACCCGGCACCCCACGACATCCTTGCCATCAAGGGCGTTGAGGAATTGGCCAACTACCTCATCAACGAAATTCAGGACGTCTATCGTCTGCAGGGCGTGACCATCAACGACAAGCACATCGAGGTGATCGTTCGCCAGATGCTGCAGAAGGTTGAGATCACGGATACCGGCGATACCGACCTGATCAAGGGTGAGCAGATCGACCGTACCGAGTTCGACGATGTCAACGCGGCCATCGAGAAGGCCGGCAAGCGTCCCGCTGCCGCCAACCCGGTGCTGCTCGGCATCACGAAGGCGTCGCTGCAGACGCGCTCGTTCATCTCGGCCGCATCGTTCCAGGAAACGACGCGCGTCTTGACGGATGCGGCCGTGAACGGCAAGGCCGACATGCTCGAAGGCCTCAAGGAAAACGTCATCGTCGGCCGTCTCATTCCGGCCGGCACGGGCGGCATGCTGCGCCGGCTGCGCAAAGTGGCGGCCAAGCGCGACGAACTCATCGCCAAGGAACATGCGAAGTCGGCGGCCATTCCGGGGCCGGATTCGCCGGGTGGCGCGTCTGCGGCGCGTCGTCGTCGCCGGTCTGCGACCGACGAAGCCGCATAACGCGCCGATCATCCGCTGACGGAGACACGCAACGGCCGCATCTCAAAGATGCGGCCGTTTCTATTAATTGCGTCGCGCTGGGCATTAACGTGCGCCTTGGCCGATTGGTCGCAGGCGGTTGCCGCGCTATTGGCGCGAAAAAGCGAAATAATTTGAACTCTCTTTAGTTCGCCCTGTTGACCAATATGCACCCTGTGTATATAGCTCGCGAACTCTCACGGTAGGTGGTAGGCCTTTCGCGCCCTTTTAGGGCTGCGTCTTTGCCTAGACACTATCGTCACAAAAGCAGAGGACATCGACGGACCACGATCTTCCACCCGCGAGGGACGGGAGGATCCTCTGGTTTTTTGTGCTAGGGGCGGTTTTCCGCCACCTGGCAGGTTTGCTTGGTGCTTGCCGTTCAGGTTGAGCGCATAAAGTCAGGACGAGGCTGATGCCGACGATACAACAGTTGATCCGGAAGCCCCGGGAACAGAAGACGTATCGCGAGAAATCGCGTCACATGGATGCCTGCCCGCAGAAGCGCGGCGTGTGCACCCGTGTTTACACGACGACGCCGAAGAAGCCGAACTCGGCGCTTCGTAAGGTCGCCAAGATCCGGCTTACCAACGGCTTCGAAGTGATCGGCTACATCCCGGGTGAAGGCCACAACCTTCAGGAACACTCGGTGGTGCTGATCCGCGGCGGCCGCGTCAAGGACTTGCCGGGCGTTCGCTACCACATCATCCGTGGTGTGCTCGATACGCAGGGTGTGTCGGCCCGCCGTCAGCGTCGCTCGAAGTACGGCGCCAAGCGCCCGAAGTAAGCGGCATTAATCGGGGTCGGCGCGGCTGGCCCTTAGTTGAAATGAAATTCGAAGCGAAGGGCTCTTCAGGATGTCTCGTCGTCACGCGGCGCAAAAGCGGGAATTCATCCCGGATCCGAAATTCAACGACCTCGTCGTCGCCAAATTCATGAATGCGGTGATGAAGGAAGGCAAAAAGTCGGTCGCCGAGCGCATGGTTTATGGTGCGTTCGAAAAGATGGAAAGCAAGGGCAAGGCGAACCCGCTCGACCTCTTCCGTCAGGCGCTCGACAACGTCATGCCGTCGGTCGAAGTGCGGTCGCGCCGCGTTGGTGGCGCAACCTATCAGGTTCCCGTCGAAGTTCGCACCGAGCGTCGTCAGGCGCTCGCCATTCGCTGGATCATTGCTGCGGCTCGCTCGCGCAACGAGACAACGCTGATCGACAAGCTTTCGGGCGAATTGCTCGACGCCGCCAACAATCGCGGCACGGCTGTCAAGAAGCGCGAAGACACGCACAAGATGGCGGAAGCCAACCGTGCCTTCTCGCATTACCGCTGGTAAGACATAGGATTATCGAGGCACATCATGGCCCGCCAATACGCCATCGAGGACTACCGCAACTTCGGCATCATGGCTCACATCGATGCTGGGAAGACGACGACGACCGAGCGGATCCTCTACTACACAGGCAAGTCCTATAAGATCGGCGAAGTCCATGACGGCGCCGCGACCATGGACTTCATGGAACAGGAAGCCGAACGCGGCATCACCATCACGTCGGCTGCAACGACGTGCTTCTGGGTGGGTCGCGACGGCAAGAAGCGCCGCCTGAACATCATCGATACGCCCGGACACGTCGATTTCACGATCGAAGTCGAGCGTTCGCTGCGCGTGCTTGATGGCGCGGTGTGCGTTCTCGATTCCAATCAGGGCGTCGAACCGCAGACGGAAACCGTCTGGCGGCAGGGCGACAAGTACAATGTTCCGCGCATCATCTTCTCCAACAAGATGGATAAGACCGGCGCAGACTTCTACATGTGCCTCGACGACATCAAAGATAAGCTCGGCGCCAAGGCCGTGCCGCTGCAGATCCCGATCGGCGCGGAAGCCAACTTCAAGGGCGTCATCGATCTCATCCGCATGATTGCGATCACCTGGGATGGCGATGGCAAGGACGCGAAGATGGTCGAGGGACCGATCCCCGACGATCTCGCTGACAAGGCCGCGGAATACCGCGCTTTGATGATCGAAGCCGCAGTCGAGATGGACGATACCGCGCTCGAAGCCTTCCTCGAAGGCAAGGAGCCCGATGAAGCCACGCTGCGCAAGCTCATCCGCAAGGCGACCGTGACGCGCGCCTTCTATCCGATGATGTGCGGCTCGGCGTTCAAGAACAAGGGCGTGCAGCCGCTGCTCGACGCCGTCGTTGACTTCCTTCCTTCGCCGCTCGATCGCGAAGCCTACAAGGGCATCGATCCGAAGACGGGTGGAGAAGCGCCGCGCCGTCCGAGCGATGCTGATCCGCTGTCGATGATCGCCTTCAAGATCATGAGCTTCGAGCACGTCGGTTCGATCACGTTCTGCCGCATCTACTCGGGCAAGCTCGAGCAGGGCATGGCGCTCGCCAACACGACGCGCGATAAAAAAGAACGCGCCGGCCGCATGTATCTGATGCACGCCGCCGATCGCGAAGAAATCAAGGAAGCGTTTGCTGGCGACATCGTCGCTCTGCAGGGCCTCAAGGATACACGCACCGGCGAAACCCTGTGCGATCCCTCGAAGCCGGTCATTCTCGAAAAGATGGAGTTCCCGAACCCCGTCATCGAAATGAAGATCGAGCCGAAGACGAAGGCCGATCAGGAAAAGATGGCCATCGCCCTCAATACGCTGGCGCTCGAGGATCCCTCGTTCCGCGTGTCGGTCGACAGCGAGTCGGGCGAAACCATCCTCAAGGGCATGGGCGAACTTCACCTCGACATCAAAGTCGACATCCTGAAGCGCACCTATGGCGTTGAAGCAAACACCGGCGCCCCGCAGGTTGCCTATCGCGAAACGCTCGCGCGCCCGACCGAGATCGATTACACGCACAAGAAGCAGACCGGCGGCACCGGTCAGTTCGC
>JBOFCQ010000318.1:0-7868 GCA_051646145.1 Hyphomicrobium sp.
AGGTGATCGTGCTGCCGGTGAACGTGACGACGAGGTTTGCAGACGATGTGGCACCGTGTGCATCGCGCATGGTGTAGGTGATGGTGACAGTCGCCGTGTCGCCGTCCGGCAACTCGTCCATGGCAAGGCCCGGCGCAAAGCCAAGCTTGTTATCGACAATGGCGACGACGGGCATGCCGAACATGATACCGGGCGACCCCGCGACGACGACACTGTCGATACCAGTGAGAACGAAGGTTGCCGGCGTATCGCCGCTGTCGAGGTCGCCATCGTTGGCGAGCACATCGATCAGGATACCGCCATCGCCCATTGCCGCGGCGCTGTCGTCAACGGCAACCGGCGCTGAATTCGGCGTGTTGTTGCTGCCATCCGGATTGATTGCCGGAACGAAGTTGGCGTGTGTCAGTGCCGATGAGTTGACGTTCTGCAACGTCGCGATGGTGACGTGGGAATAGTTATACTGGCCGGGATTTCCGGCATCGGGTTCTTCATGCAGAATTTGTAATTCGGTATGCGCGCCGTTCTGATGCAGGCGCAGGAATGGCGTGCCGGCCGGAACCGCGAACGGATTCGTCGTATCGGTCCAAGGTGTGATCCCTTGATAGTGCAAAGGATCGCCAATCCGGAACAGAACCGGCGAAATCGTCATGCGGTCCTGGGTCGGATTGAAATCGGTGACGACCAGCGACGACGTCGCATAAATCTCGATCGTGTCGAAGCCGCTGCCGAGCGTCACCGTGCCGCCGCGGACGAACACGCCGTCATTGCCGCTGCCGGCATTGACGATGAGATCGGTGGCCGACAACGCGCTAATCGTATCGTTGCCCGCGCCGCCCATGAGCGTGTCGGTTGCGCTGATTTCGCCGGGAGGTCCGGCCGTCAGCTCATACGTGATGATGTCGTCGCCATCGCCGGCGTCGATGTAGTCAACGTCGGAACTGAAGGATGTGTCGCTGATCGTGTCGCCCGACGCGCCCGCGTTGACCGTATCGCTGCCGGTCCCGGATTCGATGTAGTCAATTCCATCACCGCCCCAGATGGTATCGTCATCGCCGTTGCCGATCAGGCGATTGCCTTCGTTGCCGCCGGACAAGACGTCGTTGCCCGCACCGCCCGAGATGTCGTTATAGCCGGCGCCGCCCGTCAGCGTATCGTCGCCGTAGGAGCCCGAGATGCGGTCCGCGCCATTGCCGCCGCTGATCGTATCGTCATTCAGCCCGCCATTGAGAACGTCGTCGACTTCTGTGCCATTGAGCGTCAATCCGACGGGCGCGGTGCCCGATGGATCGACGACCGCAATGAAATTGTCGGCGGTCAAGTCCAGGGCCGTCACGCCTGTCAGCCGCGCGACGGTCGCGAAGGCATAGGTGTATCCACCGATGCCATCCGGCGTCTCGCGCCAGACTTGAAACAGCGTGTCCGAACCGTCTTGCACAAGCTGGATGTAACCGCTCGGCGCGCCGCCGGGCACGTCAGCCGCGAAGGGGTTGGATACGCCATCCCATCCGCCAATGGCGGTATACATGCCGTATTGATTTTCGATTTCCTGAAGCAGGTAATCGATGCGGATCTTGTCGGTCGCGGCATTGAACTGATGAATGACGGCATCGGAAAACGCATAGATGTTGACGACGTCGCTGTCGGCGTCGATGCCGAGGCTGGCGATGCCGACGCGCAGCGCTACTTCATCGCGCCCTGTGCCCGCATCGATGGTGGTGTTGACGTTATCGCCGCCGACGAACAGATAATCGTTGCCGGCGCCGCCTGAGACGTAATCGGGATTGTCGAGTTCGCCCGGCAGCCGCGTGCCGATGATGTAGACGACGAAGTCGTTGCCATCGCCGCCGAGAATGACGGCTGTGCCAGTGCCATCGGCCGGGTTGATATTGATGTTATCGTGACCCCCGCCCGCGTCGATGAACGTGTTGGCCGATGCGAACGTGATCTCATCGTCCCCAGCCGTGCCCGGCTCCGCTTGCAGATCGCGAAACAGGATCTCAACATCGTTCACTTCCGTGTCCAAGGCGGCATTGGTCGCCGTAATCGACAGCGTGGCCATGGCCTGCAACGCGGCGTCGAGCGTCACAGAATTGGTAACGACGACCGTGTCGCCGACAATCGTGAACAGCCCCGGCGGATCTTGCGCTGTCAGGTCGTAGGTGACGGTGCCTGCTAATCCGCTGCTCAGTCGACCGATGATCATGCCGGCGAATAGGATTTCAGGCGCCGCGGAGGCTGAAATCGTGATCATGGTGGCCCCTCAAATATATGCGTAGTTGCGTTTGAATGTACGTCGTCAATCAAGGGGATCGCTCAAAACGTCCGCATGTGTGCGCACGAAGAAAAATGTGCGCCCGACCCCATGCTGCAAGGTATTCGCAATTGCGATGCTAAGTCTACGCCGTTCTGTCAGTAAGTTGTTCGCGGAAAAGAAGAGAATGCGCCGACGCTCGTTCGGTGAGCACGAGCGCGCACATGGGGCGCTCATCACAGAAAAACACAGCGCTTTCGCTAGGTCAGCGCACGTGGTGTGTGCGAGCGGCGAGTGCCGATGCGAGGCGCTGCAGCGCGACGTCGGAGGTCGGCACGCCGAAGCGCACCCAGGCCGGCTGATACACAAACGTGCGCACATGAATTGCGTGCTCGGCCAAACGGTTGGCGATCGCGGCCGCGTCGTCGCAAGCGGCCAGACGAAAGAGCGGCGTGCCGCCGAAAATTTTCAAACCCGCCGCGATGAGCGTGCTGTCTAGACTCTCAGCTGCACGCGTCATGTCGTGGCGCACAGCCTCGCGCCACGCAGTATCGCGCAGCGCCACGGCGCCGATCGCCAGCGCCGGTCCAGAAACGGACCATGGTCCGAGATCTAATTTCAGACGACGTGCATGATCAGAAGGCAGAACTGCAAAACCCAATCGAACGCCGGCGAGCCCATAGGTTTTGCCGAACGATCTCAGCACGATCGTTTCCGGCAGGCGCGCGGCGGCAACGCTGGCACCCGGATCGAGCAGGTCGACGAATGCCTCATCGACGATCAACGCGCCGCCCTTTCGAGCACAATGCTCAGCCGCACGTCGCAACGCGTCGACAGACCAGACTTTTCCGGTTGGGTTATTCGGATTGACGACAACGACGATGGCCGCGGCGGCGTGCGCCTCGGCCAAGGTCGAAACGGCAATCACGTCATGGCCCTGACGGCGCCAATTCGCGGCGTGCTCTTCATATGTCGGCGCGACGACCGCCACACGCTGCGGCGGAAAAAGACGCGGCAGGGCCTGGATCAGCGCCTGCGTTCCCGGCGCTGCCACGATATGCGCTGGATCGCTGACCCCATAGGCGAAAGCGGCGGCGGCGATGGCATCGCTGACGGCCCGCTCATCGGGCAGCCGTTGCCAGAGATCGGCTGCAAGCGCCGGAAGCGGGTAAGCTATTGGATTGATACCGGTCGAGAGATCGAGCCATTCGCCGCTGACATGCGGATAGCGCTGGCGGGTGGCGTCGAGGTTGCCGCCGTGGGGAACGCCACCGGCTGCGTCGGCCGCAGCGTCCGCTGGCGTCTGGCGGATGACGGACGACGGTTGCGCCATTTCGGCGCGTGCCGCCAACTTCAAGGCTTGTTCGTCGCTCGCCACTCGATGTCGTCCGCCCATGCTCACGTGCCAGATGCGTTCGGCCAACGGCCGGCCGCGCATTCGCGCTGATAGCACGCCCGTCGCGCCGACAGAAATGGGCACGTCCGAAGGGGTTGAGGCCACCGACTGGGATTGACGACGGCGACCCCGCCATGCGCTAACCAAATACGAACCCACGACTTTCCGCCACGTCGCAACGAAAAGGCTGTCCCTTGATCTCGGCCGCGCTCGGCCTCGCCGCACTCCTCATCGACGCGAGCATCGGGTATCCCGGCGCGCTGTACCGGCGCATCGGCCATCCCGTGACGTGGATCGGACGGCTGATCTCCGCACTCGACCGCGGCTTGAACCGCGACGGCGCGCCGGCAAACGTGCGCCGTGCAGCCGGTATCGTGGCCCTTATCCTGCTGCTGCTTGCGGCCATCGGCTCGGGCTGGCTGCTGACGACGGCCTTGCCGGCACTTTTGCACCCAGCCATCGCCGTCGTCCTTCTAGCTTGCATTGCCAGCACGCTCATCGCCCAGCGCAGCCTGCACGATCACGTGGCCGCCGTCGCGCGCGGGCTCGACACCGACGGCCTTGCCGGCGGGCGGCGCGCCGTCGCCATGATCGTTGGACGCGATCCGGAGACGCTCGACACCGCAGGCGTCTGCCGTGCTGCCATCGAAAGCCTGGCCGAGAACTTCTCCGATGGCGTTGTCGCGCCGCTGTTCTGGCTGGTTGTCGGCGGTCTTCCCGGCATTTTCGGCTACAAGGCCATCAACACGGCTGACAGCATGATCGGTCACAAGACGGCGCGGCATCTGGCGTTCGGCTGGGCCGCCGCGCGCACCGATGATCTGGTCAATCTGCCGGCCTCTCGGCTGGCGGCGCTCTTTTTGATCCTGGCCGCGGTGACGGATCGCGACGCCTCTGCAAGAGTTGCGGTCCGTGCCGTTGCGCGCGACGCCGCAAAGCATCGCTCCCCGAACGCCGGATGGCCTGAAGCCGCGATGGCCGGTGCGCTCGGCCTCAGGCTCGCAGGACCGCGCAGCTATTCAGGCGTCGTCGTTGACGATCATTGGATGGGTGACGGGCGGGGCGACGCCAACGCGGGCGACATTCGCCGCGCTCTTTCGCTTTACCGACGCGCGTGCGTCATCGAAGCCGTGCTCATCGCAGCGCTGTCCGCGCCGGCAATCGCCGCGATCATCGGTTGAGTGTCGGCGTTCGGGCCATCTCCAGCAGGCGAGCGCAATCGACGTGGCGCGCCAAATGCTCGGCCAACTCATCGAGTGTCCGCTCGACGTCGGTCTCGTAGGCAAGCGCACTTGCCGACGCGCCGATGCGGGCCAGCCAATGGCGGCGCTGCCGATCGTCCGCGAAGAGACCGTGGATATAGCAGCCGCTGACGAGCCCCGACGCGCTTGCGGCCCCATCGCGGCGACCGTCCGACATCGTGATCTGGTGGCGCGCGCAATCGGGCCCGTCCGTGCGCCCGATGTGCATTTCATAGCCCTTGAACGGCACGCCCTCACCGCTGGACGCGGCCGCCGTGCCGGTGACTTCGAGCAGCAGCTTTTCTCCGGAAAGAACCGTTTCGACATCGAGCAGGCCGAGGCCCGCGACCTCACCGGACGGTCCTTCGATGCCGTTGGGATCAGAGATCGTGCGGCCGAGCATCTGATAACCGCCGCAAATGCCAAGCACCGCGCCGCCGCGCCGGACATGGGCCTTGAGATCGACATCCCACCCGGTTTCGCGCAGCGCGGCCAGATCGGCGATCGTCGCCTTTGATCCGGGCAGGATGACGAGCGCAGCGCCCGGCGGGATCACATCGCCCGGCCTGACGAATGCAACGTCCACATCGCTTTCGAGCCGCAGAGGATCGAAATCGTCGAAATTGGAAATGCGCGGATAGGCGAGCACCGCGATCACGGTCTTTGCTGGGCTGGCGCCGGCGTTCTGGCGTTTGCGGTCGAGGCCGAGCGCGTCTTCGTCGGGGAGGCGCGATGCGCGCGCGAAATGCGGAATGAGCCCAAGCGGCGCCCACTCGGTCGCGGACGCCATCGTTGTCATGGCATCGTCGAACAGCGCCGCATCGCCGCGAAAGCGATTGACGAGAAACCCTTCGATCATGGCGCCGTCCGCGTCCGAGATCACGGCCTTGGTGCCGATGATGCTGGCGATGACACCGCCGCGCTCGATGTCGCCGATCAGGACGACCGGCACGTCGGCCGCGCGCGCGAACCCCATGTTGGCGATGTCGCCGGCCCGCAGATTGATCTCGGACGCCGAGCCGGCACCTTCGACGAGCACCAGATCGGCCTCGGCGCAGAGGCGGCCAAAACTGTCGAGAACGGGCGTCATCAGCGCCGGTTTCATCGATTGATAGTCGCGCGCCAGCGCCGTGCCGACGACGCGGCCCTGCACCACCACCTGCGATCCGATGGTGCTCTGCGGTTTCAGCAACACAGGGTTCATGTGGACGCTCGGCGCGACACGAGCGGCGCGCGCCTGCAGCGCTTGCGCACGTCCGATTTCGCCGCCGTCGGCGGTCACGGCCGCATTGTTCGACATGTTCTGCGGCTTGAATGGGCGAACGACCAAACCTTGATTGGCGAAATGGCGCGCGAGGCCGGCAACGATCAGCGATTTGCCGACGTCGGAACCCGTCCCCTGAAACATGATGGCGCGCGCGCGTGTCAGAACTCGATGCCCTCCTGCGCTTTGACGCCGGCGGCGAAGTGGTGCTTCAGCGGGACCATCTCGGTCACGAGGTCAGCCGCTTCGATCAGCTCCGGCTTGGCGTTGCGACCGGTGACGACGATATGCAGATCGTGACGCCTCGCCTTCAAAGCCGCCAGCACGGTGGCCAGATCGAGGTGATCGTAGCGCAGCGAGATGTTGAGTTCGTCGAGCACGATCAACCGCACGGTTGGATCGGCCATCAGCGCGGTCGCCGCCTGCCAGGCGCGCTCTGCGGCCGCAACATCCCGCGCGCGATCCTGCGTCTCCCAGGTGAACCCTTCGCCAAGTGTGTGCCATGTCACCTGATCGCCGAACTTGGCGATGGCCAAGCGCTCACCGGTTTCCCACGCGCCCTTGCCGAATTGAACAACGCCGACTTTGAACCCACGTCCGAGCGCGCGCAGCATCAACCCCCAGGCGGCGGTGGATTTGCCTTTGCCCTTGCCGGTGTGCACGATCAGCAGACCTTTCTCGATGGTCTTGCCCTGCACTTCGGCATCCTGGGCGGCCTTGCGGTTCGCCATCTTCGCCTTATGGCGGTCGTCGTCGCGCGTCTCCGTCATGGTGTCATGTCTCTCTCAGCGTGAAGCGTGGTTGTCGGCGGTCGCGTCCAGTGCGGGCTGCACCTATCGCGCCGCCGTCTCTGATTTCAGAACGAGCGGCAGTCCGGCCGCCATCAGAATGACGCGGTCGGCACGTGCCGCGACGTCGGCGTTGAGACGCCCCTGACAATCGCGAAAGCGCCGTGCCAGAGCATTTTCCGGAACGATGCCAAGCCCGACCTCATTCGACACCACAACGACCGGCCCTGGCGCAGCCTCCATTGCCGCCAGCAGTGCGCGGCAGTCTGCATCGACATCGCGCCCGGCCAGCATGACGTTGCTGAGCCATAGCGTCAGGCAATCGACGAGCACCGCGTGGCCGGGTTGGCCGTGCGCCTTAAGGCAATCCGCGAGATCGAGCGGCGCGTCGCGCGTCAGCCAGTTGCCATCGCGCCGGGCCCGGTGCTCGGCTATTCTCGTGCGCATTTCGTCGTCATAGGCGTCGGCGGTCGCAATGTAGGTCCAAGGCGCCGGTTGGCCCATAACCAACTGCTCCCCATAGCGGCTTTTGCCGGAGCGGGCGCCGCCGAGAACAAAGGTCAAACGCGGCAGGGTCTCACGTGCCATGCTCAGGTTTGCCACAGCGGTCCAAATTACATTGACGGGGGTTCATCGCGTCCGTTATCAAAGCTCCGACGGTTCCTCGCAAGGGGATTCAATGGGAATGCGGTGCCGGGCATCAACGTCCGTAGGCCGCAGCTGCCCCCGCAACTGTAATCGGTAAGCAAACGGCCACAAGTCCACTGGGAAACCGGGAAGGCGGCCGTTGGCGGCGACCCGAGAGCCAGGAGACCTGCCGTCCGACGTCCATGTGCAACTGACCGCCGGTGGGGCGGGGAAAGGCGACTATGACTTCCAAGATCCTGGCTTCCGAGGGCACCTCCGCGCCGGCAACAGGCCACGTCTC
>JBOFCQ010000322.1:0-14579 GCA_051646145.1 Hyphomicrobium sp.
TTCGGCACGCGCGTGCGCGTCACCAACGCGCGCACCGGCAACAGCGTCGTCGTCCGCATCAACGATCGCGGCCCCTTCATCAAAGGACGCATCATCGACCTGTCGAAGGCTGCCGCCAACCAACTCGGCATCAATGGCGTCGGCAGCGTGCGCGTCAGCGTGATCGGCCGCGGATGAGTCGCTTCGTACGCATAAAAAAAAGCGATCGCTTCTGCCCAGCAGGCGGAAGCGATCGAGTTTTTATGCCGTGCAAGAGAGCATCCGTGTCGCCACGCATGCAGCAATCATGTTGCGCTGATCGCGCGCGGGCGCATTGATCTGGATGCGCACTGCGACGTGCGGTCGCGCGCCTTTCTATTGTGTCTATTTAAAACCAACGAATTCAATCGGATCTAGATTGTGGTTAAATCTGGATGAGAGCCGTGGGTTGACGCGCCATGGCTCTGCTGCTCACTTGCCGGCGCCGGGACGGGGCACACCCCAAAATCCCAGGTGGCAGACAGAACTAGAGTTCCGGCGTTCTCAATCGGGTCACACGACACAGCAGCATCAACCCTCCTTCGACGTGCACGTTGCGACGTGCCGGCCTTCATCGGCCGAAGCGCCTTGAGACCGCTGACCGCGGCTAGGGTGCCATGAGGTGGGCGACGCTCATTCGACCTGAGGCCTCTGCCGCCATTCGACTACGAAAGGAGTACGATCATGCGTACCATCTTGAACTCCGTCGCTCTTGCTATCGCGACGATGCTGCTCGCCGCCGCGCCCGCAAGCGCTGCAACCTGGCAGTGCCAGGGTCCGTCCTATGTTTGCGATGCAGGTTCGTCGTCAGCGAAGGCCGGCAAGGTCAGCAAGTCTGGCAACAAGGCCGCGTCCTACAAGTCGAAGAAGCAGGCGCGCGTGTCGTCGTACACCGGCGCATCCTCGATCTCGGGCAAGGCTTCGTATTACTGGCAGCCCCAGCGGGTTGCGTCGGGCGGCTGGTTCAACCCGAACGCCATGACGGCCGCTCACAAGACGCTGCCGTTCGGCACCAAGGTTCGCGTCACCAACGCGCATAACGGCAAGTCGGTCGTCGTGACGATCAATGACCGTGGCCCCTACGTTGCCGGCCGCGTCATCGACCTCTCGAAGGCTGCAGCGCATGCCATCAGCATGCAGGGCTCGGGCGTCGTTCCGGTGCAGGTGACAGTCCTCGGCCGCGGCTGAGGTCTACGCAGGTTTTTACACAAGCGGGCGGTGGAAACAGATGTTTTCGCCGCCCGTTCTTTTTGTCGGCCAACGAATCACCTAGCCGTTGCCAACGATGCGCGATGTCCCTGACAGCCAAATGGCAAACAAGCCGACGAGCACCGCTCCAGGTCCTTCTGGCGTGCGTACAATCGCGCTTGTCGTTGCGGCGTTGACGGCATGCCCCGCGATAGCGCACGCCAATGATGGCGCCGGCTCCTGGGCCGCCGTTATCCGCCGCGATGTGCCGTCGGTCGGCGCGAGCGCGTCGGCGTGGGTGACGACGGTCGTTTCCGCACGCGCATCGCGCGAGGTCGTCACCGGCTCCATCGCGCGCCGTGACGCACAGGCGGCGCGGACGCTCCCCGGTCCGAGGCTGAACGGCACGCCGCACGCGCTCAACGGCATCGCGTCCTTCTATTGGCAAGATCAGATGACGGCGACCGGCGAGCGCTTCGACAAGCGCGCCATGACGGCCGCGCACCGCACGCTGCCATTCGGTACGCGCGTCAAGGTCACGCGCGTCGACACCGGCAGCAGCGTGGTTGTGCGCATCAACGATCGCGGGCCGTTCAAAGAAAGCCGCGTCATCGATCTCTCTGAAAAGGCGGCCGAGGATTTGGGCATGACCGGCCGCGGCCTGAGCCCGGTTAGGCTGGAAATCCTCGCGCCAGAGCGCTGACCTGATCGCTCGAACTGCCTGCCAAGAGCACATCTCCGCGCGACGACACGGTTGCAGTTCTCCGCGCACGGCGCAATTGTGCTCTGAGACGTCATCGTCGGCCGCAGCATGCAGCACTTGGGACCAGTGACGGATGCGTTCAAACCTCGAAACCGGCTTCAAGCTGCCCGTGTTCTCCAGCGCCGCCGCGTGCTACCGGCTGACGCTGCGCCATGCCGGCCGGCTCGCCATCATCGCCGCTCCGTGGATACTGGCGCTGATGGCCGCGAGCTTCGCGCTCTACTGGCTGTTCTTCCCCATCGAACAGGCGGCGCTTGCTGCAACCGCAACCGGCTCAACCGCGCTCATCATATGTTCGATAGCGATGACGACCGCTTTCGGCGCCGCCATCGCCGTGCCGTGGCATCGCTGGCTTCTGCTCAAGGACGATGGCGACCGGGATGTGAATGCGCAAACCGGCACGGCGCGAAACAACGCGCCGTTTCTTCGTCGCTGCTGGCACTATTTCGCGGCCGCCGTCGTGATCCTCATTCCCATGCTGGCGCCCGTCGTCGCCGTCGACCTGTTGCTGCCCAACGAGGCGCGCGTCGATGACATGACCCTGACCACCAAGGACATCGCCATGATCGCCAGCCTCGCGCTCGTGTTCCTGGCGATGCCGATCGTGACGCGGGTGTCGCTGATGCTGCCCGCCCGCGCCATTGAGGATGATGCGACGTGGCGGGATATCTGGACCCTGACGCGCGCCAACACCTGGCGCATCTTCGCGGCGAGCGCACTTGCAACGCTGCCGCTCATCGTTGCCGCATCGTATCTGCTATGGTTGTTCGGCCATCTGATCTTCCCGCCCGTCGGCATCGACAATGGATCGCGGAACGCGTTCGCCGTCTTCAACATGGCCTATGAACTGATGGCGGCAGTCTCCGGCTTGACCTACGTGACGTTCCTGTCGGTGGCTTACGGTCTCTTCAAAGGCAAGCCTGCCACATAGAGTTAACGGACCGAAACTCTGCCGCTGTGCGCTCCCCGCACGGCTCGGCCACCTTGGCGATTGCACGAGACTGGCAACTCCCGCTAGTTTCACCGCGGCTTCCCTGTCAATCGCGCGTCTCGAGTACATGAAAAAAAGCAGCCCGCAGACATCGCCTGACATCACTGACCGTGAGAGCGCCATTGAGCGCATCAAGACGGCCATGGTTGAAAAAAAGCTGACGCAGGCCGAACTGGCCGATACCGCCGATTGCCACGAAAAGACGATCCAGAACCTGCTCGGCGGGCGCTCCGTCCGCGATCAAACGCTGTTCGATGTGTGCATGGTGTTGGGGCTCGATTTCCCGTCCGTGCGCGATGCCTGGTGCGGCGGCGGCACAATTCCAGCCCAGCATGGTCCGCTCGAACTCGAAGGCCGCGGAGGGCTCGTCGCTCCGGTTTACATGGGCGCTTACACGCGCGCCGCCGTCGACCATTACATCGGCAGCTATCTCACCATCCGCCGTGCCTTTTCGCGGCCGAACTGTATCGTGGTGTACCGCACCGATGTCACCTGGGACGCAGAATGGCCGAGCCTGCTGTTTCAGGAAAGCGGACGGCCCGACGCGCCTTATGCTCATCGCGGTCGGCTTTACGTGCCGGCCTCGTCGATGTTCATCCATCTCGTATCTCTGACCAAGGGCGCGATGCGCATGATCGTCGTGTCACAGCTCGATCGCGCCGGCGAAATGCGTGGGCTCATCACCACGCTCAACAAGCAGGGCGCGGCGTTCGTGCCGGTTGCAACGCCGATCGTCTACGCACGACGTGACTCATTCTCGGATGAGCCGCTCGGCGAGCTGACGCAAGGCCATGAGCGCTACGACGCATTCGCCCGCATCTTGCAGGAAACGGTCAGCGACGGCTACGCACGCCTCGTCACGCCGTGATCGAGCATACGGCATCTTCGACAATAGGAATTGCAGTCATAGCCCGGCGCGACTAGCCGCCGGCGCGCTTGGCGGCGACCAGACGCTTAGGCGCCGCAACAGGTGTGCGCACGATCGTCGGCATTTTCTCGAAGCCGGGCGCTGTCGGGAAGAAATGGTTCTGCAAATCGATCGTTTCCGCCTTGCCAACGAGCGGCCGCGCCGTTGCCATCCACTTGTCCGCTTCCGCGCGCCCCGCGCCGTGCAGGTACGTGATGACACCCCAATCCGGCTTCAATGTCGTCTCGGGGTTCATGTCGCCGGTGATCGGCCCGGCATCAATCAAATGGAATCGGTGGCGGGCCAGCGGCGACAGCCGGCCCTTCGGAAGAATGGCGCCCGCGCCATCACGCACCGCGCCGATGATTTCGATATCGCGCAGCAGCGGCGCGTTGAACGTGACGCGGTTGGCGTGGTTCGAGATCTCGCGCACGGATTTCGGATGCTCGTCGCGCACCAGCGGCGTCAGCGTGACCAGCAGCGTATCGCTGACTGGGCTCATGGAGGCGAGCGTCACGAGATCGGGATTGGCCGAGAAGCCGCCGTCCCAGTAGGGCACGCCATCGATCTCGACGGCGTGGTGCACGGTCGGCAAGCATGCGGACGCGAGAACCGCTTCAACCGTCAGTTCATCGCGCCGGAATAGGCGCGCCCGGCCCGACGGCACATGCGTTGCCGCGATCAGCAGTTCGACCGGCGCCTTGCGGCGAATGAGATCGAAATCGACATTCTCGGTCAGGATGCGGCGCAGAGGATCGAAGCCGAGCGGATTGAATTCGTAGGGCGACCACAGGCTCGCCACCTGGGCCACCGAATTGCTGCGGCTCAGGCCATAGAGAAACGGATTGAAACGCGTCAGATCCGGCACGCCAGCCTTCTGCACGGCCTGCCAGACGCGGAACAGCGTTTCGCGCGCCGTTTGCCGCGAACCGGTCGCAAGGCCAGCAGCCAGCGCCACCGCGTTGACGGCGCCAGCGCTCGTAGCGCTGATCCAGCCGAACTTCAGGCTGTCGTCCTCGAGCAGTCGATCGAGCACACCCCACGTGAAAGCGCCATGCGCGCCGCCACCTTGAAGTGCGAGATTGATTTCATGTTTTTTGGCCAAACGCTGCGCCCCCGCGACCCTCTGGCAAACGTGCCAGGCCCTTAGGTCTTCTCTATGAATAGCGCGGGCGGCAGACTTATGTCAGCGCAAACACCATCAGCATGTCGGGGCGCGGCAAAACGCCCACGAAAGACACACCTGACTTACTGATTTTGCGGCATTTTCGGTCAGAGCGATGAAGCATCATGCCTGCTCGTCAAGCACTTGTATGAGCGCCTGCACGCGCCGTCGCAATGCGCCGCAGTCAAGTGCATATGTGACGTCTGAAAGGCCTATCGGAGGCGCGTCTGGCGCACATCAGCGCGCACGCTCGCTCAAAAACAAATAATGCCCGCGAGCGCCGACAGATCAACGAGAATAGCCGGACCGCGCCACGCCAGGATGACGACGGTCGCGATAACAACCGCGATGACGGCCGCCCACGCCCAGGCACTGACCGCCTTCGGCAGTGTTGTTGGGTGCGTGGTGTCGAGCGGTTGTCCGGTCATCGCCTCATCGGTCCCGTTTGCAATACGGAGATCGTCATCTCGTTAGAGCCGCCAAAACGGCCTCGCGCGTGTCACTCAGGTCGCTGGAACAGCTTGCATCCGCGCCACCGGCTCCTCGCGGATCGGAAGATGGACCAGCGCTGCGAAAATGCCAAGCGCCACCGAAACCCACCACATCACATCGTAGGATTGCGTGGCATCGAACACCAGGCCGGCTGTCCACGCGCCGAGGAACGAGCCAATCTGGTGCGAAAGGAAGACAATGCCGTAAAGCATCGTCATCCATTGCGGGCCGAAAAAGGTGGCGACGAGCCCGCTCGTCAGCGGGATGGTCGATAGCCACAGCAGGCCGAGGATGGCGCTGAGCACGATCACCGTTACCGGCGTGATCGGCAACCACAGGAAGCCGAGAAACACCAGCGCGCGGCCGGCATAGATCAGGCTCAGGCCATATCGCTTCGGAATAAAACGCGCGGACATGCCGGAAACGTAGGTGCCGATGAGATTGCCGACGCCAACGACCGTCAGGGCCATGACGGCGACGTTGGACGCCAATCCCTGATCGGCGACATAGGCCGGCAGATGCGTGCCAAAGAACGCCAGATGAAAACCGCACACGAAGAAGCCGGCATTGAGCAGCCAGAAGCTCGGCACGCGCGCGGCCTCACTCAGCGCCTCGGCGAGCGATTGACTGCGCGTGTTCGATGAGGCGACCGCCGGACGCCCAGACACGGCGTACGCCAGCGGCAGGATGAGGAGCGCGGTGACCAACAGCGCCAGCAGACTGACACGCCAGCCCAGCGCCTCGATCAGAATATGGCTGTAGGGAAGCGCGATCAGAATGCCGAGGCCGCTGCCCATGCCGAGCGCCGCGATGGCCTGCACGCGCATGTCCGGCGGCGCCGCGCGGGCAACGGCACCGACCATGGCATTGACCCCCGCACCGGCAACGCCAAGTCCGAGGAAGACGCCTGCGATATAAAGATCGACCGCCGTCATCGCGGCGTACATCAGATAGAGGCCGGTGCATGTCGCAAGCCCGCCCATCACCGCAACGCGCCCGGCGCCGAAGCGATCCGACACCGCGCCGACCATCGGCGCCGCCAACCCCCACACGAGATTGGCGATCGCAATGGCCAGCGAAAATGCTTCGCGGCCGATGCCGAGGTCCATGCTCAGCGGCTTCATGTAAAGCCCCATCACCTGGCGCAGTCCCATGCCGATAGCGGCAATGGTGGCGGCGGCGGCGACGATCATCCACCAGGACGTTGATGGAGCCGGAGCGGTGCTTTTATTCGGTGCTGTCATGACCCTAGGTTGAATACCGTTTCAGACAGTTTCACAATCGGTCCATCGGATGATTGAAGGCCGCGGACACTGTGGCGCAGCCGCCGTCCGCTGCGTTCGCCGAAAATCGTCAGCACGTTGTAGCGCGCCAGTGGCTCGCCCTTATGCGATCTTGACGCCGACGCAGACGGCACACCGATCACGGCGATTGGCGCGCCCCGCGCTTTCGGCTCGCGGTCCAGCCAATCCAGTTTCTCGCGGTGATTGTGGCCATAGAGAACAATCTCCGCGCCTGATCTCTGCAGCATATGCTGGAGCGCCGAAGCATCAGACAATCCGCGCCGCGCATTGGCTTGCCCCGGCAGCGGCGGATGATGGATCAGCACGACGCGCGTCAGCCCTTCCTCGCCAAGCCGCCGCAAAAGATCGCCGGCAATCTCGATCTGATGTTGGCCAAGTTGCCCGGCGGCCACGAATGGCGGTGTTTCAATAGCCGAATTGAGACCGATCAACGCCACAGAGCCCAGCCGCCGCACGAACGGGAATGCCAACGTGCCGGCTTCAGCGCCCATGTAGGCCGACCATGCTCCAATGCCTGGGTGTCCGCTGAGCCGCGTGTAGACATCGTGGTTGCCGGGGATGACCGTGACGTTTTCCGGCGGTCCCACACCTGCAAGCCAGTCACGGGCCGCATCGTATTCCGCCGGCAGGCCGAGATTGATGAGATCGCCGGTGAGGACGATGTGATCGACACGCAGCGCTTTGGCGTCATCCACCAGGCGGTCGGCGACAGACCGGTCGTGCACATACTTCCGCCCGCGCTGCCAGTTCAGGAAGCCGAGCGCGCGTTTCGCATTGATGTGCCGCGCGTGAAAGCCGACCACCGGAGACAGGTGGATATCGGACAAATGGGCGAGTGTGATCGAGCGTGTCATAGGGTCGTCGCAATCCGGTGGCGGTTCTGCCGGTGGGTGGCCAAACGCTGCCAATGTAGCATAGGGGCGTTGCAATGCGCCGCCGAACACGCTCAAAAGTAACCGAGTTTTCGTCACAGCGGCGCGCCGCTTTGAAACCCTTGCCGAGGCTACGACGTGCAACGCCTGATTACCCGATCGCTGCAGCGCTACTGGCGCATCTCGCGCGGACTGACGCTTGGTGCCCAGGCGTGCGTCATCAAGGACGCGGCCGAAGTGCTTCTCATCCGCCACACGTATCGCCCGGGATGGCACTTTCCTGGCGGCGGCGTCGAAAAGGGCGAAGCGCTGGAGATGGCCCTTGCGCGCGAGGTGGCGGAAGAGACCGGCATCATCCTCGTCGGCCGGCCGGCGCTGTTTGGCATTTACGATAATGCGCGGTTTTTCCCAGGCGACCACGTCGCGCTGTATGTGGTTCGCTCATGGCGTCAGCCGATCGTGCCGCAGCCAAACCGGGAAATCGCCGAGCAGCGCTTCTTCCGACGCGAGGCGCTTCCCGACGGCATCCACGCGTCGACAGCGCTGAGGATTGAAGAGGTATTCGAGGGTCGAATGCCTGCCGAAGTGTGGTAGTAGCCGCGAAAAGTTCCATTCGGGCATCTCGCAAGCCCTCGCCAGAACGCACTCCATCCACACGTTGACTGAATTGCTACAAGTCCTCCTGACACAAGTCCTCATGACCCAAGCCCTGATGAAAAAGTCCGCGACCGATCACTCCGCCACCATTCGCGCCGTCACGCCAGCCGACGCCAAGGCGATTGCAGCGCTGCACGCCGACGTATTTGGTCCCGGCCGCTTTGCGCGCTCAGCGTATCGCGTGCGCGAAGGCAAAGGCGATCGCTCGCGTTTTTGCCGGGCGGCCTTCGATGCCAGCAACGGCTGCATCGCGGCGCTCCGACTGACGGACATCAGCATTGGCGGCATCGCGGGTGCGGCGTTGCTCGGGCCGCTCGCCGTCGCCAACGGCCACACCGGACACGGGATCGGCACGGCACTTATCAACGCAGCGCTTCAGTCGATGACGGACGCCGGCGTACGCGTGGTCATTCTCGTTGGAGATCTGCCCTATTATGGCCGTTTCGGCTTCAAGCCTGTGCCGCCTGGACAGATTGCATTTCCAGGCCCGGTGAACCCGGAACGCATTCTCGCATTGGAACTCCAGGCCGGCGCGCTTGCCGACTATCGCGGGCTGGTCGCGGCTTCCGCACCCAGCGCTGACGCGGGCAACGGCTGAGTGTCGTCGACGACGGCACAGCGCTCGAAATCCAGTGTGCATGACACCAGGTCAGCGCGATAGACATTGCGACCCACGCGAATTTCAGCGCTGCCCCGCAGAAGAACTTCATTGATTTTCGGGCGCACTTCGATCGCCGTGGCCGTACCCTTGATGGCCAGATGGTCGATGATGAGCACGGCATTGCCGCGGGCGATAGTGACGCCCGTCGTCTCGTCGGCCAGTTGCTCGTCGGCCGCAATCGTCACGCCGCGCGGCATGCCAGCGACGACCGGCACCGTCGCCAGCCCGAAGGCTGCCATGGTGGCGATGATACGGACGAGCGTGGTTCGGAAGGGGCGGCCAACGCGCATGTCTGATCCTTCGCCCAAGTCGACGTCACAGCCCTGACCCGCGTGATTTTACCTACGTCGCCAAGGCGGCAGCGCGGAGACATGGTGGCAACTCGGTGGTCTTTTCGCATTTGTCGGCCGCCGGATTGCGCTACCGCCGGGGCGCTCGGATGGACAGCAGGACAAACCAATGCCGGCACGCATCCCGCCGCTCCAGCCATGCCGCCATGTTGTGTCTGCCATCTGACGATGGAATGGCTGCTCGCGCCGCTCGGCTATGCTACGAAAGCGCATCGAAGTTGAAGCCGCCGCACCTCTCGTCCAAGCAGATGCTCTCATGACGGTCGTCACATGCCACAGCTGCGGCACCCAGCCACCGGCGGGGGCTAAATTCTGCGGTGAGTGCGGCGCGAAGCTCGCACCCGCAGACGTGCCGGCGATTGAGCCTGTCGCCGCCGCACCGCTTTCCCCACCCTCGGCCGCGCCGACGCCTGCCCTCGGGCGCGATGAGTTCCGCGATGTCACCGTGCTGTTTGCCGACGTCAGCGGCTTCACAGCCATGTCCGAACGGCTCGATCCCGAAGCCGTTCACCGCATCATGAATGCCTGTTTCGACGGCCTGGGACAGATCATCCAGCGCCACGGCGGGCACATCGACAAATACATCGGCGACAGCATCATGGCGTTGTTCGGCGCGCCAACCGCGCATGAAGACGACAGCACGCGCGCCGCAGAAGCCGCGATCGAGATGCAGATTTTCCTGGCGACGTTTGCCAAAGCCCACGCGCGCGAGGCCGGCCAGACGTTCAAGATGCGGATCGGCCTGAATTGCGGACTGGTGCTCGCAGGTGCCGTCGGCACGGAAGGCCGCCGCGACTATTCCGTCATGGGAGATGTCGTCAACATCGCCGCGCGCCTCGAGCAGATGGCCCGCCCCGGCAGCATCCTTGCCTCGGCTGACTTCAAGCAGAGGGTCGCGCGCTCATTCGCATTCGGACCGGCCGTCACGCTACAGCTCAAAGGCAAGGAGCGCGCAACGCAAGCGTTCGAACTCGTCGAAGAGCGCCTCGCCGATGCGACGTCCGACGGCGCGCCCGACGACCGGCCGTTTACCGGCCGCGTCACCGAAATCTCGGAGTTGCGCGACGCCATTCGCATACAAGATCATAGACCGCGCTGGATCGAAATCCGCGGCGGTCTCGGCATTGGCAAGTCGCGCCTCGTGCAGCAGGCCTTCGGGGGCCGCGCAGACGTTACGCTTGTGCCGATCGTCGCGCGCCCGGCGACGCGGCTGCGCCCGTTCGCGCTGGCCCGCCGCCTGTTGTTCGCCGTGCACCACCATTTCGCGGCCGATAGCGCCGCGCTTGTCGACAGGACCCAGTTTGTTGCCGGCATCGCGCCCGTCAGCGCCAACCTCGAGCCGTTTTTGAACGCACTCTGGTATCTGGCCGCGCCTGATGCACTCGGCCTCAAAACACCCGATCCCGATCCGTTGACCTTCCGCCGCACCGTTGAACGCGGCTTGAAGCAGTTGCTGTCAAACATTGCCGATTATGACCACAGCATCGTGCTTTATCTCGATGCCTATGATTTTGGCGACGAGGAGACACGCGCCTTCATGGAGCGCGCGTGGAAGCGTGGCGGCGCGGTGCCGCCCGTCATCGCGACGTTGCGCTCGGATGAAAGTGCCGCGCCGCAGACGACGCAAACCATCCGTCTCGGTCCGCTCGATGGCGTAGCCGCCGCGCGCCTCGTCGCGTTGCTCAGCGCGAAAGAGCCGCTCACGCGTGACATCGTGTCGGAGATCGTGGCGCGGTCGGATGGCATTCCGCTTTTCATCGAGGAATTGACGCGCAAGGTCGCGGAAGATCGCGCAGCGGCGGCAACACCGGGGTCTGCAACCGCGGCCCCGCAACTGGCGCTGCCGAGTTCCCTTCTCGGCCTTATGATTTCACGGCTTGACCGGCTCGAGCCCGAAGAGCGCGACGCGCTCGCGCAATGCGCCGTTCAGGGCGTCGAATTTTCGATGCTCATCGCCGAACGCGTGCACGAGGCGCGCGGCGGCAAGCCGGCGACATTGCGCCGGGTCCTGCATAGCCTCGAACGACGCAGTATCGTGCAGTCGGCGCGTTCAACCGACGACCGTTGGTCGTTCGCGCAGATCCTGATGCAAAACGCCTGCTACGATTCGATGCTGAAACGCGATCGGCGCGCATTGCATAGCGCAGTCGCCGATAGCCTGATGGCGGCATCGGGCGGCGCGCGCGGCGTCAGCGCCGAACTACTGTCGAGCCATTTCGAACTTTCCGAGCGCTGGCTGGATGCGGCCGCGCAGAACATTCGCGCCGGCGAACGCGCAGCAGACATCTACGCCAACAGCGATGCGCTGGCGCGTTTCCAGCGCGCTCTTCGCGCCCTGGGAGAATTGGACAGCGATACGCAGGAGACGCGCCACCTCGCATTTTCGGCGCACCGCAATGCCGGCCTCGTCACCCTGCGCATCGGCCAGTATGGCGTTCTTGAAACGCACGCGCACGCCATGCGCGACGCGGCGTCAACCGGTCTCGAACGGGCTGAAGCTGATCGCCTGGCCGCCCAAGGCCTGCTGCATCGGGGCAATGCGGATGCAGCAGAACACCTGTTGACGGCGGCATGTGACCAGGCCTTCGCGGCAACCGCTGTTCAGGGCGCGGCGGGCGGGCACGATACCGTGACGTGCCACATTCTCTATGACCTTGCCGATGTCCGCATGCGGCAGGGAGCTTTCGCCAGCGCACTCGACCTCATCGGCCGATGCCGCACGCTCGTTGGCGCCGACTGCAGCGAAGCTCTCCAACTCGACATTCTTGAAGGCCGCATCGCCCACACGCAGGGACGCTTTCAGGACGCCGTTGCGCTCTATGAACTTGCCCATCAGCGTGCCGCGCGCGCCGGAAGCCTTTCGGAAGAAGCTCTGACCTCCAACTACATGGGCAACGCGGCCCGCGATGTCGGCCGCTATGGCGACGCGGAAACATACTTCGCAAAAGCGCTGGCCATCTGGAGCCGCGTCGGTCTGGCCGAAAGCATCGGCGGGGCTCACAACAATCTCGCCAATCTCGCGATCAGCCGCGGCGACGTGGCCACCGCACGCGATCACTACACCCGCGCGCAACACGCCTTCGATGATATCGGCAATGCCGCCGGGCAAGCCCTAGCTCTGACGAACCTCGCCATTCTCGACATCGAGACCGGCATGTTCGCCGACGCTGTCGTCAAATCCGCAAAGGCCAGCGATCAGTTCGCCAAATCCGGCAACCGGGTGCTGTTTGGATTATCGACCGTCATCATGGGCGAAGCGCTGATCGAACAAGACCGCCTCGGCGATGCGCGCGCCGCATTCGAGACCGTGCTTGCCGCCTATGACGAGATCACACACCCGCTCGCCATTGCTGGATCACGCCGCGGGCTCGGTCGTGTCGCGCTTGCCGAAGGCACCATCAGCGACGCGATTGCCGATCTCGAAACAGCCCACGTTCTCTATGAGAAGCTGGCGCGCGAGCAGGAAGCCGCACGCACGGAATTGCATCTGGCGCGCGCCCTGAGCAAAGCCGGCCGGTTGGCGGACGCGCATGCGCGCCTCACCAACGCGCGGCACAGATTCGCCGCCATTGGCGCCATCAACGACCTCGAGAAAGCCGAGCGGCTGAGCTTGTAGTTGAGTGGGCGGAGCCGGCGTTAGTAGCTGACACCGATGCCGACGTAGAGCGTTTCGTCGCTTTCGTTGGCGTCCTGCAAAACCGCGAAACTCATGCCGAAGGCATTGCTGCGATACTGGAAGCCGGCCGACCACGCCGTTTTCGCCTGATCGTCGTCGCGCGTGTTGACTTCGCCGATCATGAAGAGATTGCGGAACACTTCGAGTTCAAGTCCGAAGAATGCGGTTGAGACATCATCTTTGAGTTCCGGCCACGACTGACGGAAGCCAGCGTGAAAGCGGATCGACCGCATGAAATCGCCCGAGCCGAGTTCAAACCCCTTCGACGCGGCAACGTAGAGGCTATGCGAGACAAGCGGATCATCGCCGAACCCGGCGATACCGCCAATCGTGATTTCCGGCATGCTGCCTTCGTCGCGCATCAGACGGACGCGGGCATTGAACTGCCCGCGCTGCAATTCGGAATCGCCCGCAACGGTTGGATCGAGGCCGTGCACGAACAAGCCGAAGCCGCTGATTTCCAGCCAATCGGTCACGCCGTAAGTCAGCAGCACGCCGTTGCTCTGGAAGTGATCGCTGTTGTTTTCCTTGAAGGCCATGCAGCTTTCAACCGAGAACGCGTTTTTCGGCAGAATGCCTGATGTCGCGTTCTGGAACAGCCCCGTCGGGCCAAGCGTGGTGATGAGGCCGAGACCGCCGGTATAGTTCGGGGGCAGGCTGCTCTGGTCGATCACCGCATCTGCGTTCGCCATCACCGGCGAACTGGCCGCCAACATCGCAAGTACCATCAGAGCGGCGCGCATGAAGATCCCCATCGAGAGATATTTCGAATGACGCAGTACGCTCAGTGTGGTGTGCGGGAGGAGCCGACAACAGTGTGCACGGCCCGAATCGCCCCCGCGAAATCGCTAGTTGAAACAGCCTTCAGCGTACAGACAGGGAAGTCAACCGGGGCCTGTGCACAGGCGCGCGATCGCCGAAATCTGTTGCAATGCTGCCCGCAAATTCAAGCCGCGGACGCCTTGACCGGGCGTGAAGTCGCGATTCGCCACATCAGTTTGGCGCGCCGCATCGCGCCGCAACGCTTACCGTCCGCGCCCACGAAACCCGCCACCCGCGTTCGCCGGTCTCGCTTGAATATCAGCCGAGGAATGGGTCTTTCATCAGGATCGTATCGTCACGCTCCGGGCTCGTCGACAGCAGCGTCACCGGGCATTCGATCAGCTCCTCGACGCGGCGCACGTATTTGACCGCCTGAGCCGGAAGGTCGGCCCAGCTACGCGCACCGCGCGTTGATTGCGACCAGCCCTCGAAATCTTCCCAGATCGGCACGATGCGGCTTTGCGCATTGAAGCCGGCCGGTAGTCGGTTAAGCGTTTCGCCGTCGAGCTTGTAGCCGACGCAAATGCGGATCGTCTCGAAACCGTCGAGCACATCGAGCTTGGTCAGCGCGATGCCGTCGATGCCCGAGACTTTTGCCACTTGCCGCACGAGTACGGCGTCGAACCATCCGCAGCGCCGCTTGCGGCCGGTGACGGTACCGAATTCGTGGCCGCGCTTGCCGATGAGTTCGCCGATATCGTCCGTGAGTTCGG
>JBOFCQ010000342.1:0-23579 GCA_051646145.1 Hyphomicrobium sp.
AAGCCCGGTGCGTCTCGAGACGGAGCGCCAGCGTTTCCAGCGCGCGCCGATGGTGGTGGCGGTTGTCTCGTCGCTGAAGCCGAAGCCCGGCGCGCCGGAATGGGAGCAGGTGCTCTCGGCCGGCGCTGCGTGCTTCAATCTCTGTCTGGCCGCGAACGCGCTTGGCTTTGGCACGTGCTGGATCACGGAATGGATCGCCTACAGCCCGCGCGTCAGAGCGGGCCTTGGCCTGGCCGATGGCGAACGGATTGCGGGCTTCGTCTATATCGGTACGCCGGAAGCGCCGCCCGAGGAGCGCGAGCGGCCGCTCGTCGCTGATCTGGTCAGCTATTGGCCGGCGTGACGCTGTCGCCCGCAAAAGCCGTCGGCGTTTCGAGGAGCAATCGCGGAACCGCATATCGGCGCAGCCGTTAACCCGGCGTTAACCATTGCGATGCTATGGTGATCGTTAGTGCTTGCGTCATGGCACGTGCGGGTTTCCCGCGTGGCGCGATGACGATCAAAACCACATCATGGCCTTCTCTCTGTCGTGTCAGCGCGGCGCAGGGAAGGCCAGTCGGTTTTCAGGGCCGCGCGTCGCACGCCAACGCCGCCCATCTCGACAGCACAATTCCTCAAAATCGGAACTGCTCCGCCAGCACGCGCTCTTCGAGGCCGTGGCCGCGGTCGAACATCATGAAGAGTTCGATGTTGCGCGCTTTCTCGACTTCGACGCGCACGATGTGACGGAATTCGGTGTGATCGGCGACGGCGCTCACCGGCCGCTTCTCGTGTTCGATGACGTTGATGGTGATGCGCGCCTTGTTCGGCACGAGCGCGCCGCGCCAGCGCCTCGGACGGAACGGACTGATCGGCGTCAGCGCCAACAGCGGCGCGTTGATCGGCAGAATGGGGCCGTGCGCCGAGAGATTATAAGCGGTCGAGCCGGCCGGCGTCGCAACCAGCACGCCATCGCAGATCAATTCCTCAAGCCGCATCTTGCCATCGATCGAGATCTGCAACTTCGCCGCTTGATAGCGTTCGCGAAACAGCGACACCTCGTTGATGGCGAGGCCCTTGTGCGCCTTGCCGGATTCGTCATAGGCGAGCATGGCCAGCGGATTGATGCGTGTGATGTCGGCGGCGGCGAGGCGGGCGACGAGATCGTCCTCGCGGTAATCGTTCATCAGAAAGCCGATGGAGCCGCGGTTCATGCCGTAGATCGGCACGTTGTCATTGATGAAGCGGTGCAGCGTCTGCAGCATCAGGCCATCGCCGCCGAGCGCGACGACGACATCGGCATTCTCCGGCGCAACGCTGCCATAGCGCTCGGTCAGCCGGACCAGCGCGTCCTGCGCTTCCTTGCCGTCGCTGGCAACGAAGGCGATGTGCTCGAATTTGGCTTTGGGTTTTGCCATGATGCAGTGTGGATATCCAACGGATCAATTGCGCGGGTTTTAAGCGGCCCCGCCACAGTCACCCGCGGAGGCTGGACGAAGTGACGGAAAACAACAAGCCGGTCGGCGCGACACCCTTAAGCGGCAAAGAGGGCGGTTCACCCATTTTGCGAGGGATCGTGCCGCCAGACTGTGCAGCGGTACTGGTTTACGCGATATTTCCAGATCGGGGCGCGGCGGGCGAATGTGGCCGGCAGCTCATCGCGCGGCGGCTGGCCGGATGCATCAACATCCTGAGCGGCATGATGTCGATATATCGCTGGCAAGGCGCCGTTGAGGAGGCTGAGGAAGTGGTTCTGCTGGCGAAGACGGCCCCCGCGCTTGCCGAGCAGGTGGCGGCCGAGATCGTCGCCATGCACCCGTATGACACGCCGGCCGTGCTGGTGCTGCCGGTGCTGTCGGGTTCGGCGGCCTATCTCGATTGGCTGGCGGAAGGGATTGGGGCCGCGCCGGAAGCACCCGGTTAGGTGGCTGCCACTCTTAAGCTCGGCCTTAAGCGCGGCCATGGCTTCCGGGTGGCCGTAACGCGTATAGCCGCCTGGATGCGCGATGCCGGGATATTCCTCTGGGCGCGCGGTGAGGAACGGCGCGGACGGCACGCGCCGCCGTTCTCACGATCATGCCGATCGCGCAAAGCCTGCGCCGCCACATGCCGGCGTCTGGGCAAGGCAGTTGGGCAACGCGCGGCTCTGTATCAGTAGATGCCGCCCAGCGACTGCATCAGGTTATAGCGCGGCGTGCCAGGGCGCGGCTGATCGCGACGGCCTTTGCCGCCGCTGTTCTGCGCGTAGTACGAGAACTTGCCCTTCGGCGGCTTAACGGCGCGGGCAGGCGCCGCCAACCGGCGGAGCGCACGTGCGTTGCGCGCCGCTTTCGCATTCCGTGCCGGTTTCAACGCTGTCAGGTCGCCCGGAAGTGCCGTTTCACCCGTCCGCGCGGCGACGCCTGACTTCGATCCGGGCAAACCTTTGGCGGCGGCCGGCGGATTGATGCGCGGCGCGGCGCTGTCATCAGCCTGGTCGCGGTCATCGGCTTCAATGGTGATCGGCGCGCGCGTTGCCGGCGCCGGACGGACCACCGCATCGGTTTCCGGCATCTCGGCCTTGGCAACGACGGTCGGTGCGCCAACGGCCATCATGCCCGGCGGCGGCGTGCCGCGCGGGCGCGGCCCGTCCTGCGTCGCGTCACGGGCCAGCCAGGGCAGTTCTTCCTTGGCGGCGGCAGCGGCGATGGCGCGCGCGACTTCGGCCGTCACGATGCTGCGCTCAGCGGCGGCGTTGGATTTCTTCGATGCGGCAACAGGGGCGGCGGGCGTTGCGGGTGCTGCAACGACCTTGACGCCCGACGCTGCATCACGGCGGCTGTCGCGCGCCGGCACGCGTGCGGCGTCATTGGGCTGTGTGATGGACTGGGCCATGACGGCAGTTGGTACGCAGCGACCAGCATCTGCTGCCACCTGGCCTTTGGGGCACGGCGCTCCGCACGCGGCCGCCTTGTGGCCTTGCACGAGGGTCAGCAGGATATAGTCGGGCTGATCGACGGGAAGCGTGGCGTTGACGCGATCCATGAACGCGCTCATCGCGCGCCGGGTCGAGGGGTTCCACAGACCGGTGATGTCGCCGCCGTAGCAGCCGACGCGCTTCAGTTCGCGCTGAATGGAGCGGGCGAGATCGGCGCGGGCTTCGCCGTCGCCGGGACGCGATGACGTCATCGGCGCCGGGCCGGTGCTGTCGACGGAAACGACCGTTGTCCAGGTGCTCGGCTTCGCGGGTTGCGTGTAGGCGGGGGCGACGGCGGTCGGCGCGGTGTCGGAAGGGCCGGTGACGGCCGCAACGCTGTCGCGATCGAGCGCGCGCGCCTCACGGTCGGGAGCGGCTGAAATGCGGGTCAGCTCTCTCAGCTTCGCCGCGCCATCGGGCTGTTCCGGCAGATACGCATAGGCACCAACCGAGATGCCGGACAGGATCAAGAGAACTCCGCTGAGCCGCTTCATGATCTCTACTCCCCTTCAACTACAGTCGCACGGCGAAGTGCGAACTCAATTCAAACGACAGGCTCGCAACGTCAAACTTCGCAACGTCAGGCGTCTCACGGTCAGGCGTCTCAACGTCGTGCTCTTCAAAGTTGCCCAAGTTGCCCGACAGGCCACTTCATCACGCGTACGAAACCCAAACCGCCTCGAAAAGTTGCCCCGTCAGTAGTTTGGCACTCCGCCGCCGGGGCTGAATGACCTTGCTCAATCGCGCCACGCTCAGCTGATCCCGATGCGGATCGACCCCAAGCGTTCCAGCCGTGCGTCGTGCGGTGGCCGTGACGAGATCGTGGTGCGGTCCGTGTAGCAGCGATCCGACGTCGTCCTATTCGTCAAAGGTGGTTATGTCCCCTCCGCTTGTCTTTGGGAAGAAGCATATCATCAGAAGACGACGTATTTTTACAAATGATAAACGAAAACATCGCACATGCAACCTCAGGTGTCCTTGAGATCAAGGCGAAGCAGATGTACCCGGCGGGGCGATATCCCGGCCGACTGCGCGTGCGGACATCGCGCTTAAGTTGTGCTACCGGTAGAGACTTCCCGCGACGTCGGGCTCTGTTGATAAGCCGGGGATAGCGTGTGCGTTATGCACAGTGGCCGGCTGGCTGGCGTCTCTGTTGCTCATGTGCCACAAATTTACTCCGCGAAATCTAGCTTTCTGAATCTCTTAACAATTCGATTAACAACTATATTCGAATCGCATAGCCCTGATCGATAAGGGGTGCGTTTTAGGTATGGTTTTGTGTCTCGACCCGGCCTGGGGTCTCATTATCCACACGCGCGATCGAGCGGCGATGGCCGTCTGTGGATTGGGGATTTCGGGGGTTGGGTTTGGTTCTCGCGCGCGACCGTTTTGCGCTCACGGCTTGATTGTCTGCCGGCCGCCATGGGGATGGCTCCGGAGCTCACAGACCTTCAGGGTGGTGCAAGGTGTGGTTGCGCTCATTTTGCGTTCGAGAACCTGGCTGTCGCTTGGATTGCTCCTCAAGCGGAACCGCCACAATACCGAAACGGCCGGTCGATCAACGTCAAGCGTCGAACCGGTCCTCGCATATGGAGAGGGCAATGCTAAGACATGCTCTAGGCGTGTTTGGAGTTTTAGCGGCCGGCGTACTGCTAGCCGTGTCTGCGACTATGAACTGGAGTTTCGGCTACAGCCTCGGGCGAACCGAGTTTGACGGCCAGATCTACGGTGCGGCTTCAGCGGCTGCGGATTGTATGAAAGCGCTGATACCGTTCTTCTTCTTCGCCGCAGTTCGAAACAAGATGTGGTCCCAAGCGGCCGCGTCCGTCATCGTGTGGGTTGTCGTCACCTCCTATTCGATGACCAGTGCTTTGGGGCACGCAGCCCTGAACCGCTTCGACACCACAGGCCACCGCGCCCAGACCGCTCAGTCCTATCAGGATCTCAGATCCGAACTGAAGCGTGCTGAGGAGAAGTCGGGCTGGATCCCGCAGCACCGTCCACATGAGACGGTCGTCAGCGAGATCGACGCTCTCAAAACTCAGCGGGGCTGGAAGTGGTCGAAGGAATGCACCGCGGCCACAACGAAGACCGAACGGGCATTCTGCCAGCAGTATCACGAGCTCAATGCTGAGCTTGCGGCTGCCAGCGAAGGTAAGGCTGCTGATCAGCGCATTGCTGAGATCAGAGCCAAGCTTGAAGCCCAGCAGGGCAATACAGTGATGACGGAGGCCGACCCGCAGGCGAAGGTTCTGACCGACCTTGCGATGGTATTCTTCCCCAGCGTCAAGATCGAGAACGTGCAAATGGCTCTGACGGTTTTCGTCGCGCTGCTGCTCGAAATCGGTTCGGGGTTCGGCATGTACGTCGCATTCAGCCAGTGGCGTCTCTATGACCGCCAGGCTCCCGCCGCACCGCCAATGGTTGCGGCCATCGAGAACACCGCTGCGGCAGCGGTGGCAGTACCGGCGCTCACGCCAGTCGCTGTTCAAGTCAAGAAGCCGCGTTCTGGTGCCAACGACAATCGCACGATCGAGAAGCCTCAAGAGAAGGTCATCGAGAATGCGACCGCTGAAGTGCGGGTCGCTGCGCCGGCTAGACTGGTTGCTCCCGAAACAGACGTGGAGCGTTTCTACAAGGAGAACATCGAGGTCCAGGACGGATCGAGTGTAACTGCTACTCAACTGTACGAAGACTATTGTTCGTGGTGTGAAACCAAGAGCAAGGAGCCTTTAGCGCTTCCGAGCTTTGGACGCGAGTTCGCTGAACTTGGCGTGAAGAAGGAGCGCATTGCAGGACGAGTTCGTTACATCGGAATTGGTTTGATGTCCGACACTGGCCGCGAGGAGGCTATGAAACCGCCTGTCTTCCGAGCGGATGCAGCCTAGCGCTGCACACGATGAAAGGCCCCCTTCCGGGGGCCTTTTTTATTGCCTGCCGTTCCTTGTCGATCGCGTCTCGCAAACAGCGCCAGCCCTGGCCGACGTTGTTTCCGATACGCCCCAGCTCAAGAACATTGCGTCGCGCCGGCTCGCCTCAGTTGGCGATGTACAGCGTCGACAGCTTGATGGCGATGTCGCGGAAGGCCTGCTTCAATTGCTCGTTGTCTTGCGCGTAATAGAAGTGGCTGAGGTCGCTGCCGCAGGTCTGCAGCGTATCGGTGGCGCGCGCCTTGTCGGCGGCGGGCAGAGAGTCGAGGTCGAAGCCGACGGTGTAGATCTCGAGGCCTTTGGCCTTCATGTTGGCGCACAGCGACTTGGCGTTGTTCGATACGTCGTCGGGGTTCTGACCCTTCCAACTGCGATAGGTATTGTACTGGCCGTCGGTCATCAGCACGGCGATCTTGCGCAGCTTGGGACTGCCGCCGGCGCTCAGCGCGGTCAGATCATCGTAAGAGCCGGGTGTGCTGGCGCCGGTCCAGATGTTCGACCACTCGGGCGAGAGCATGTACCAGGCCCACGCCGTGCCGAGCGCACCCGCCGTTGCGCCGTAAGCGCTGAGGCCGTCGATCTGTGCGTGCAGCATCGTCTTGTCGGCGGAGAGCGGCACGATGCCGTTGTTCTCGTGCTCGTCGTCGCAATAGCCGCTGTTGCCGTGGTTCCAGCCGCTCGCCGGGTCGGATGACGAGGCGCCCGTACCGGAGCCTGCCGTGATGGGAATGTCGGTGCTGTCGCGGCTGACGGGGAAGCGGCTGCCGTCGGCGGCGTTCAGCCAGGCGCCGGGGCCGGGCGCCTTGTCGGTGAATTCTTCCGGTCCGTTGCGGTCGGAGACGCACGGCTTGATCTTCTCGTCGGGATAGTAATTCGTGGCGACCGTATTGCAGGTGTAGGAGTAGTTTTGCTCGCTGCCGCCGCCCGTCACCGTCCAATCGGTGCAGTAGGTGTACCAGCCGCTGAACGTCGAATCGACGTCGGTCAACGGCTTCATCAGGTCCGGCGTCTGGCTGCCACTCCAACTGCCGACGCGCACGCGCGTTGAGAACGGCACGATGGCGACGCGGGCCACTTCGTCGGGCACGTTCGGATTGATGACGACGTTGATCAAGTCCTTGGCGGCGACTTTCAGGGCGTCGAGTTTGCTCGATGTCGTGCACGGCCCAACGCCGTCGTCGCACATCGACCCGGTGACATCGAGCATGACGGAGATTTCGACGTTGCTCGATCCGTTGCCGCCGCCGATGCCGAGCACGGCGCGGGCGTTGGCTGAAATCGGCAGATCGGATGTCTTGACGAGCTTCAGAAGCGGCGTCGCGATCTTGGCGGTGACGGTGCCTTCGATGGCGAGGCCGTCGGGGCTCATCTGGAAGTTCGCGTTCTCGGCAAAGACCGGGATGCGGCCCTTGATGGCGTTGGCGAAGTAGGCTTCGGCGGCGGCGATGGCGGCGGTCGTGTTGTCGGGATCGACTTGCAGATGGCGGCCGGCCGCGAGCACGGCTGTATCGAGGGCTTCGGATGTGCGCGTCTGGGCATTGTGCCAGCGGCTAAAATCAACGGCGGCGCCGGCGAGACCAAGCAGCACGATGATGGCAAGCCCGAAGACAACGCCAACCGCGCCGTCCTCCCGGCGCGGAAACTCGCGCAGCCGAATTCTGAGCATGCCCATGGTGAGACCTCTGCTGATAACAGAGGCACTATGGCCGCCCGGTGCTTTCGATGTGGTTGCGAAATTCGCGACAATTTTAGTGAAAGTTATTTACGAATTCTTGATTTCTCCGGCAGACTTAACAAAGTCTGTGTGCAGTACGTTTTTGGGGACTATGCACCGCGCGCTGGCGGATGAAGCCTCTTGGAAAATCGACCGAAATTACAAAATGCAATCTCTCAATGACGACGTATATCGCACACATGTGCCATCAAACGCCTTTCCGGATCGATAAAATTTGAAGCATCGTCTGGAATGTTTGACGCAGGTCAGATGTGGTGCCAGACGCAACGTCAGACGCGAGGCGAAACCCGAGCCAAGACGCGACAAGCGCAACCGCCGCGCGAGCGACCATCGTGCCCGTCCATCAGGCGGCTTAAGCTAAGCCGTGGGCGCCGCTGAAGGTGGCGCGGCGCGTGCGCTCGCCGCATGCGCAAGCCCAGAAATTTTCAGAGCGAAGGCGAAGTTGCGCGCTGATTCACGCAGCGCTTCGAAGCGTCCCGATGCGCCGCCGTGGCCCGCGCCCATGTTGGTTTTCAGCAGCACCATATTCGCCGACGTGTTCTGCCGGCGCAGTTTGGCGATCCACTTCGCCGGCTCCCAATAGGTGACGCGTGGATCGGTCAAACCGGCAACGGCAAGGATGTGCGGATAGTTGAGGGCGGCAACGTTGTCATAGGGCGAGTACGCGCGGATGATGTTGAACTCGTCCGCGCTCGCGATCGGGTTGCCCCACTCGGGCCACTCGGGCGGCGTCAGCGGCAGATCCTTGTCGAGCATGGTGTTCAAGACATCGACGAAAGGCACTTCGGCAATGATGCCGAGGAACAGATCGGGCGCCATGTTGGCCACCGCGCCCATCAGCATGCCGCCGGCTGATCCGCCGTTGGCGACGATGCGGCCGCGCCGTGTCAGGCCCTCGGCGACGAGATGTTCGCCAGCGGCGATGAAGTCGCGGAAGGTGTTGACCTTGCCGGCCATCTTTCCGCTCGTGTACCAGCGATAGCCCTTGTCCTTGCCGCCGCGAATGTGGGCGATGGCGTAGATGAAACCGCGATCGACGAGCGACAGGCGTCCGGTTGAGAATGACGCCGGGATCGAGATGCCGTAGGCGCCGTAGCCATAGAGCAGCACGGGCGCCGAACCATCGAGCGGCGTGCCGCGCCGGTAGAGCAGCGTTACGGGAACGGTCTCGCCATCGGGCGCGGGCGCGAACAGGCGGCGCGTGACGTAATCGGACGGCGTGTGTCCGCTTGGCACTTCCTGGCGCTTGCGCAGCACGCGGTTTTTGCTGACCACGTCGTAGTCGTAGGTTTCAGCCGGCGTCGTCATCGACGAATAGGTGAAGCGCAGGTTGCGCGTCTCGTATTCGTATCCGCCCGCCATGCCGAGCGCATAGGCTTCCTCGTCGAAACTGATGGCGTGTTCGCCGCCATCGGCGAAATTCGTGATGACGATGCGCGGCAGGCTGTCCTCGCGTTCGAGGCGCACCATGTGATCGCGGTAGACGTTGACGTCGATGATCAGGCATCCGGCGCGATGCGGTACGATCTCGCGCCAGTGCGCTTCGCCGGGCGTGGCGACCGGCGCCGAACACAGGCGGAAATCCTCGGCATCGCCGGAGTTGGTGAGGATGATCAGACGGTCGCCGTTGTGCTCGACGCTGTACTGGTGGCCCTTGCGTCGCGGCGAGACGAGGCGCGGCGCGATCTCGCTGGTGCGCGTGTCAATCAGATGCACTTCGCTCGTCTCATGGTCGTGCACGTCGATCATGACGAAGACGCGCGACTGCGTGGACGACAGGCCGAGATAGAAGCCGGTGTCCTTCTCTTCGAAGATCAGCTTGTCGTCGGCAACCGGCGTGCCGATGACGTGGGCGTGGACGAACAGCGGGCGGTGATTGGCATCGACGCGAATGTAAAACAGCGTTCGGCCATCGGCCGACCACGCCATGGCGCCGCGCGTGTCTGGAATTTCGTCGGCGAGATCTTGACCGCTATCGAGGTCGCGGATGCGGATGGTGTAGAGTTCCGAGCCCTTGTCGTCGGTGGCATAGGCGAGCAGGCGATGATCGGGCGAATGCGTCTGGCCGCCGAGATCCCAGTAGGTCTTGCCGGCGGCTTCCGCGTTGCCGTCGAGGATGACGCTAGCGCTGTCCATGTCGCCGCCGCGCGGCATACGGCAGAACACGGGGTACTGCCCGCCTTTGACGAAGCGCGGGAAATACTCGAACGGCCCGTCGGGCGTCGGCACTTGGCGATCGTCTTCCTTGAGGCGCGCCTTCATTTCGAGAAAGAGCTGCTCCTGCAACTCGGCCGTGTCGGCGAGCGCCGCGTCGGCGTAGGCGTTTTCGGCGTCGAGGTAGGCGCGGATATCGGCCGCAAGCGTTGCCGGCTTGCGCATGACATCCTGCCAGTTGTCGGCCCGCAGCCACGCATAGGGATCGTCGATCGTTATGCCGTGATGGGTTGTGCGCACGGGCCGCTCGTCGGCGATCGGCGGGGGCGGCGCCGGCGACGTTGCGGTCGTGGGCGTCTCGGTCGTGGGCGATGCGGCAGCGGACGAGGGGGTCGTGGTCATCTGGAAGCGCCTTCATAGGAGGGGCCGCGCGCTGCGGCCGGGCACCATCCCTCTATTCGCGCGCGGGCGTCAACCGCCGCCGTCGCAACTGCGATCGCGGCAAGACTGCTCACGATATTGGCAGTCTGCCTGCAATGTGGCGCAATAAATAGACAGGCGCGATGAAGTTCGGTGCTCTTGTTGACAATCCAAGATAAATGTTGTCCTAGGGTTGTTGCCGGATATGCAGTTGATCTGCTCAGATCTACGACAGTTGCAAGTGTTCGGGATGTTTTTCCCGAACGATGATCTGGAACGGCGCAATATCACGTAGTTGATCTAGGACGGCAGAGGCAGTCGCGGCTCAGTCGCAGCGCGAGGTCGAAGCCGGGCCAGGGATTAGGTCGAAAGAAGGGTCTTGTGATGGACGGAAGTGGTTCGCCCGATCTTGTTAACATCACCGCGACGATCGTTGCGGCGTATGTCTCGAAGAACAACATCGCCTCCGGGGATCTGCCGGGCCTCATCGCCGACACGCACGCCGCATTGAGCCGCGCGGCCGGCAGGCCCGCCCCCGTCGAGCGCGAGGACAGTAAGCCGAAGATCGCCGTCAAGAAATCGGTGATGGCCGATTACCTGATCTGCCTCGAAGACGGCAAGAAGTTCAAATCGCTGAAGCGTCACCTGCGCACGCACTACAACTTGTCGCCGGAAGAGTATCGCGAGAAGTGGGGCTTGCCGCACGACTATCCGATGGTGGCGCCGAACTATGCGCGTGCGCGCTCTGATCTGGCGAAAAAGATGGGCCTCGGCACGAAGCGCGAGCGCTGAGGCAAGCACGCGTCACGCGGTGCGCTGAGCGTGCGCTGAAGGCAGGACGCTCGGCGCAGCACGATGGGTTGCGCGTCTCTCGCCCGGGCTCATGATGAATGCCGGCATGCATGCCGGCGAACGCGATTACAGATTATCGCTCTGCTTGCGACCCCGCCCCGTGGCGGGGTTTTTGCTTTGCCGGTCCCGGTACTGACAGCGCGCGGCGAGCTGTTTCAGTTCGGCGCGTTCCGCGCGCCAGAGCGCAAAGAGGCTTGCGTGCCGCGCGAGGTCATAGGCCCAGTGGCCGGCGATGCCGCGTCGGCGTTCTCCGCGCAATGCGCGCTCCAGGACCTTGAGCATGTGCCGGCGACCAGCAAGGCTCAGATCCGCAAGTTCCGATGGCCAGAGCGGCAGCACGCGGGCGAGGTCTTCGCGGCGACGGCGCGCGTCGGCGCTGGCGACACCCGCTTCCGAGATCGCAGCGCTGGACTTGGCAATGCCGCCCGAGGCGACAACCGGTTTGGTGCCGTGTGAGGGCGCGGGTCTGGCGGAACGCGGCGGACGCTGTGTCATGACACCGGAGTGTCAGGCCGCCGGCGCAAGCGAGGACAACTTTGCCGCCAAATATTTGCGGATCGCGATGCGGCGTGCCGCCCGATGGAAGCGGCAACAAAACTTATCCCCGCCGTTCACGATTGGCTTAGCTTTAGCGCGAGCGCCCTCGCCAGTTGCGTTACGATCCATGGTGTCGGGTGGCGGTCGCACCGCCCGCATCGTCGGTGACACTGCAATGGAGGTTCGGTCCATGCTTGCCTCGGACAGTTTCTATGCCGCGCCGGCTATCCTCGGCGCTGCATCGGCGGGCGCCGGTGGCAGCGGTGCAGGCCGAGGCGCCAGACTGCGCTCGGTGCGCTCGCCATGGGATACGGTGACAGCGCTCGACCTCGCACCGGACGACGCGCGCCGGGCCATCGAATTCGCAGTCATTCGAGTGTTCGGCGTCGAGCCCGAAAAGCTCATTCACTTGCAGCGCGGCAAAAAGACGACAGCCCTGGCGCGGCAGGTGGCGATGTACCTGGCGCACGTGGCGTGCCGCCTGTCGCTGACCGATGTCGGGCGCATGTTCGCGCGCGATCGCACAACGGTTGCCCACGCCTGTGCTGTGGTCGAGGACCGGCGCGACGACCCGACGTTCGACCGGGTGCTCGATCTTCTCGAATGGGCGGTGCCGAACATGGTCGCGCGCCCGATCGCATCGCTCACCGATTGAAGGAATGCTCATGATGGATGGCACGGACGGCCGCAGCGCGGCGGGCAGAGATGGTGCATGCACGGACATCAAAGGCAGCGCGGATGCGTTACGCCTTAGTGCGGCCGCAACGCGCCAGCGCAGCACGCCCGAGGTGAACACGCCACAAGTCAACACGCCCCAAGTCAACGATGCGGAAAGCCCGCTCGGATGGCTCGCGCGTCGCCGCGACAAGAGTGGCCGTCCGCTCATCGCGCGTGAAGAATTCGAGGCCGGCGAGCGCCTGCGCGCCGATTTCACAATCGCGCAGTTGACGCCGCGCATCACGTCCAACTGGTCGGGCGCGATGGGCGGTAGCGGCGGACGGCGCGGCGTGCCGGGACATGGCGTTGAACTCGCCGATCACGTCATCGCGGCGCGCACGCGCGTCTCGCACGCCCTCGCGGCGGCCGGTCCGGAACTGGCCGGCGTATTGATCGATGTCTGCTGCCATCTGCGCGGCCTCGAGACACTCGAAAAATCGGCGGGATGGCCGCAGCGCTCCGGCAAGATCGTTTTGCAGATCGCACTCAGAAACCTGGCGCGCCACTATGGGATCAAGGTGTCGTCCGCGGCGCAGGAGGGGCGTGGCCCGGCGCGCCTGCATCATTGGGGCGCTGCGGATTATCGGCCGCGTATTGATGGCGACGGCAACGGCGCCTGACGTTGCTCTGACGCTGATGCGCTCACCCGCGCGCGATGGCGGCGGCATCGGCGCGGATACGTTGCACCATGGCGGCCAGACCATTCGAGCGCTGCGGCGTCAGATGATCCTTGAGGCCGAGTTCGGCGAACACGGCTTGCGCGTCGGTCGCCAGGATCTCGTCGGCCGTCTTGCCCTCATAGATCGAGAACAGCACGGCGATCAGGCCTTGCACGATCATGGCATCGCTGGTGCCGAGCAGTTCGAGGCGGTCGCGCCCACCGCCGCCGGCGGGTATGCGGTTCGTCGCCAGCCACACCTGACTGGCGCAGCCGCGCACTTTGTTGGCGTCCGTTTTCAGCGCCGGGTCGAGCGCCGGCAGGGTGCGGCCAAGTTCGATGACGTAACGATAGCGATCTTCCCAATCGTCGAGGAGCGCGAAGTCCGATTGGATGTCGTCGAGGGACATAAGGGCGTGGCCTAGCTATACGGTCAGCGCCGCAAAGGCGGGCGCCGCGCTAGACATAGTGTCGGGGATGACGCCGCCGCAAGGACTTTGGCGGCGTCGCAATCTCAAATGCCGGATTTGCGATCGGTCTTGGCGCGCCATGCCGGTTCGCGGTCACGCGTGGTCAGCGTGTCGGTTTGAAAATCGAGCCGTGTCGGCGCCAGCGCGCTGCGGGCAACGGCGCCGCCATCCGGCGGGCGTCGCTCGGGCGCGCCATCATCGGCAGCGGTGCGGACCGTTGCCGCTTGATTGTCGGTGATCAGGTCGTAGGCGACGCGGGCCGTGAACTCGGCCTTGGCGACAAAGACTTGCCAGCCGGCTGCCGCTTGAGCGCACGTCGCGGCGTTGCGATCGCAGAATGTCACGGCCCACGCCGTGGCACTGGCGGCCCGATTGTAGAGCATTTCCTGCTGTTCGCTATCGGACGGCATCACAGCGATGCCGACGGCGACCAGCGCTCCCAGACGGAATAATCCCATTACACGCGAACTCCAACGCAATCGTCTCAACTGCCGATCGGTGTCACTTACGATGACCGACTTCGACACCACCACGAATAGCAGGAAAGGTTCAAAGCAACGCGTCCGAGCGCGGTGCAATTTTGTGCGCATATAGATCAAATGCAATCTAATTGGCGGCGCTGTGGTGGCCGTGTTTTGGGCAGCGCGAAGGCGCGGCGCGCGTGCCAGGTTAATGGCGTGTTAACGGCTGGCCGCGATACTCTGGTCCTTAGCATCGGGCGAAGGATCGAAGCGCCGGCCATGATCGAGAAACTGTCAAAAAGCGAGATGCGGTGGGCGATTTTCGCATTCGCCGGACTGAGCTTGACTGTTCTGATCAACCTCGTCGGGTTTCAGGAACGGCGCCGCATCAATCGTATCGAGACGGCATCTTTGCCGCGTGCGGCGGCGCTTGGCATCGGCGGCGCGGACACGGCAGGTGGCCTCGAGACCGGCGATAGCGCGACACCGCGCACGAGCGGCGATGCGACAGAAAGTCTGAACGCACCCGCCGTTGGCACGCGCGTCACCGTCGAGCCGCCGGTTGTCGTTGCCGAGCCGGCGATGAGCCAGACGGAAATCATACGGGCCATACAACGCGAGTTGAATACGCGCGGCTACGCGACGGGGCAACCTGATGGCATGCTGGGGCTTGTCACGCGCGCCGCCATCATGGCCTATGAACACGACAGCGGGCTGATGCTGACGGCTGAACCGCGCGAAGAGCTGCTGAGCCGCATCATTCTCTCACAGGCGGCACCCGCCGCGCCGCGCCCGGTCAACGCCGAAGTCGGCAGCGTGGAAGCCGCGAGCATCGTCCGCCTTGTCGAACAATCGCTCGTGCAGCGTGGGTTCAAGGCCGTCCGCGTCGACGGCAAGATCGACGCCGAACTCGGCGGGGCGATCCGCGCGTTCGAGACAGACCAGAAGCTGCCGGTGACCGGACGCATTTCGGCGCCGCTCGTCAGCCGGCTCGTTCGGTTGCAAGGGCAGGCAGCACCCGCCGCGGCCAATAGCGCCACGCCCGCGCCAATTGCCAAGCCCGTGCTCGGCGGCGCGGCCCCGGCGAAGACGCCGGTTGCCGGCCGCGCAGCCGCCTCGGCGCGCAACGGCAACGTGCAGCGCTGATCGACGTCATACGTCACAAAACGTCCGGCTCAGTCGCGATTGCCTGCGCGCCAATTTGCGATGCCGTTCGATCGGGGCTAGGGATGGCGGGTGCGTTGCTGGCACAAGGATTGACCCAACCGACATGCGCCTCAAATCGGAATTCTGGGTGAAAGCCTACATCAGGCGCTGCATGGTCAACGATGCGGCGGCCGTTGTCGTGCGTCACGGGGACGACGACGCGGGGGCCATCTACATCAAGATCAGCCGCCTCGACGGCACGGCGGCGCTTTTTGGTCCGGCCCCCGCAGGGCTCAGCGATGCCGATTACGAGCGGCGCTGGGTTGCGCATTTCGATGGCGCGTTTTGCGATGACGCGTCGATCTCGAATGCGCTCGAAAAGGAGCAGCGCTTCGACAGCGATCTCTGGATCATCGAGGTCGAAGACCGACAGGGACGGCATTTCCTTGACGCAGAACTTCTTTCACCGCGCCGTTAAGGGTTCCTTAACAGGTTTGTCTCTCAATCAGTATACGCGCTGATTCGTGCCGCATCAGCGCCGACGGAACGTCAACGTCGCCTCCCTTTTTTCGTCCTGCGTGTTCGCGATCGACGAACCGGCCTGGTTGCTCAGCGGCTCAGTGCATGCGGCCGAAGCCGTGCCTTGGGGACGAACGATGGCGACGATACTGGAATTCAGACTAAGTGACCGGGGCTACCATGCGGCCGATGCCGGCGCGCGCGGCGGTCACATGCGTCCGGCGGAAATCGTGTTCTTCCCCGGTGTGCGCTACGAGCGCTGGGATGAGACGCCGCCGAGCAAGCCGACGCGCGGCAAGTCACGCCGTCGCGATCGCATGGAACTTGGCGACTAAAGACGACAGAGATCTCTCAGACATTGAGAGGCGGGCGCGCCGCGCGGGTCTTTGAACCGGCAGGGCTTGATCCGGGTTCAGGTGGCCGCCGGCATAGCGCGTCACGAGATGGATCGTCTCGAACAACGCGCGTCGCATCGTGATGCGAGCGGCGCGGTCGCTGCCTACAAAATTCCAGACACTCAGACAGCCGTCGTCGTCAGTAGGTTTTCGGCGTGCATGACGCGCGTGCGAGCCCGGCTTCGCTTTCCGCGCGATAGGCGGCGCCCTTGTCGGGCGCGCGCACCACGACGAGCCCGTTGCGGGCGGCAACCTTGAGCGGCGGCGCCGAGGCGTCGACGCGGCCCTGCGCTTCGGCCGTCAAACCCAGGAAGCGATCGTCATCGGGCACGATGGTGAGCGCGATGCGCGTGACGCGCCCGGGGGTCGCGGCCGCGAAATAGGCGCTCGATCCGTCCGTTCTGAAGATGCCGATCGTCCAGCCAAGCTCGGACAGTTCGGCGTTGACGTCGATCGGACCGGTGGCGGTGTCGAAGGCGCAGATGGCATAGCGCGCATCGGGCGCGAGGAACGGCAGCGGCTGATGCTTCGGGCCGATCGGCATCAGGATCTGCATCTTGTTCGGCGCGAGACCGGCGACGAGACGCGCATGCGCGCTGCCCGACAGTGCGTTCATGCCCAAGATCGTCACGACGATGTGGGTGATGGCGGCGACGAGCGGCACGGCCACGAACAGACGCCATCCGGTGACCTGCTTGGGAGGCGATATCATGAGCAGGCCTCGCGGCGCACGGCGGGCAACAGCTTGTAGCGCTCGGCGCGCTCCTCGGGCGACAGGCCCATCGCCGGATCGAGCAGCGTGAAGATGAGCGTCAGACGCCCGGCGCCGCTGGTCGGCAGCCAGTTGCCGGGCCGCGCATCGCGACCAAGCGTGATGATGTAGGTGCCGTCGGGGTTCATCGCCGCGGTGTCGCTGGTGAAGGTGTAGCGCTCGGACTCATTGGTGATCAATTTGCCGCCGCTGTCGAAGACCGCCAGGCTCCACCACTGCCCGTTGGTCGATGGCCCTTCGATCAGATAATTGCAGGAGGAATGCAGATACGCGCCAAGTCCGTCGCTTGTCGCTTCGAAGACGCCAGCCACTTCCGACGATAAGCGCAGAACGCCGCTCTGGGCGAGGTTGGCGCGCGTGTAGGGATCGGCGTCGGCCTGCCCGGCGGATGTCCAATGCTGCCAGGGGCCGAGCACTTCGGTCGAGAACGGGCCGCCGCGCGCGATCATCTGACGGCTGGAATAGACGCCGAGCGTAACGGCGGCGGTGAGCGCGACCGCGGTCACGATGAGGCGCAGCAGTTGCGTGGCCAGAATGCCGAGCGCGGTGCGCATGGCCGACGGCGGCTGTGTCGGCCGATCGATCATGACCGATGGCGATGGCAGATCCTCAACGGCCACGGCGCGGCGTCTCCTCATTGGTGAGGCCTGCGCGGCGATCCGATTTTGCCGGAGCCGTGGGCGCCTTGTTCGACGGCGTCTGATCAACTGGCGGTTTGGCGGACGGCAGAGGCGCCGAGGGCACGGCCGCATCGGGCGCGCTGCCGGCTGCGGGGGCGCGGTCTGCCGGCTGGGGCAATGCGCCTGTCGACGTATTCGATGCCGGCGTGACCGCGACCGGCTCGGCGATGCCGCCGGCCTTGCGCAACGCCGCCGTCAATTTCTTCAGCGCTTCGCGCGTGCCGTCCGACATCTGCCCGTCCTTGGTGCGGGTGCCGTCGGCGGCGATGCCATCGCCGTATCCGGCAGCGCTTTCCGCCGCGCGCACGTCGGCGATGCGCTGCTGCTCGGCGATCTGGGCGGGATGAGGATCGAGGCCGGGAATGTTGGGAATGTTCATGTCGGTATGCGCGACAGTCATGAAGGCGTGCCAGATCGGCGCTGCGAATTGTCCGCCGGTAACGCCGCGGCTGCCGCCCGACATCGGCCGGTTGTCATCGTTGCCGAGCCAGACGCCGGCGACGTACTTGCCGGTGAAGCCGACGAACCATGCGTCCTTCGGGCCCGTCGATGTGCCGGTTTTGCCGGCGACGTTCGTGAACTCGAGACCGGCGCGCGTGCCGGTGCCATCGGTCACGACCTTGTTCATCATGAAGTTCATCTGCGCCGCGACCTTGGGCGAGACGACCTGCGGCGCAGGCGGTTCGTCGCGTTCGCGCGAATACAGGACGTCGCCCTTCGACGTGGTGATGTCGAGGATCGCATAGGGCTTGGCGAGCTTGCCGCCGTTGGCAAACGTGGCGAAACCGCCGACGTGCTCGATCACGGTCACGCCGCCGTCGCCGAGCGCCATGGAGCATGTTTTCTTGACGCCGGAGACACCGAGCCGCTTGGTCATGTCGATGACCTTTTCGCGGCCAACGGCAAAGGAGAGTTCGGCGGCGACCGTGTTGTAGGATTTGGCGAGACCCATCCACAGCGGCATGCGCGCGCCGCTGCCGCCGCTACCGCCGTAGTTCTGCGGCGACCAGTTTCCGCACGAGCGCGATGCGTCGCGCACCGACGATTGCGGTGTGTAGCCATTTTCCAGCGCCGCCGCGTAAACGTAGACCTTGAACGACGAGCCGGGCTGGCGCTTGGCTTTGGTTGCGCGGTTGAACTGGCTTTCGCCGTAGTCCTGTCCGCCGACGATGGCGCGCACCGCGCCGTCGGTTTCGGTGACGACCATGGCGGCTGAACCAAAGTGCATCGCCTTGCCTTCCTTGGCGACGGCGGCGTTGACGGTTTCCTCGGCCTTGCGCTGCAGATTGAGATCAATGGTGGTGCGCGCGGTCAGCACGTACTGGCCCTTGCCTTCGGCGAGGCGCTGCACTTCATCGAAGGCCCAATCGAGGAACCAGTCGGGGCTGGCGGTATTGGTCTGGTCGATGGTCTTGGCCGGGTTCATGCGCGCGGCGTGCACCTGCCCGGAGGTGTAGAATCCGGCCTCGACGAGATTGTCGAGCACTTCGCTGGTGCGGGCGCGCGAGGACGGAAGATTGACGTGCGGCGCGTATTTCGCCGGCGCCTTGAACAGGCCGGCCATCAGTGCCGCTTCGGCGAGATTGATCTCGCGCACCGACTTGCCGAAGTAATACTGCGCCGCCGCTTCGACGCCGAATGCGCCGCCGCCCATGTAGGCGCGGTCGAAGTAGAGTTTCAGGATCTCGCGCTTGGAGTAGCGGCTTTCGAGCAGGAAGGAGAGGAACGCCTCCTTGATCTTGCGGTCGATGGAGCGCTCGGACGACAGGAACAGGTTTTTGGCGAGCTGCTGGGTGAGCGTCGAGCCGCCCTGTACGACGTCGTTGGCCTGGATGTTGGTCATCAGAGCGCGCGCGGTGCCGTAGAAGTCGATACCGTAATGTTCGAAGAAGCGGCGGTCTTCGGTGGCGAGCGTGGCGTTGATCAGGGCGTCCGGGATCTCGTCGAGCGGCACGGAATCGTTGTGCAGAATGCCGCGCTTGCCAAGCTCGTTGCCGTCGGCGTCGAGCAGCTTGACGGCGAACTTGCCGGTGAGAAAGCGGCTCTCGTCGAATTCGAGGAATGCGGGTAGCGCGAGCGCGTAGAGAACGACGAGGCCGCCGGTGGTGATCGACACCGCTTCCGACACGCCCTCGTTCAGCAGGCGTCGCCAGCCGACGAGATGAAAGCGGGCGAAGAACGACGATCCGGCGTTCCAGTAGTCCTTGATGCGCGACCATGTTCCGGCCAGCACGGAGTTGATTTTGGAATCAAGCCCGAGCCAGTCGATCAACTGGTCGCGTCCACCCTGCTTCAAGAACCAGTCGTTCAAGGAATCATTGCCCCTGCAAGACGAACAGACTATGCCGAACCGGCCGGGCGCGGCCGTCGGCTGCACGATTTAGCGCGTGATGCGCGACGTTACGAATCCCATCGCGCCCAAATTGTGATTAATAGGCGGCGGTCGGCAAGGGAATAGTCGATTGAGGAGGCGGAGATTGGGCAGGGTGAAGGCGCCGTTCTGGAAAACCAAGACGCTCGAGGAGATGAGTCGGGCCGAATGGGAAAGCCTGTGCGACGGGTGCGCGCGCTGCTGCCTGATTAAACTCGAAGATGAGGACAACGGCGACATCCATCTGACGCGGCTGTCGTGCCGGATGCTCAAGGTTTCGACCTGCCGCTGCTCGAATTATGCCGAGCGCTTCAAGCTGATGCACGATTGCGTGGAAATAACGCCGGAGAAAACGCGGTCCGTGCGCTGGTTGCCGAAAACGTGCGGCTATCGCGTCGTCTCCGAAGGGCGCGACCTCGCCTGGTGGCATCCGCTGATTTCGGGCTCGCCCGACACCGTGCACGAGGCCGGAATCTCGGTGCGTTCGTTCGCCATGACCGAGGCGCGCGTGAAGGTGGAGAACTACGAGCGCTACATCATCGACGATTTCGCGGATTGATGTGCGGATTGAGGTGACGGCCGGCAGGAAAAGTTATCCCCGGTGCGTGAAGGTATTCTAGAATAGCCTGTTGCGCAGTATTTTGACATCAAGTCATTGAATTAAAAACTAAAAACGAGAAATTTTTGACGTTTTAGAATTGACAGCGCACCGCTCTGCATGTATAGTTTTCGTATAGTGCGAACCATGTGAAGATGAACGGGCGCAATACAGGCCCTGTTCCAGATCTTCCGGTGGCACATCATCCATTATAGAGCTGAGTGGGCGCGTTCATCTTCGCGCCTGCGTGCGGATTGCGGGGTGCGCGCCATGGCAGCCAGTAAAACGGCGCAGGATGGCGCGTCGCGATCGCGGCGGAGAGGGCGGACGTCACGGGTAGCGGCTGAGAGCGCAGCGAAGGCCGAAGCCGAGAGCGCCCCCCGGGCAAAGTCCGAAGCTGAGGACCAAGCCGAGGTCGGAGCCAAACCCAAGACCAAACCCAAACCCAAGTCTAAACCGAAGGCCGCGGCGCCTGTAGATGGCCGGCGCATGTCGCGCGGCCAGCCGGACGGCACGAACGAAGTCGGCAACCCGATCAACCCCGACGGCCAGACCGAGGCGCACCGCCACGCGGCCGCCGATGCGCCGGCACCGCGTGTGCGACCTGGCAATTTGGGCAACCGCGCGCAACGCGCCCGCACGACGCGGGCGCCGCCGCGGAAAGCCCAGCCGCGCGCCCTGGTGCAGCGCATTTACAACACGATCGATAGCGAACTCGCCAAGCTCGAATTGCAGAAGGGTGTCTCGTCGCAGGATCGCGAACGGGCGTCGCGGGCGTTGGCGCAAATGGTGGCGAGCTTGGAGAAGGCAGTCGATATGCAGCGGGCCATAGCCAAGGACAAAAGCGGCCGGCAGCGACCATCGGACAAGGAGGCGCTGAAACATGCGGAAAGCCTGCGCCAGCAGATTGCGGACCGTCTTGAGCGCCTCCATGGCCAACGGCTGGCTGGCAAAAGATCTGAGTGAGATCGCATCCGCGGAACTCGACGAGCTGCTGTTCGACTGGGATCTGTGGGCGCGCGACGACCAGTTGCCGCCGGACGCAACCGCGCGGGGCGCCGCGTGGCGCGTCTGGCTGATGCTTGGCGGACGCGGCTCCGGCAAGACACGAGCTGGCGCCGAATGGGTGCGGGCGAAAGCGCTGGGCGATGGGCGCGGTGACGGTGACGCGGCTTGCGGCGGCGACAGGGCGCGCATCGCACTCGTCGGCAAGACCATCGCCGACGTGCGCAATGTGATGATCGAAGGCGTCTCGGGTCTCATCGCCATCCATGCGCGCCGCGACCGGCCGCACTTCGAACCCTCGAAGCGGCGGCTGACCTGGCCGAACGGCGCCGTCGCCGAACTCTTTTCGGCGGATGAAACGGAAGGATTGCGCGGGCCGCAGTTCTCGCACGCCTGGTGCGATGAACTCGCCAAGTGGCGCAACGCGCAGAAAGCTTGGGACATGCTGCAATTCGGCTTGCGGCTCGGGTCGCATCCGCAAGCCGTGGTGACGACGACGCCGCGGCCGCATGCGTATCTGAAAGCACTGATGGCCGACGAAGCGACCGTGACTACACGGCTGGCCACCGCCGACAACGCGGTGCACCTGGCGCCGGCCTTCATGGCCGAGATGACGCGGCGCTATGCCGGCTCACCGCTTGGCCGGCAGGAACTCTACGGCGAGGTGATCGACGATACGGTGTCGGCGCTGTGGCGGCGTCATTGGATCGAGGAAGCGCGTATGGCGGCGGCGCCCGAGATGAAGCGCACCATCGTCGCGCTCGATCCGCCGGTGACGGCGACGGCGTCGTCGGATGCCTGCGGTATCGTTGTTGCGGGCCTCGGTCTCGACAACCGCTGTTATGTGCTGGCCGATCGCACGCTGCAGGGCCGCGAGCCGCAGGCGTGGGCGAAGGCGGCTCTCGCGGCCTACGACGATTTCGGATGCGACGCGCTGGTGGCGGAAGTCAATCAGGGCGGCGACCTCGTGGTCGAGGTGCTGCGGCAGTTCCGCGCCCATGTGCCGGTGAGAAAAGTGCGGGCAACGCGGGGCAAGTGGCTGCGCGCGGAACCGGTCGCCAGTCTCTATGCGCAGGCGCGCGTGGTGCACGTCGGCGGCTTCGATGCGCTTGAGGATCAGATGTGCGCGTTTGCGGCCGACGGACGGGTGCATGGGCGCAGTCCCGATCGCGTCGATGCGCTGGTGTGGGCGGTGACGGATTTGATGCTGTCGGACGGCGCGGGCCCGGCCATCCGGATGTTGTGAGACGCGGCGTGTCATAGCCGCTCGGCTGGACCTGCGCCGACGACGCCGACTGAAAGCGTGGAACACGGTCACGGAACAAGGACATTGGCGAATGGCGAATTTAGCGGCGGCGCTTTGGCGCTTCGTGCCGGGCTTTGGCGTTGCGCGGCGAACGGAGCGCGGTCCGTCAATCGCGCTGGCGGCGAAAGGCAGCGCAACGGGCGGGCTCGTGCACTTCGAACAGCTCGGCGAGCCGGTGTGGAGCCCGCGCGACTACGGCGCCTTCGCGCGCGAGGGCTTCATGGCCAACGCCATCTGCTATCGCTCGGTGCGCATGATCGCGGAAGCGGCGGCGTCGATCCCGCTGCTGCTCTATTCGGGTGCGGAAGAGATCGAGGATCATCCGCTGCTCGATCTATTGCGCCAGCCGAGCCTCGATCACACGACGCCGGATTTCTTCGAGAGCTGGTACGGATTTCTGCTCGTCGCCGGCAACGCCTATGTGGAAGCGGTGGCGCTGGACGGGCGCGTGCGCGAATTGCATGTGCTGCGCCCAGACCGCATGAAAGTTATCCCGGGGCCGGACGGCTGGCCGGCGGGCTATGAGTATACGGCCGGCGGCCGTTCGGTGCGCTTCATGGATGAAGCGGTTGCGGGCGTGAGGCCGATCCTGCACGTGCGCATGTTCAATCCGCTGAACGACCACTACGGCATGAGCCCGATCGAAGCGGCGGCGGTGGCGATCGACATCCACAACGAAGCCTCGACGTGGAACAAGGCGCTGCTCGACAATTCGGCGCGGCCATCCGGCGCGCTCGTCTATGCGGCCTCGAACGGGCAGATGACCGGCGAGCAGTTCGAGCGGCTGAAATCGGAACTCGAAGCCAACTATCAGGGCGCGCATCGCGCCGGGCGTCCGATGCTGCTCGAGGGCGGCCTCGATTGGAAGCCGCTGTCGCTGTCGCCGAAGGATATGGATTTCATCGACGCCAAGAATTC
>JBOFCQ010000352.1:0-19683 GCA_051646145.1 Hyphomicrobium sp.
GTCAAAACGGCCGTGGTGGGTTCACGGCAACAGGTTAGTCGCGCGTCACGCTCAGGATCTTGAAATCCTTGTCGAGCTTGATGTCGTACTGCATGCCGTCCTTGGACTTGGCATCGTCGACTTCATAGACGCCCGAACCTTCGCTCTCTTTTTCCATTTCGCCGCCCGAGTAACCGGCAGCGGCAATGGCGTCGGTGATCTTCTTTGCTTCGTCGGCGCTGGGCTTGGCGTCGGCCAGTGCGGCGCCAGTGAGTGCGAACGTCGAGAATGCGATAAGGGCCATGCGCTTCATGGGAAAACTCCTCAGTCTAAGTGGTGTTGGATCTAGGGACAGGCACGTGCTTGAAAATCCCACATCCTCAAGATGGGGGTGTCTCTAAATCCAAACAACCCAGGAAATTTTCCCGAATTCAACCTTTTATGCCGCACCCGCTTCGCGATCGGCTTCGCGCTTGCGTTCCTGCTTCTTGCGCTCGTTGGGGTCGAGCCAGCGCTTGCGCAGACGGATCGATTCCGGCGTCACTTCGACGAGTTCTTCGTCCGTGATGTAGCTCATGGCCTTTTCGAGCGTGAGCTTCATCGGCGGCGTCAGGATCAACGCGTCGTCCTTGCCGGACGCGCGGACGTTGGTCAGCTTCTTGCCCTGCACGACGTTGACGATGAGGTCGTTGTCGCGCGTGTGCTCGCCAACGATCATGCCTTCATAGACACGCGCTTGCGCGCCGATCATGAACTGACCGCGATCTTGCAGGTTGAAGATCGAGTACGCTGTCGCTTCGCCAGATCCGTTCGAGATCAGAACGCCGGTGCGGCGGCCCTGAATGTCGCCCTTGAACGGCGCATAGGCATGGAACAGCCGGTTCATCACCGCCGTGCCGCGCGTATCGGACAGAAGCTCCGACTGATAGCCGAGCAGTCCGCGCGTTGGCACGTAGAACACCATGCGCGTGCGGCCACCGCCCGACGGACGCATTTCCATCAGGTCACCACGGCGCTCCGACAGTTTCTGCACCACGATGCCAGTATGCGCGTCGTCGACGTCGATAATGGTTTCTTCGATCGGTTCGAGCCGCTGCTTGCCGGTTTCGTCCATCTTGTAGACGACCTTGGGGCGCGAGACGGTCAATTCGAAACCTTCGCGACGCATGTTTTCGATCAGGATCGCGAGCTGAAGTTCGCCGCGGCCTGAGACGGTGAACGAGTCGTTGTCGTCGCTTTCCGCCACGCGGATGGCGATGTTGCGTTCGGCTTCGCGCATCAAGCGGTCACGAATGACGCGGCTTTGAACCTTGCTGCCTTCCTGGCCGGCAAACGGTCCGTCGTTGATGCGGAACGTCATCGACAATGTCGGCGGATCGACCGGCTGGGCGACGAGCGGTTCTTCAACCGAGGGATCGCACAGCGTATCGGCGACGGTGGCGTCGCTCATGCCGGCAATGGCGACGATCTCGCCTGCGTGCGCCTCTTCGACCGGCACGCGTTCGAGGCCACGGAACGCCAGAACCTTGGTGGCGCGGAAATTCTCGACCAGCGAACCGTCGTGGCGAATGGCTTTCATCGCCATGTTGGCTTTGATCGTGCCGGACGTGATGCGTCCGGTCAGAATGCGGCCGAGAAACGGATCGGCTTCAAGCGTCGTCGCGAGAATGCGCACCGGGCCGTCGTCGACGGCCGGCGGCGGGACATGCGCCAGCACGAGATCGAACAACGGCGCCAGATCCTTCTGCGGACCTTCCGGCGCCATCGCCATCCAGCCGTTGCGGCCCGACCCGTAGAGCACGGGGAAATCGAGCTGCTCGTCGGTCGCGTCGAGATTGGCGAACAGATCGAAGATCTCGTTCAGCACGTCGAGGTGGCGTTCGTCGGGGCGGTCGATCTTGTTGATGGCGACGATCGGGCGGAGGCCGCGGCGGAGCGCCTTCGAGACGACGAACTTGGTCTGCGGCAGCGGGCCTTCCGACGCGTCGACCAGCACGATCACGCCGTCGACCATGTTCAGGATGCGCTCGACCTCGCCGCCGAAATCGGCGTGGCCGGGGGTATCGACGATGTTGATGCGCGTGTCCTTCCAGACCACGCTGGTGCACTTGGCCAGAATGGTGATGCCGCGCTCGCGTTCGAGGTCGTTGCTGTCCATCGCCCGCTCGGCAACCTTCTGGTTGTCGCGGAATGCGCCCGACTGTTTCAGCAGTTCATCGACGAGCGTGGTTTTGCCATGGTCGACGTGCGCGATGATCGCGATATTCCGAAGGTTCATTGTCAGCCTGAAGGGTTCATGCGCCTGCCTTGATGCAGCGCAAAATCTGCCCGCGACGTAGCACACAGCCGGCGTCCGGGCTAGGCGAAACGGCCCCGCACCGGGCCCGTGCGGGTGCGGCGAAACCGGCTGCACGGCGCTGGCGGCGGACTTTGCACGGAAATTGCCTGTTCGCTGGTCATCGGCATGCCGGCCGTCCCAAGCCGGCACATCGCAGAGAGACCTGCGACATGCCGGACAACAGGCAATAGGACCGGCCGTTATGTTCGAACGCAACAAAGTCGACAATTCGCTGCAGCAGACCACTGTTCCGGCGGAACTGACGCTGGTCGATGATCGTGTCGTGAAGGGACAGTTTGTGATCGCCGCGTCGCGCTCGATCTATGAAGTCCTGAATGGGGACAGCTACTTTCTGGAATTCGAAAGCTATGAGGGCGATCGGCAACTTATCGCGCGTGCGGCGTTAAAGGCCGTTAAGATTTTGTCGCTGTCCTCCGTCAATGGTCTGAAGAACCGCGTGCGGAACGGCGAGACGTTCGATCCCTACGGCGTTCTCGGCGTTGGCCGCGATGCCAGCCGCGAAGACATCCGCTCGGCCTATCACAGCCTGTCGAAGATCTATCATCCCGATCTCTTCGCCAGCCAGACGTTGCCCGCTGAAGTCCGCGACTATCTGGCCGCCATGGCCCGCCGCATCAATGCCGCCTACAACGCGCTCGAATTGCCGCTCCAGCAGGCCAAGATCGCGAGCGCTGAAAAATCGCGGCCGATCTACACCTCGCCTCAGCGCGGATAAGATCCATTGCCGTTGTTACTGCCGTTGCCGTTCGTGGACGGGCCGGCATCCTTCTCTTTTTCCCTGAGCTCAGTCAGCAGCGCGTCGACGTCGGGCCGCGGCGTTGGCGCGCGTTCGAGTTGCCGGCGCTGAATGTCCTGCAGCACCAGGGCCGAGACGGCGGCCCCCGGCACTTTCAGGCGCCGCGCGCCTGAGATCAGCAGCGGATGCGACGGCTCTTCGAGATCGAGTTCTTCGAGGAACGTTTCGCGCAGGCTGTAGAACGCCTGCAGCATGGCGCTCTTGGCGAGCTTGCGCTGCTCGTCCGTCAACGCTTTCGATTGGCGCGGATCGAGCGTCTGCAGCACGCGGCGCATGTCGTGCAGCGGCGCGTAGGGATAAAGCCCGATCAAGCCATCTGTCTCGCCGGCGTTGCGATAGACGATGCGCATCGTATCGAGCGTCTCGCTGATGCGGTTGTAGGCGATCAGATAATCGTCGGTCGAATGATAGGGCCGCTCGCAATAGTTCAGCAGAACGGACTTGGTGCGCACGATGTTGCGCCATTCTTCTTCCAGGCTTTCAACGAACTTGGAGCGCTTCTGGAAGACATTGGTCAGGTAGGCAACGCCACCGGTCGCGAGCAGCAGCGACATGTCCTTCAGCCAGTCATAGCTTTCCCGCGCGATCGCCTCGAGCGGCGTGCCCGCAAGCCCTGGAATGAGATCGGCGAATTTCGCGACCAGCGACACGGCCAGCGTGAGGGCGATGATCCAGTACACGCGCGAAAGCGTGCTGTTGACGGAATTACGGGTCATGGCGCTTGGGTCATGTGGCGGGGTCGCCTGGCAGGATGGTCATGGAGCGATCCTGCCCGCTTATTGTGGCAATCGCTAGTAGTCTGCAAAATTCAGCAGGATCGGGCCGTTCTGCATCGGATTTGGTAAATTTCCGCGGTCTCTACACGCTTTCGGCGTCTCGGCGTGCGGCGCTCAGGGTGCTTCGATGTCACCCTTCCAGATCGCCCAGTTCGCCAAGACCAGAAACGGCGCGACGAACAGAAGCGTCGGGAACGCCAGCGCACCGAAACACGCCCAGATGCCGATCAGAATGCCGGCCGCGGCGATGGTGCGCACGGCCGTCGCGTCACGGATGACGCGCGCCAGTCCGAGCCGTGCGATGCGTCCGCCGTCGAGGGGAAAGGCCGGCAGCAGATTAAACAAGCACATCGCCAGATTGGCCATGGCAAGCCAGCGCACCGCTATGCGCAGGGCGGGCATGTCGGCCGTCCACGATGCATACTGTGTGGCGTCGAAATAGAGCCGGTCGGAGATAGCCGGCATGCCGAGCATGGCCCACAAGGCTAAAAACAGCAGCGCATTCGCAAGCGGGCCCGCCATCAGGACGAGCGCATTCTTGGCATCGCTGACCGGCGCTCCCGACAGGATCGCCAAACCGTAAAATCCGCCGATGCGAATTTCGATAGGGTCGAGGCCGACGCGCCGGCCGATGATCGCGTGGCCAAACTCGTGCGCCAGGATCGAGGCGAATAGGCCGAGCGTGACCAGCACGAAAATCGCGGCCATCTCCGCGAACGAGACGTAGGGCAGCCGCGTGACGCCGAGCGCCACCGACAGCGCCGCGAATGCGAACGTCATATCGACGCTGATCGGGACGCCGCTTGCGCTGCCGATGCGCCGTGCAGGGATTGCGAGCCAGTCCATTGTTGGCGCTCCCCTCGCGCGGCTAGCGCGGTCTGTCGCGCGGCGCTCGACTAAGGCCTGCCAGCGCGGCTCTATCAGAGCCCCCGGGCCTCAGCTCTTGCGCGCGCGCATGCCGAGCGTGCGCAGGCGCAGCGCATTGAGCTTGATGAAGCCTTGTGCGTCTTTCTGATCGTAGGCGCCTTTGTCGTCCTCGAAGGTCACGAGCGTCGAGGAATACAGCGACTTGTCGCTCGAACGGCCGACCACGATCACATTGCCCTTGTAGAGTTCGAGCGTCACCTCGCCTTCGACATGCTCCTGGCTCTTGTCGATGGCGGCTTGCAGCATTTCGCGCTCGGGCGAGAACCAGAAGCCATTGTAGATCAGCTCCGCATAGCGCGGCATCAGATCGTCCTTCAAATGCATGGCGCCGCGATCGAGCGTGACGCTCTCAATGGCGCGATGCGCCTGCAAGAGAATGGTGCCGCCGGGCGTTTCATAAACACCGCGCGACTTCATGCCGACAAAGCGGTTCTCGACGAGATCGATACGTCCGATGCCGTTGTCGCGGCCAAGGTCGTTCAGCGCCTTTAACAGCGTTGCCGGCGACAGTGCCTTGCCGTTGAGGCTGACGGCGTCGCCCTTCTTGAAGCCGATGGTGATGGTCGTCACCTTGTCCGGCGCATCCATCGGCGAGATGGTGCGCTGGTAGACGAGTTCGGGGGCCTTCTTCGCCGGGTCTTCGAGAACTTTACCTTCCGACGATGAGTGCAGCAGGTTGGCATCGACCGAGAACGGCGCATCGCCTTCCTTGTCCTTCGCCACCGGAATTTGATGATCGCGCGCGAACTTCAACAGCTCTTCGCGGCCCTTGAACGTCCACTCGCGCCACGGCGCGATGATCTTGATGCCCGGTTCGAGCGCGTAGTAGCCAAGCTCGAAGCGCACCTGATCGTTGCCTTTGCCGGTTGCGCCGTGACACACCGCGTCCGCGCCGACCTTGCGTGCGATGTCGATCTGCTTTTTGGCGATCAGCGGCCGCGCAATCGACGTGCCGAGCAGATAGATCCCCTCATAGACAGTGTTGGCGCGGAACATCGGGAACACGTAGTCGCGTACGAATTCCTCGCGCAAATCCTCGATGAAGATGTTGCTTTCCTTGATGCCGAGCATCAGCGCCTTTTTGCGCGCCGGTTCCAGTTCTTCGCCCTGACCGAGATCGGCGGTGAACGTCACGACTTCGGCGTCATAGGTCTCCTGCAGCCACTTCAGGATGATCGATGTGTCGAGGCCGCCGGAATAGGCAAGCACGACCTTCTTGATTTTACCCTTGGCGGCCATCGCAAATGTTCCTGATTTCTATGTGCGTCCGGAGAGCGGCACTCTTAATCAGGTCGGTCAGGGCGTGCAAGGGGCGGCCGGTGTCGCGGAGGATGAGACGGCTGAGCGCCAGCGTGATGGTCAATGACATCAGCGCGCCAAGTGTCACGTCGGACGCGTAGTGCGCGCCGAAAGCGACGCGGTTGGCGCCGATGATGATCGTCCACGCGAGAACGGCGGTGACGGCGGCTGCCCGGAAGCGGGACGGCAGGATCAGCGCGAATGCGAGCATGGCCGTTGCTGCCGCGGCTTCTCCCGACACAAACGAGCAGTTGTGCGTGCAGCCGCCGCCCGGCACCCACGCCGATACGAACGGATGGGCGCCGCCGAAGAGATCTGTTTCGAGCGGGCGCGGCCGGCCCCAATGCGACTTGAACAGGGTATTGACGATGAGCCCTGGCCCAATCGCGAAGACGCTGGCGACGAACACCAGCGCGCGGTCGCTGAACCAAGGCAAAGCCTTTCCTTGCACGAGCCGAACAACGAGCAACCCGGTGATCCAGGCGATCGCTATGGTTGGCAGTACGCGGCCCATTGCGCGCACGAACAGCAAGCCGCGATCGTGCGCCGCGACGAAGCCGTCGCCTGTCACATAGAACAGGCGTGCAATGGCGATATCGACATCGGGATATGCGACCGCGAAAAGGGAACCGAGCGCCGTTAAGCCGATGCTCGCCGACAGCAGCGGACAGGCGGCGCGCGGAAACCACCACGATGCTGGTTTGGTGCGCGCGTCTGCCGTTGGCGCCGTGACGTGCATCATTTGCGGCATGTGGCCCAGTGCCCCCACTTGCGTCGTGAGGGCGTGTTAGGCCGTGCGCGTGACGCGCCCGTGTCATTTGCGCGAAGGATCTATGTCGCAAGGACATCGTCGGAATGGCGAGCGCCGTACGGCGCTCGCAACGCGTCCGCAATCCGCGGGATGACGCGTGAACGACGGCTCAGCGATACGATGTCGGACGCTGCTGCGGCATCCAGGTTTCCATCATCGCGATCATCATATTGGGCCAGAAATTGATGACCGACGACGGCGGCTCCTTGCCGTCGTTGAAGTGTGCGTAGGTCTGGCTGAAGCCCTTGCGCGCCGCTTCTGCTGCATCCATCGAGGCGGCATTGGCGCGTGCGGTCGGCGCCGCAACGGCATGCGGCACACCCGACGACATCATCATACAGGTCATCGGGTGTTCAAACATCGACCACGGCATTGTCGGGAACGCCCATCGCCACGCCTGCATGATGTCGTTGGCAGCGGCGAAGTTCGTCGATGCGCTGCCGCGCGCCGGCTGGAACGCGGCGAGCATCGGATTGGAGGGCATCATCGTTGGCGCGAATTGGAAGAAGGCGCTGCCGAAGTCCGGCTTGGCGAACGGCAGGAATGGGTTCGCGGCAGGCGCCGATGCGACGCCCGCACCCGGCATCGCGCCGCCGCCGAACATCGCCATCCACGGCGCCATCATCTGCATCCACGGAGACGACATCCAGCTCGACCAGAGCGGGTTCATCATCATGGGATTGCTCGGCCATGCGCCGAACGGCGTCGCGAGTGTGGGGAATGCCGACGCGGTCGCGCTGCTGGAGCTGCCGGTGTTGGCAGCCTGCTTCTGGAACTCCGCTGCCGCCGCCATGGCGGCCGCCGAGTAGCCGAAATAAGCGTCCATGGAGCTGCGCCAAAACTTCGCTTGCAGATCGAAATCGAACATGGCGGACGGCCCCCAAAGAGCAAAGAACGCTTATAACAGTCATGCTGCGGTGCAGCAATGACAATGCCATCATGCCGAGGCGAAGTTGACAATAAATTGAGCAACGGCCGGCGCGGCGCGCGGCCTGATATCCGTCAGAACTGAGCGATAAGGTGTTCCAGCTTCACGCGTTTTTCGGCTGCAGAACTTTCGGCAATGGGTCGCTGGTGCTGGAGGGCGCGGCTTTATTGCCGTCCGGCTGGGCACGCGTCACCGGAACGGCGGTGGATTGCGCTGGCGCGGCTGGCTTTTCGGGCTTCGGCTGTGTGGCCGCATCCGTGGCCTTCGGGTCCTTCGATGCCGCGCGCGGCGCGTCGACCGGCTTGGTCTCAGCCGTCTTGTCGTCGCGCTGGAGCAGTCGCTCCGAGAGCGAGGTCGACCCCGTTATTTCCTTGTCGGAGCTGCTCGACTGCTTCTTGACCAGGATGCGCGGCCGTTCGAGCGCCGCCTGGGTGTCGGGTGCGGCCGTCACGGTGCGCGTCGTCTCCCCGCCGTCGTCATCCGATAGCGCGCCGCCTTCGTCGCCGCCGGCGAATTGCCCAGCCGTCAGCCAATAGACGAGGCCCGCGAAAAAGCCCGACGTCAGGTACGCCTTCGCCGCGTAAGGATTGAGGATCGTCGCCTGACCAGCCACTTCGCTCGAGAACTGCGCATAAAACCCGAGCAGCGCGATGATCGTGCCCGCCGCCAGATAATAGGCCGGCGTGCGAATGGTCAGCCATTCCGCCACCACGATGGCGATCATGGCGAAGGCAACCGCGAAGATGGCGGTGTGCGTCGCGGCCAGCAACGCCAGTTCAAAGCCCGATGCCGCGCGTCCGCCGAACTCGTTGGCCGGCAGTGTCGCCAGGTCCGCCGGTGTCCACACGAACAGCACCTGCGTCAGCCCGGCCATCAGGCACGCCAGCACGAATCCGGCAGCGATACGTCCCAAGGTTCGAAGACCGTTCATTGGATGTCCCACTCGCTTGCCACGTGCGCTTGGCCGTTTCGGGCCTGCATGTCCGCCAGCGATTATAGGGTCTGGGGCTCTGCGCTCAATTGAAAAGCGAGTTCGCCGTCAGCCGCCACTAGGCGCAACGGGCATGCGTCAAAGCATAAGCAAACCGCGTTGCGTTCAGCCCTCGGCGCCACGCTCCGCGCGATCCGCTGCCCTGACTTTCGTGCTCTCCGACTTCAACTGTCCGCAGGCGGCAAAAATGTCGCGGCCGCGCGGCGTGCGCACCGGGCTCGCATAGCCCGCCCGGTTCACGACTTCCGCGAAGCGCTCGATCGTCTCCCAATCCGAACAGGCATAGGCTGTGTTCGGCCACGGATTGAACGGAATGAGGTTGATCTTCGCCGGCACGCCGGCCAGAAGCCGCACCAGTGCGCGCGCTTCGGCGAGGCTATCGTTGACGCCCTTCAGCATGACGTATTCGAACGTGATGCGCCGCGCATTCGACAGGCCGGGATAGTCGCGGCACGCCTGCATCAGTTGTGCGATCGGATACTTCTTGTTGATCGGCACCAGTTCGTCACGCAGCGCGTCGTTGGTGGCATGCAGCGAAATGGCGAGCATAGTGCCCGACTCTTCGCCCCACCGGGGAATTTCCGGCACGATGCCGGACGTGGACAGCGTGATGCGGCGTTTCGATAGCGACAGACCTTCGCCGTCGGACACGATGTCCATCGCCGTTTTCACGTTGTCGAAATTGTAGAGCGGCTCGCCCATGCCCATCAGCACGACGTTGGTGATCTTGCGGTCGGCGTCCGGCAGCAGGCGCGCATCGCTCGGGCCGGCGCTGCCCGGCCAGTCGCCGATGCGATCGCGCGCAAGCAGGATCTGGGCAACGATTTCTTCGGCTTCGAGATTGCGCACCAGCCGTTGCGTGCCGGTATGGCAGAACGAGCAGTTGAGCGTGCAGCCGACCTGGCTCGAAATGCACAGCGTGCCGCGATCGCTTTCCGGAATATAGACGGTCTCGATCTCGGGCGCTTTCAGCTCGTGGCCGCGACGCGGCAGCCGCAGCAGCCATTTGCGCGTGCCATCGACCGAAATCTGTTCGGCGACGATTTCGGGCCGGTCGAGCGTGAAGGCGTCAGCGAGCGTGCGGCGCAGCTCTTTCGACACGTCGCTCATGTCGTCGAAGGATGTCACGCCGCGCACATAGATCCAGCTCCATAGCTGGTTCACGCGCATGCGGATCTGCTTGTCGGGCACGCCGATGCTGCGCAGCGCCTCGCCGATGCGGGCGCGGCTGAGGCCCGCCAAAGAATTTTTCGTCGTTAACGCCGGAAATTGTGCGGCGTCGGAAAGTGTTGAAATGGCAGTCACCATGTTCGGGCGCTCTTTGAAACGATGTCAAAGCGCTTTTAGCGCCGATTTTATGCGGAGAACAGCGACATTTGCACCATTCGGGTGCGCACTTGCGCGCGGCAATCGAACAAAATTCGTTTCAAATTGATGGACCTGTTTCAGCGTTTTCTCAACGCGGAACTGGCAACTTCTAAACCAGCGGTGAACGCGGGGTTCGAGTTTCGACAAAAGACTGTGACGTCTTCGTAGAGAACTTCGACCAAAGGTTAAAGCAGCCGGAAGCGCTGCACGACGCTGAGAAACGAAAAACAGGATCGAGGAGCTTCAGATGGCAACGAAGAACGGCAGCAAACTTGCCGACATCATCGCCGGAGAATTGGAAGAGGATAATCTGCTGTTTGGACGCAGCGGCAACGACACGCTCGTCGGCGGCAAGCTGCAGGATTTGATCCGTGGCGGCAAGGACAACGACAAGATTGTCGCCGGCCGCGGCAACGACGACGTGTTCGGCGACAGCGGCGACGACGTGATCAAGGGCACGGTTGGCGACGACACCATCTATGGCGGCCAGGGCGGCGACGCGCTCTCGGGCGGCAAGGATGACGACGTGCTCTATGGCGGCTGGGGCGATGACACCATCGACGGCAACTCGGGTGACGACGTCATCATGGGCGGCCGCGGCGATGACGTGCTCTTTGGCATGCGCGGCGACGATTGGATGTTCGGCGGCAAGGGCGACGACCGCATCTTCGCCGGCTCCGGCGACGACGTGGTGCTGGTTTCGAGCGGCCGCGATGTCTACTCCGGCGGCTCGGGCGACGACACACTCGATTTCTCGCAGATCATCGGCGCCATCGACGTCGATCTTGGCCGCCACACCGCCAAGGTCGCGTTCGGCAAAACCATCGTCTCCGATGTCATGTCCGGCTTCGAGACGGTTGTTGGCACCCATGTCGCTGACAAATTCACCGGCGATCGCAACGATAATTCCTTTGTCGGCGGCGGCGGCGCCGATTGGTTCCGCGGCAAGACCGGCAGCGACACGCTCACCGGCGGCGCGGGCGGCGACGTGTACGCCTTCCTGAAAAAGGACACGGCCGGCGGCGGCGTCGACACCATCACCGACTTCGAAATCGGCTCGGACCGCCTGTCTGTCGGCGACTTCCTGAAAGGCAAATCGAGCGCGGCGGACGGCATCCGTTTCGTCGCGTCCGGCGATGACACGCTGGTCCAAGGCAACGTCAAGGGTGCCTGGGTCGATGTCGTCGCGTTGAAAGGCATCGATACGCACGATGTCGGGTTTGAAATTCTGACCTAGCGCCCCCTAGGTCAGATGAGGCGGAGCGAGGGTGTCGGGCGGAGGGTCCGGCACCCTTTCCGCGTGCGCAGAGTGCACGTTAGTTGGCACGTCGGTTTGCACGTCGCCGGCCGCGACGCGTGTTCGCCGACTGCAAGGCGCCTCAAAGAATGAAGCGGCTGAGATCGGCGTTGCGCGCCAGTGCGCCGACATGGTCTGTTACGTAGGCCGCATCGATGGCCACTGTCTGGCCGGCGCGATCAGACGCCTCGAACGAAACATCGTCGAGCACGCGCTCAAGCACCGTCTGCAAACGCCGCGCGCCGATGTTCTCAACGCTTTCGTTGACGGCGGCGGCGGTATCCGCCAGTGCGTCGATGGCGTCATCGGTGAACGACAGCGTCAATCCCTCGGTCGCCATCAACGCCACATACTGCTTGATCAGGCTCGATTGCGGTTCCGTCAGGATGCGGCGGAACTCTTCGCGCGTCAGTGCCTTCAGTTCGACGCGGATCGGCAGCCGGCCCTGCAACTCTGGCAGCAGATCCGACGGCTTGGCGACATGGAACGCGCCCGACGCAATGAACAGGATGTGATCCGTCTTCACCGGTCCATACTTCGTCGCCACTGTCGTGCCTTCGATGATCGGCAGCAGATCGCGCTGCACGCCTTCGCGTGACACATCCGCCCCGCCGCGCCCGGTTTCGCCGCGCGCGCAGATCTTGTCGATCTCGTCGAGGAACACGATGCCGTTGTTCTCGACAGCGCGGATGGCCTCGATGTTGGTCTGCTCACCGTCGATCAGCTTGTCGCTTTCTTCCGCGATCAGCAGATCGTAGCTGTCGCGCACCGTCACGCGGCGCGCCTTGGTGCGCTGACCGAGCGCCTTGCCGAGCATCTCGCCGATATTGACGGTATTCATCGGCGCGCCCGGCATTTCGAACATCGGCATCAGCGGCGCGCTGTCGGCGATCTGCAGATCGACCTCGCGATCGTTGAGTTCGCCGGCGCGCAATTTGCGGCGGAAGCTGTCGCGCGTTGCCGGCGACGAGGTGTTGCCGACCAGCGCATCGAGAATGCGTTCCTCGGCGGCCTTTTCCGCACGCGTTTTCACTTCGCGGCGCTTGGCTTCTTTGACCAGCACGATGCCGACTTCGACGAGATCGCGGATCATGCTTTCGACATCGCGGCCGACGTAGCCGACCTCGGTGAATTTCGTCGCTTCGACTTTGAGAAATGGCGCGCCCGCGAGCTTGGCGAGGCGGCGGGCAATCTCCGTCTTGCCGACACCCGTCGGCCCGATCATCAGAATGTTTTTTGGCAGAACTTCTTCGCGCAGTTCGCCGGTCAACTGCTGGCGGCGCCAGCGATTGCGCAGCGCAATGGCAACGGCGCGTTTGGCATCGCCTTGCCCGACGATGTAGCGATCAAGCTCGGAAACGATTTCACGCGGCGAGAAGTTGGTCATGAATGTACCGGGGGCACGTGGCTGAGAAGCGGGTGAGACGAGATGAGACCGAGCAGGCGGCGGCGTAGCGGACGCCAGCCAAGTCCAAGCAGAAGCACGAATGCGCCAACGACGGCGAACGACGTCGTCACGTTCCAGCCGTAGTCGCTGCCGCCGCTGTAGCGGAGCAGGTAGCCGATGGCGCCGGTCATGTAGACGAGCGAGGCCACAAGCAAAGCGCGCCGGTCGATAACGAGGGCGACGGCCGCCAGCGCCGACACAATGGCCAGAATGCCGACCGGCAGAAGCGGATCGAATTGCGACCCGCGGATCGCCGACCATAGCGGCGCGATCAGCGGATGGACGATCAGCGGTGCGGCCGCCATATGCAGCCAAAATCCGCAATCCGAACGCCGTGTCCGCCGCTCGGGATCGGAGCCGTCGAACCACATGGCGAGCGCGAAAATGCTGAGACCCGCGATCAGGCTCGGTATGGAGAGCGGCCGTGTCGCGGTCAGCAACGATCCATCCGATGGCCAAACAAAATCGATGGTCATGCCATAGGCCGATATGAAGGCCGCGGCGGTCGAGACGGCGACGATCAGCAGCGCGAACGGCAACTTGAAGCGCGCGTAGTAGGCGAGCGCGGCAAGGCCCGCGCCGACGGGGAACGCCAGTCCGCGATCGGCGGCGGCGTAGGCAAGCGTGCCGCAAGACCATGCGAACGCGATGGCCAGCACAACGCCTGGCAGCACGGCGCGGCGGCGGCGCACGAGCAGTTCGCTCAAAGCCCAGGTCACGGGCGCAACGAACAGCGTATTGCCGATCAACGCCACGAGCACCAGCACGACGCCGAGTGCCAGGAAGACATCGTTGAAACCGTTGAACATCACGAACCGTTCGTCGTCGTCATCGCGCTCGCTGGCGCTGAGTTCGGGTTCGCTGCGTAGCGGCGGCGTCGCGGTTGGCAGTTCGGCTGTGGCCTTGGCGGCGGCAGAGCGCGCAGCCAGCGCACGCAGTTGCTCCGCCTGCTGCGCTGTGACGATACCCGCTGCCACGGCGGCGGCGAGGTTCGCCGCGCTGAGCGCCGACGTATCCGACTGAGATGCCGCTTCCGGCGCGTCGCGGCTCATGGCGCGCGCCCTGCGCCGTCGAGCGTTTCCACCACCACATTGCTGTTGGTGTAGACGCAAATGCTGGCCGCAATCTCCATGGCCTTGCGCGCGATGGCTTCGGCGTCGAGCGGCTGATCGAGCAGCGCGCGGGCGGCGGCGAGCGCATAGTTCCCGCCCGAGCCGATGCCCATCACGTGCGCTTCGGGCTCCAGCACGTCGCCGGTGCCGGTCAGCACCAACGTGACGTCCTTGTCGGCCACCAGCATCATGGCTTCGAGGCGGCGCAGGTAGCGGTCGGTGCGCCAGTCCTTGGCGAGTTCGACGGCGGCGCGCGTCAACTGGCCGGGATATTGTTCGAGCTTGGCTTCAAGCCGCTCGAACAGCGTAAACGCGTCGGCCGTGGCTCCGGCAAAGCCGGCAATCACATCGCCCCGGCCCAGCCGGCGCACCTTGCGGGCATTGGATTTGATGACGGTCTGCCCGAGGCTGACCTGTCCGTCGCCGGCGATCACCACCTTCCCGTCTTTGCGCACGGTGATAATGGTGGTGGCGTGCCACGCCGAATCGGAGGCAGATTGCGCGTATGTGGTCATGGTTGCTTCGCTATTCTCGGCTATACGTGGGAGTGTGGCAGCGTCAATCAAGCCCTGCGAATTCGGCGAGGGCGGTCTTTCCGCCGGGCCCGAATTGCTGATAAAGGCTGTTTGTCCAGTAAACACGGCGAACGTCAAGCGGACAGGTGGCGTTAGCGCGCGCCGCGGCCAGCAGTGCGCATCAGCTCGGAGGCGACAGTGAAGCGGCAAGCCACAATCACGCGCACGACCCGTGAGACCGAGATTTCGGCCACTCTCAATCTCGACGGAACCGGCGCCTACGATATCCAGACCGGCATCGGCTTCCTCGATCACATGCTGGAACAGTTGGCGCGCCACGGGCTGATCGACATCACGCTGCGCGCCAAGGGCGATCTGCACATCGACTTCCACCACACCGCCGAGGATACCGGCATCGTGCTCGGGCAGGCGTTTGCCAAGGCTCTCGGCGATAAGGCCGGCATCGTGCGCTATGCCGACGTTCACCTGCCCATGGACGAGACGCTCACGCGCGTCGCCGTCGACGTGTCCGGCCGCCCGTTCCTCATCTGGAAGGCCGAATTCTCGCGACCGAAAGTCGGCGAGATGGATACCGAACTATTCCGCGAGTGGTTCCAGGCCTTCGCGCAGAACGCCGGCATCACGCTGCATGTCGAAAACCTTTACGGCGAGAATAACCACCACATCGCCGAGACTTGCTATAAGGGTCTGGCGCGGGCGCTGAAGGCCGCTATCGCCATCGATCCGCGACAGGCCGGACGCATCCCGTCGACCAAGGGCACGCTCGCCGGCTGAACGCAGACGACGAGAACAGGCGGATCGACACGGATGGAAACGGTCGCGCGGCTCATCCGCTTCGCCCGTAAATACGTGCAGTGCAATCATCAGCGAGAGACGTCGAGCCGTGGTGACCTACACAGTTCATGAACCGCCGGGCGCGAGTGCCGACCGGGCCGACCGTGCCAGCGAATTGAAATTCGTGCGCGACGGGTTCCATTGGCCAACCGCTGTGTTCCCGCCCCTCGGCCTCATCGCCAAACAGCTCTGGCTACCGCTCGTCGGCTACATCGCGGTGTCGGCGGTGCTGGTCTGGCTGCTGTCGGCCCTCGGCCTCAACGAGGCGTGGAGCACGCTTCTCATCATGGCGCTCAATATCTATCTCGGGTTCGAGATTTCGAGCCTTGAGCGGTTTTCACTCGACAACGCCGGCTGGCGGATGCTCGGCGCTGTCTCGGGCCGCAACATCGGCGAATGCGAGCGCCGCTTCCTCGAGGATTGGCTCCCCGCGCAGCCGATCATCACGTCGGGCGGCTCAGGCGCTGCCGGCCGCTCCGCGGCAAGCTCACTCTCCGCCCGCACGACGTCAGCCGGCACGCTCTCGGGCTGGCCATCAGGCTCCAGGACCTGAAGCAGCCGCATGCAGACCGTCGTTATCATCGATTATGGCTCCGGCAATCTTCACTCTGCCGCCAAGGCGTTTGAACGCGCCGCGCGTGAAAGCGGCGCTGAAGCCCGCATTCTCGTCAGTGCCCGCGCCGAAGACGTGCGCACGGCCGATCGCATCGTGTTGCCGGGCGTCGGCGCCTATGCCGATTGCAAGCGCGGTCTCGATGCCGTTCCAGGCATGCGGGCCGCACTCGACGATACGGTGCGCCGCAAGGGCCGGCCGTTTCTCGGCATCTGCGTCGGTATGCAGTTGCTGAGCGAGCGTGGGCGTGAATTCGAGGTGACGGACGGCCTTGGCTGGATCAAGGGCGAAGTGCGCGCCATTGCGCCAGCGGACCCTGCCTTGAAGATCCCGCACATGGGCTGGAACACGCTCTCCGTCGTTGCCGATCATCCGCTGTTGGCGGGTATCGCGACTGGGCCCAGCGGGCTGCACGCCTATTTCGTGCACTCGTTCCATCTGGTGCCGACGGATCGCAGCGTCGTCGTTGCCGAAACCGACTACGGCGGGCCGGTGACGGCAATGGTTGCGTCAGGCAACATCGCCGGCACCCAGTTTCATCCTGAGAAGAGCCAGACGCTCGGTCTCAAGCTGCTCGCAAATTTCCTGCACTGGTCACCGTGAGCTGCGGCTCCGCCAGGGGCGTCATCAGGTCCGCAACAACCGCCTGAAAGGCCTGCCAGGCCGCACGCGGCCCGCTGAGCGCCGACGAGATCGACGCGGCGGCCGCTTCGTCATCGTCCAGGCGCCCGGCAAGCCAATTGAAGCGAGCATTGAGCACAGCCACCTCGCGACCGAGTTCATGGATGCGCAGTTCATCCTGATCGGCAACCAAGATCGAAAGACGCTTCTGGATCTGGTCGGCGGTGAGCCATGTCTTCACGTACCACAGGCCGTCTCCGGCGCGGGCATAGAGGCAGGCGATATAGGGCAGCGAGAACGACAGGGCCCACGTGTCTTGGGCCGTGGTCTTGGGGGCGTGATGGATGAGAAACGTTTTCATGGGGGGCGTGTCCGGGAGCGAGGGGGCTGAGGGGCGTTCGTGCAAATCTAGGGACGACCGTTTGATCACGGGACGCACATGCACGGCGCGGGGGGCGGGCCAGACAGGTGCGTGACGCAGCACAACTCAACTCAACGCGACGCGACGACTACGCTTTCAGAGGGGTAGGCTTTCAGAGGGACTTGCGGAGGCTGATCGCCGCGAGACGGCCGGCGAAAGCGGGAGATCGAGCGCACCGGACCACCTGGGGAGCCGGCGAGGGCCATCGGGGCTGAGCGGCCCGGTGCACTCGATGAGAAGCGTCAGCAGGCTTCGGCGAACGGCAGTTCCGGTTCATCCGAAGGCGCGGCCGGCGGCGCCGGGAAGGCGATGATGTTGCTGTCGGCCGGAATATCGAGGGCGGCGCGGCGCTGACGGAACCAGCGCAGCGACGTGTTGGTCAGCACCGCTTCACGCTTCACCGCCTGAATGAGAAGACCGTCGTCTTCGCCGAGCAGATCGCGCAGCTCGGTTTCGAGTTCGGTCTCTTCCTTCGCCGAGGCGACATACCAGGTGCTGGCCAGCGGGCGGGCCCACTTGTCGCCAAGACCCATGATGACCTGGGCGAGAACGTGCTGGTTACGGGTCGGCTTGGCGAGATCGTAAGAGATGAGGTACGTGCGCATCGGGGGGCTCTCCTGCTGCAAGTCGGGTTTCGGGGGGTCAGGAACGCCACTGTTGACCCGGATTGGGAGGCTTTTGAGGCCGCCCGTGAACATAGGAAGAACATGCCACGAATCATCGCGGCTGTCTAGTGATTGTTCCAAGAATGTTCTCTTTGGGTTCTGTCTAGTGGGTTTGCGCGCTCGGTGCGCCAAAACCCGGGGATTTCGCGCTACCTGGCTGAAATCTCGTCGGAAAACAACGCCATCTGCTCCGGCAGGGGCGCGTTGGGAATGCGCCGGTGGGGGCCGGTATCGATGCGTTCCACGAGCTGCGGGTAATTTTCGCGGAACACTGCCAGCGCCGCCGACCGCGTGCCGGGAAAGCGCGTCTCCTCCCACACTTCATAGAGCCGGCGCGGATCGCAGCCATAGCGGCGCACAAGCACCGATGGGCGGATCTTGAGCCAGCGCGCGATCCAGATCTGAATGGCGTCGCGTTCGCTCAACGCTTTGCGCGGACCCTCGCCAGGGTCTGTATGCGGTTCGGAGCTGAGGAGTGACCACGTCATGCGCGCTGCTTGCACTCTGGCGACGTCGAAAGTGACGCCTCGGTCTTGACGGACGCGCCAAGAGGCTATTGATGCCGGACAAAGATAGCAATCTCATGGCCGCGCCTGCTGATGCGGAGCGCCGGCATAAGGAAATGTCCTTGATCCTGTTCCCCGCCATAGATCTCAAAGACGGCAAGTGCGTGCGCCTGAAGCTCGGCGAGATGGACGCTGCGACGGTGTTCAACGACGACCCGGCCGATCAGGCGGCCACGTTCGAGCGCCAGGGCTTCAAGTATCTGCACATCGTCGATCTCAACGGCGCGTTCGAAGGCCGGCCCGTCAACGGCGCGGCGGTCGAAGCCATTCTGAAAGCCATCGCCATGCCGGCGCAGCTCGGCGGCGGCATTCGCGATCTGGCGACCATCGAGATGTGGCTGGCGCGCGGTATCCGCCGCGTCATTCTGGGCACGGTCGCGGTGCGCGATCCGGCGCTGGTCAAGGCCGCCTGCAAGCTGTTTCCCGGACAGGTCGCGGTCGGCATCGATGCCAAGGGCGGCAAGGTCGCCGTCGAAGGCTGGGCCGAAACATCGACGCTTGGCGCTATCGAGCTTGCGCGCCGCTTTGAAGACGCGGGCGTTGCAGCCATCATCTATACCGACATCGAGCGCGACGGCGTGTTGAAGGGCCTCAATCTTCCAGCAACCGTGGAACTGGCGCAGGCCACGTCGATCCCGGTGATCGCCTCGGGCGGGCTTGCCTCCATCGATGACATCAAGGCGCTGCTGCGCCCAGAAAACGCGCTGCTCGAAGGCGCCATCACCGGCCGGGCGCTCTACGACGGCCGCATCGACCCCGCAACGGCTTTGGCACTTCTGGAGGCTCAATGAAAGTCGGAGATCGTGTTCGCGTGACGAAGGTGCCGGCAGACCTGCCGGCCCAGGATCAGCGCCTGCAGACGCTATTCAAGACCTGCGTCGGCAAGGAGTTCGAGGTCGTGTCGATCGAGGACGAGCAGATCGAGCTGCACGTCGGTTCGGCGTTCGGCAAGGCCGCCGATTATCATCGCATCTGGCTGCCCGCCGATCACGTGCGCACCGTCGCCGTCTGACGCGTGAGCGCGGCACTCGGGCGTCATGAGCGCCGCTTGACGCCCGCGCCGCGATCACAATTTGGCGAGCACAGAGACGGATGCGATGCGGCGCGATATGCCGCTTGGTGGCGCAACGCCATTTGGTATGGAACGTGCGCCAGGCGAATTCCCATGAGCGGAGCCGAAAGCGTCTCAATTCTGCGACGCTAAAGCGGCATCGCCGGCTCTCATCATGCCCTGCCGCAACGAAAGTTGCGATCGCGCGGGCGTTGAGGCGCTGGCCTTCGACGGCAAAAGATTCCATCCTGGAATGGCAGTCATGCGTTTGCAGACACGCGCAATG
>JBOFCQ010000367.1:0-6458 GCA_051646145.1 Hyphomicrobium sp.
GCGAACCGGCCATGCCGCCGCGAATGCCGCGCCAGCGCGTCCGGCTCAAGCGATAGCGCTGGGCGCGATACATGGCATTGCCGACGAGAATGAAGAACAGCACGTAGACGACGCCTTGATAGATCGCCAGCGCGCTGCGGTTCTCGCCGAACATCAGCGCCACGGCCACGCCGCCGAGGATGGTCGGCAGAATGAACGCGCCAAAAACCAGAAGGAAGCCGAGCAGCAGTTCCTTGCCGGTGCCAGTGTATTCGATCGGCTCGCCATTCAGCCGCACGAACGACCAGATGCGGCTGCGGATCTCCGTCTTCGCCCAGAAGCTATAGATGCCGAGACTGATGACCTTGAACAGGCCGTTGACGGCGCCAAGGCCAATCAGCTTGTCGCCACGATTTTCAAAGGTGATGTCGATAGTGGTCGCGCTGCGTCCGTCCGGCCGCTCAGCGTCTGTGATCGTCGTCATCACTCGATCCTTGTCTGTCGCGCCATGAGCGCCGCGCCCCAGAGGATCAGGTCGCGCGGGCAGGGGCAACCCGTCGTTGTGAACGTGGCGGGGTTATGGACACAGAGTTCCGGACATAATGAATGTCGATTGCTGCCGCCTCCCCGCCGCACTCGAGCCAATCCGCCGACCAACTTTATTGGTAACCATGCCGTTATGAAAAATGCGTTGCGAAGCAGTGTTGCGGGTCGCGGGCGGCACTTTCTGGCCGTCGCCATCCGGCAGCCTGAGGGCGTTGTCTGCCGCCATAGATGCGTCGGCCGCCAACGGGCATTTGGTCCCCAAACGGCGGTGGGAAATGTGCGGTCGCGGTGCCGATGTTGCCGTTAAGCAACGTGCCTTGGGCCGGACGCCACTTTCGGGCCACAAATGCCGCGCAACACCAGGATCACAAGGAAAAATGAGACGCCTCTCATGCCTTGCGCCCGCACGCGGACGACAGCCAGAACGACCCCCGGTTCGATGACGCCATGCGTACCGAAGGCATCTGGCCGCTCAGTTCATGATCGAGCGTTCGAGAACAGGAGACAACGAGGACACGATGGACGCTAAAACATTTGATAAAAAGAAACTGCCAAGCCGCCACGTGACGGAAGGTCCTTCGCGCGCTCCGCACCGCTCGTATTATTACGCCATGGGTTTGACGGAAGAGCAGATCCATCGCCCGTTCGTCGGCGTTGCCTCGTGCTGGAACGAAGCCGCGCCCTGCAACATCTCGCTCATGCGCCAGGCACAGTCCGCCAAGAAGGGCGTCGAATCGGCCGGCGGCACGCCGCGCGAATTTTGCACCATCACCGTCACCGACGGCATCGCCATGGGTCACCAGGGCATGAAGTCGAGCCTCGTGTCGCGCGAAGTTATCGCCGACAGCATCGAACTCACCATGCGCGGTCATTGCTATGACGCGCTCGTTGGCGTTGCCGGTTGCGACAAGAGCCTGCCCGGCATGATGATGGCGATGTTGCGCCTCAACGTGCCGAGCGTGTTCATGTATGGCGGATCGATCCTTCCCGGTCGCCACAGGGGTCATGACGTCACCGTTCAAGACGTGTTCGAAGGCGTCGGCATGCACTCGGCCGGCAAGATGTCGGATAGCGAATTGCACGAGCTGGAATGCGGCGCCTGTCCGTCCGCCGGATCGTGCGGCGGGCAATTCACCGCCAACACCATGGCCTGCGTGTCGGAAGCCATCGGTCTCGCGCTGCCGGGTTCCGCCGGTGCGCCCGCACCCTATGAAAGCCGCGATGAATATGCGGTGGCCAGCGGCGAAGCGGTGATGAAGCTGCTGGCGCTCGGCCTGCGTCCGCGTGACATCTGCACGCGCAAAGCCTTCGAGAATGCCGCCGTCATCGTCGCCGCAACCGGCGGCTCGACCAATGGCGCGCTGCACCTGCCGGCCATGGCGCACGAATGCGGCATCGACTTCGATCTCTTCGACGTCGCTGAAATTTTCAAGAAGACGCCCTACATCGCCGACCTCAAGCCCGGCGGCAAGTTCATCGCCAAGGACGTGTTCGATATCGGCGGCGTGCCGCAGATCCTGAAAGCGTTGCTGGACGGCGGCGTGCTGCACGGCGACTGCATGACCGTCACCGGCAAAACCATGGCCGAGAACCTGAGCACGGTGACGTTCAACACCGAGCAGAAGATCATCTATCCGGTGTCGAACCCGATCTCGCCGACGGGCGGTGTCATCGGTCTCAAAGGATCGCTCGCACCCGATGGCGCCATCGTCAAAGTCGCTGGGCTCAAGAATTTGAAGTTCAGCGGTCCGGCGCGTTGCTTCGATTGCGAAGAGGATGCGTTCGCGGCGGTTGAAATGCGCAACTACAAGGAAGGCGAGGTTCTCGTCATCCGCTACGAGGGGCCGAAGGGTGGCCCCGGCATGCGCGAAATGTTGTCGACCACGGCCGCGCTCTATGGGCAGGGCGCCGGCGACAAGGTGGCGCTCATCACGGACGGGCGCTTCTCGGGGGCGACGCGCGGGTTCTGCGTCGGGCATGTCGGACCGGAAGCTGCGGTTGGCGGACCGATCGGATTGATCCAAGACGGCGACATCATTTCGCTCGACGCCGTCAACGGCACCATCGAACTCGAGGTTGACGCGGCGGAACTCGATCGCCGCCGCAAGACCTGGAAGGCGCCGGCGAATGCATACCAGTCAGGGGCACTGAGGAAGTTTGCAGACCAAGTGGGCCCGGCCCGTTACGGCGCCGTGACTCATGCGGGAGGAAAGGCTGAAATTCTCTGCTATGCGGACATCTAAACTCTTCGCGTTGATATCATTGGCGAGCGTCGTCTTTGCGACGGCGGCGTTGGCGGGCGGCGTCAAATTCCGCTCGCCCGACGACGCTTTGCGGCAAGGCATCTCGGCGTTCAACGGCGGCTATTACGAGTTGGCATTGCCAGCTCTCGAAGCCGCGGCCGAAACGAGCCCCGTTGTCGGCGCGTACTATCTGGCGCGGATCTATGCCGACAATGACGGCGCCTATACCGATCATCCCAAGGCCTACGCCATCTTCAAGCGCCTTGCCGATGAACTGCGCGACGTCGATCCCGATGACGAGGCCATGGCCCCGATCGCGGCGGCGGCGTTGACGGCAGTTTCCGGCTATTTGCGCACGGGCATCACGGAAGCCGGCATCAAGGCAGATGTGGTGGCGGCCGACCGCTCCTTGCAGCGCGCCGCGCTGTCGTTCAACAACGAAGATGCGCAGTTCGAACTCGCCAAGGTGCTGCTGCGCGGCGAAGGCCCCGACATCAATCTCTCCGGCGATGACGACCAGTCGAGCAAGATTGAGAACGGGCGGCACTGGCTGTCGCGACTTTCGCGCAGCGGGCATCCGGGCGCGCAGGCGTTTCTCGCCGATCTGATGTGGCGCGGAAAATTCGTGCCCAAGGATCAGATCACGGCGTTGAACCTCATCGACGTGGCGGTTGCTAACGCGCCGCCGTCGGAACGCGTGTGGATCGACGACATTTATCAGAACATCTACTGCAACGCCGGTGAAGGCGTGCGCCGGCAGGCGACGGGCCGTGTGGCGGAATGGCGTGACCGCTTCGGCCGCCGTCCGCAGGCTGAAAGCAACAAGCAGGGGCTTGCCGAGCTCGCGGCCGATCCGGTCCGCACGTGCGCCAATGGCGAACAGGTGCGCCCGATCGGTAATGGCGTGCAGACGTTCTCGCCGCCGACCGACGATATGCGCGAGGTCCAGTTGCCGCGTCCGGCAGATCAGGATGTGCAGGGCGTCGGCAGCGGCTTTGCGCCCGAGGATGTGCCGCAGCGCTGAGTGCCATCAGCGCGCGTGGCCGCTCAGTGATCGACCGCTTCGAGCACGTGGCGCGTTGTGTACGTAGCGCCACGTGATCACGTCAGTTGCCGTCAGGCGGCAAGCTCGACCCACACCGGCACATGATCCGAGGGCTTCTCGGCGGCGCGTGTGAAGCGATCGACGCCAGCCTCGCGCAGCATGTCGGCTGCGTTCGCCGACAGCATGATGTGATCGATGCGAATGCCGTCGTCCTTCTGGAATGCACCCGCCTGATAATCCCAGAACGTGTAGATGCCGGGTTCCGGATGGCAGGCGCGCACGGCGTCGGTCAATCCGAGATGCGCCAGGGCGCGAAACGCGCGGCGGCTTTCCGGCTGGAACAGCGCATCGTTGACCCAGGCTTGCGGCCGCTTGGCATCCTGCGGCTCGGGGATGACGTTGAAGTCACCGGCCAGCACCAGCGGCGTTTCGTCTGCCAGCAGCGCCGTCGTGTGGGCGGCGAGCCTTTTCATCCACGCGAGCTTGTAGGTGAATTTGTCGGTGCCGATCGGGTTGCCGTTCGGCAGATAAAGCGAGGCGACGCGCACCATGCGCCGTCCCGCCGGCACCAGGGCTTCGATCCAGCGCGCCTGCACGTCGCCCTCATCGCCGGGCAATCCGCGCCGCACGTCTTCGAGCGGCGATTTGCTGAGCAGCGCGACGCCGTTGAAGCCTTTCTGCCCATGCGTTTCGACGTTGTAGCCGAGGTCTTCGAACGCCCCGCGCGGAAACCCGTCATCGACGGATTTGATTTCCTGCAGACAGACGATATCCGGGTTGCGGTCGCGCAGGTAGGCGACGGCGTTATCCAGCCGCGCCTTGACGCCGTTGATGTTCCACGTGGTGATGATCATGGCGTTACGATGTGCCATTGCACAGCGCGCAAGGCAATTGCCGAATGACGACAGCCGCTCAGCCTTAGCGCTGCCGGCAGGTCCACATCACGCCTCGATGAAGCGCACGGCGTAAACCGGCGGCAGGCGCACGTCGGCGGCCGACCACGTATCGCCCTGATCGCGCGACACCCACAGCCCGCCCGTCGTCGATCCCATGACGAGATCGTTGCCGCTGGCGCTGATGTCGAGGCCGTGGCGATAGACGATGTCGTAGGCCGGCACCTCGGGCAGACCCTTGCTCAGGACGTCGAAAGATTTGCCGCCGTCGCGCGTGCGGGTCACGACAAAGCGCCCGTCGGCGGGGATGCGTTTCTCGTCCTTGATCTCGGGCACGAACCACGCGGTATCGCCGTCTTTCGGATGCACGGCAACGGCGAAGCCGAACGAAGAGGGCGTGACGTCCTTGCATTCGTGCCAGCGCGCGCCGCCGTCGTCGGCGCGGAAGATGCCGTTGTGATGCTGCACCCACAGGCGATCCGGCGCGGCCGGACATTGCACCAGCCGGTGGGCATCTTGGCCGTTGGGATTTTCGGCCTGATCGGCTGGCGCATGGTCCTGCCACATCCCGGTGTAGTCGTTGCTCCATGTGGCGCCTGCATCGCGTGTCGTCCACACGCCGCCCGTCGAGACGGCAATGCGCAGCGTTTGCGCGTCACGCGGATCGACGCAGATCGAATGCAGGCCCGGCAGGTCTGCGCCGCCGCCCATCCATTCGATACGCTTGGGATGACGCCACAGCGTCTCGATCATCTGCCAGCTCGCGCCGTGATCGTCCGACCGGAACAGCCCGCCGGGTATCGTGCCGCACCACAGCACGCCGGGTTCGCTCAACGCGCCAGTTTCCAGCGCCCAGATACGCACCGTGCTCCATGGCAGCGGATTGCCCCACATATCCTTGTCGGTCGCGTCTTCGGGCTTTGGCGGATAGGCCGGCGCCGGCAGTTCCGTCCAAGCGCCGCCGAGGCTGTCGGCGCGATGCAGCTTGACGCCGAAATGACCATGGTCGAGTGCCGCATAGATTTTGCCGCTGCGCGCGTCAGGCAAAACGATCGACACGTTGTCGGCGAGGAAATCGCTGCGCTCGATGCGCCAGCCTGAACCCGCGCTGCCCGAGGGCGCAAGCGTGAACAGTCCCTTGCGCGTTGCCGCCAAAACCTTGAGCGCCATGTCGCCGTCTCCCTGATCGCTGCCGGGCGAAACTTAGCCGCCGGAGAGGGCTTGGACAACGTAGATTGTGGCGCTGCTGGCAACGGGTTGGGCGAGGGCCGTGCGATCTCTGACGGCGACGCCATCGACGAAGATGTTCATGTGTTTGCGCAGGTGCGATTGATCGTCGAGGATGTAGCCGCGCACGCGCGGGTTGATGACGAAAGCGGCATCGAGCGCGGCGCGCACCGTTGCCCCATCGACATCGAGCGGCGGACTTTGCACATGGCGCTGCAAGGCGCTGGCGAAGACGACACGTGGCATGGCGGCTTGGCGCTTCCGACCGTTACGTGATTGCGCGTCAGGCGGGTTAAATGGAGAAACTGGTGCCGCAGCCGCACGACGCGGTCGCGACCGGATTGTTGATCTTGAAGGCTGCGCCCATCAGGTCGTCGACGAAATCGATTTCGGAGCCTTCCATGTATTGCACCGAAACGGGGTCGATCAGCACGGTCGCGCCGGCACGCTCCAGCACCAGATCGTCGCTCGCCTTGTCGGCGACGAGATCGAATTTGTATTGAAAGCCCGAGCAGCCGCCGCCTT
>JBOFCQ010000370.1:0-4422 GCA_051646145.1 Hyphomicrobium sp.
GGGCAGATCGACATCGTGGTTGGCACGCACGCCCTGCTCGGCAAGCAGATCGAGTTCGCGCGGCTCGGTCTCATCATCGTCGATGAAGAGCAGCATTTCGGCGTCAATCACAAAGAGCGGCTGAAGAAGCTGCGGGAAGACGTGCACGTGCTGACGCTATCGGCAACGCCGATCCCGCGCACGCTGCAACTGGCGCTGACAGGTGTTCGCGAACTGTCGCTCATCACCACGCCGCCCGTCGATCGGCTGGCGGTTCGCACCTATATCTCGCCGTTCGATCCGGTCATCCTCAAGGAAGCGTTGCGCCGCGAACGGTTCCGCGGCGGGCAGACCTTCTATGTCGCGCCGCGCATTTCCGATCTCGATGACGTGGCGGAGTTTCTGCGCGAGACGGTGCCGGATCTGACATTCGCGCGGGCGACCGGGCAAATGACGCCCGGCGATCTCGAAGACGTCATGACGGCATTCTATGAAGGCAAGTACGACGTGCTGCTGTCGACCGCGATTGTCGAAAGCGGGCTCGATGTGCCGAATGCCAACACGCTGATCGTGCACCGCGCCGATATGTTCGGGTTGGCGCAGCTCTATCAGTTGCGCGGCCGCGTTGGACGTTCGAAGACGCGCGCCTACGCCTATTTCACGACCCCGCCCGACAAGAAGCTGACGGAGGGCGCGGAAAAGCGGCTGAAAGTATTGCATTCGCTCGACACCCTTGGCGCCGGCTTCAGCCTTGCGTCGCACGATCTCGATATTCGCGGCGCCGGCAATCTACTTGGCGAAGAGCAGTCCGGCCATATCCGCGAAGTCGGGTTCGAACTCTATCAATCCATGCTGGAAGAAGCCGTGATCGCCATGAAGGGCGGCGATCTCGAGGAAGCCGGCGACAAGTGGAGCCCGGAAATTCAGCTCGGCATGTCGATCCTCATTCCGGAAAGCTATGTCGCCGACCTGCAATTGCGCCTTGGACTGTATCGCCGTCTGTCCGCACTTGAGGATCGCGCCGACATCGACGCGTTCGCCGCCGAACTGGTCGACCGCTTCGGCGAATTTCCCGACGAAGTGCGCCATCTCCTCGATGTCATGGAGATCAAGGGGCTGTGCCGTCAGGCATCCATCGCCAAGCTCGACGCGGGCACGCGTGGCGCGGCGATCACGCTCTACAAGAACCGGTTTCCCAATCCCGAGGGCCTCGTCGGCATGGTGCAGGCTTCGCGCGGGCAACTGAAGGTGATGCCCGACCAGAAGCTCGTTTATCGCGGCGACTGGGATTTGCCGGAGGTTCGGCTGAAGGGCGTCAAGACGCTCGTCCATCAGTTCGCGACGCTCGCGGCGGTCGCAAAAAAGGCGGCGTAGACCGCCGCCTTTTCCTGGGACTTGCGAAGATGGCGCGGGCTGCGCGTCAGTGCGCGGGCGTTGCCGGCGTGCGGGCGGCGTCGAGCAGATCATAGAGCTGCGACGAGATTTTCTTGTCGACGCCGGCCGGCGCTCCGAGCGTTGCCGCAGACGCGGTTTCCGTCTCGTCGGAATAGCGCAGCGCGCCGCGCACGCGGGCGCCTTCTTCAGCCGAGAACGTCTCGTGGAAGATCTCGCTGTTGACGGTCGCGGTGCGTTCGATGCGCACGCGCTTGGCCTTGATGATGCCTTTCGTTTCGCCGCGGATCACGACATCGTCGGCGAGAATGCCGCCGTCGATGTAGGCGCCGGCATCGACGATCAGGAACTTGCAGTGAATGTTGCCGAGCACTTTGCCCTTCACCAGAATGTCGCCCTCGCTGACGAGGTCGCCGCGCATGGTCAGCCATTCATTGATGATCGAGTAGTTGGCTTCGCCGTGCTGGGCGTAGGCCTGGACCGGGCTGTGCGGCTTTGCGGCCGTCGTCGCTGGAGCGGTCTGGACTTTGTCGGCTTCAGTGGCGGAAAGCGGCGCGGCAGTCGTCGGACGCGATGAAAACATGGAACACCCCAATATACGCGACGCGCCAAACCCACATGGCGCGCGTCATGCGTATCATTATCGGAGCGGCTTAAAGAAAACCTTAAGCATGTTCAGTGTTCGGAGCGTCAACGAAGTCAGGCTGCCGCGAACCAAGCGCTGCGGCGGCCAGTTCCGCGCGGCGCACTTTGCCGTTGGCCGTGCGCGGCAACTCGGCGAGGAACAGTACGTCCTTTGGCACCTTATAGGCCGCGAGCCGTTCGGCGGCGAACGCCTTGACCGTTTCGGCGGAGAGCGCTGCGCCCGGCACCGGCACGATGTAGGCCGCGATGATCGAGAGATCGGCGCGCACCTGCCGTTCGGCGCACGCGACCTCCGCGACGCCTGGGCAGGTGGCGAGCACCGCCTCGATTTCCTGCGGCGCGACGCGGTAGCCGAGCGCCTTCATGATGTCGTTGGCGCGGCCGAGGTGGGTCAGATATCCATCGTCGTCGATGATGCCGACGTCCCCGCCGAGGAACCACTCGCCGCGATAGACTTCGGCTTCCTCGTCGGGCCGGTTCCAGTAACCGAGCATCAGGCCCGGATCCGAGCGATGGATCGCGATCAGCCCCTCGGTGTTGGCGGGCAGCGGCGTCTCTCCGCCCTCGACGGGGAGAATGGCGATGCGCCGCCCGGTTTGCGGCTTGCCGGCAGCCCCTGGCTTTCGCGCCATCGTCGGGCTCGTCGAAACGTAGGTCGAGATCTCGCTCATGCCGAGCGCTTCATAGAGTTCGGTGCCGGTGCGTTCGAGCCACGCGTCAAAGAGATCCGGCGGCGGCTTCTCGCCCGCAATCAGCGCGTGGCGCATCAGGCCAAGGTCGATCGGCCCCGGCGGCGCGTACTTCAGGATTTGGCGCATCAGGCTTGGAACGGCGGCGAAGATCGTGGCGCGGCTGGCGCGGATCAGCGGCGGCCAGATCTCGGGCGATTTGTCTCCGGCGAAAATGATGCTGGTTGCGCCATTGGCCCACGGATCGATGAGGCCCGTGCCGAGCGTGTAGGTCCAGTTGAACGCACCGGCGTGCAGCATGCGGTCGTTCGGCGTGATGCCGTACCAATCTTGATACGTTGGCGCGCGGCCGAGCGCGACGCGGTGCGCGTGCACGACGCCTTTGGGATGGGCGGTCGTGCCGGACGTGTAGATCAGATACGCCGGATCGTTGCGTTGGCGCGATGCATAAGCCGCGCGCGCGCCGTCGCGCATCATGGCGCGCACATCGTCTTCGCTGATGCAGATGACGCCTGGCTGGATATCGCCACGCGGCAGATGCGGCGCCAGGGCCACCGCCTGCGCCTGACTGTCGGCCAGCAGGAAGTTGGCTTCGCCGGCTGTGATCTGGCTCGACGCGGCAATAGCGACGAGGCCGGCGGCGATGACACCGAAATAGAGGATCGGGTAGGTGCTGGAACTGTCAAGGCGGATGAGGACGCGGTCGCCGGGCTTCAGACCCAAGGCTGCCAGTCCGTGCGCGACGCGCAACACCGCGGTTTCAAGGTCGCGGAACGTCCACAATTCGTCGGGCGCCGCGGTCTCGGCATTGCGGGTGACGATCAGCGCTGCGTGGTCTGGCCGCTCGCGCGCGGCCCGGCCGATGCAATACTCCGCCATGTTGAAGCGATCGTCGGCGTTGGGCGTCATCGCGTCTCCTCGACCCACCACGTATCGAGGGCATAGCCGAAGACGGGCGTTTTTTCAGGGTGCTTGAGGCGGCTCCAGTAAGCGACCCATTGGCGCGGCACGTGGAACAGCGGGATCACGTAATGGCCCGAGCGCAATACGCGGTCGAGCGCGCGGACGGACGATGTGAAGCGCTCCGCCGTATCGGCGGCGAGCATGGCATCGATCATGGCATCGACCGCCGGATTGGCGACGCCGGCGAAATTGTAAGTCCCCTGGTTCGACGCCGCTTTCGACGACCAGCGGAATAGCTGCTCGTTGCCGGGCGACAGTGACGACGGCCACGTGGCCTGGATCATGTCGTAGTCATAAGTTGTCAGTCGCGATTGGTATTGGGCGCTGTCAACGACGCGCACCGAGACTTTGATGCCGAGCGGTTCGAGGCTGCGCGCGTAGGCGAGGAGCAGCGCTTCCTGGGCGCTGTTGTTGGCGAGGATTTCGAAAGCGAGTTGCTGGCCCGTCTTCGGATCGACAAGCCGGCCGCCATCGAGCACATAGCCAGCCTTTGTCAAAATCTCGAAAGCCGCCTTTTGATTGGCGCGGTTCTGACCCGAGCCGTCGCTTTTTGCAGGTTCGGCCGTACCGTCGCGTACGTCGGGCCGGACCGCATCGGCGAACGGCGCCAATAGACCGCGCTCCGTCTCATCGGCGGGGCGGGCGACGGATGACAGCATCGAGCGCTCGAAGAAACTTGCGGTGCGGCGATACAAGCCGCTGAACAGCGTGCGATTGACCCATTCGAAATCGAAAAGCGTGATCAGGGCGCGGC
>JBOFCQ010000382.1:0-12306 GCA_051646145.1 Hyphomicrobium sp.
TCGAACATCCGGCATCGACATCGCTCGTCGCCGTGACAGGTGATCCCAAAATCGTCAAAGGCTTCATCATCGGCCAACTCGCCGCCGACGAAGCGGAAATCATCGCGCTTGGCGTCGCGCCCGATTGGCAGCGGGCAGGGCTCGGCATGCGGCTGGTTGAGGGTTTGGCGCGGGCGGCGGCGCGCGGCGAAGCCAAACGGCTATTTCTCGAGGTGGCAGACGACAACGTGCCGGCACTGGCGCTATACCGCAAATTGGGATTTGCGGAGACCGGACGCCGGCGCGCCTATTATGAACGCAAGGGCCAGCCTTCGGTCGATGCCATCGTCATGGCGCTGCCGCTTCTGCCATGACAGTGCGCGGCGGCCGGCGGCGCGTTCGCGTCGTGGACGCCGGGTCCATGACGATCCTATAACGCAGTGAGTTCAACGCCGCCGCTTGGGAAACGAACGACACGCGCATGCCAACCGCTCGACACCAGGACTTATCGCGCATTGAATTGAAGTGCAGCGAGCATGGGCTGCGGATGACGGGGCAGCGCCGCACCATCGCGCGAGTGCTGTCGGACGCGACCGACCATCCTGACGTCGAAGAGGTGCATCGTCGCGCCCACGGTCTGGATCGGCGCATCTCGCTTTCAACCGTTTATCGCACTTTGAAGCTGTTTGCCGAGAAGGGCATTCTCGAACGCCATGATTTCGGCCATGGTCGCGGGCGCTATGAAGAGGCGGCGACGCGCCACCACGATCATCTCGTCGACATCGAAACCGGACGGGTCATCGAATTTGCAAATGACGAAATCGAAGCCCTGCAATTGCGGATCGCCCGCGAACTTGGGTTCGAACTGGTTGGTCACAGATTGGAACTTTATGGCGTGCCGTTGGCCAAGAAGAAGACCGCGCGCTCGGACTAAGCCGGACAGCGGTGCGCGATGAGCCGCATTAGAGCCTCAACCATCCTATTGCAATTCTTCGCCCTGACGGTGCCCCTGATGCCGGTTCAGGCGGGGCTGAAGCGTTTTGCGCCGCTGCGGGCAGCCCGCGTCTTTCCGCATTGGTATCATCGTCAGGTGTGCCGCTTGCTCGGCATCAGGCTTGCGATCGTCGGCGCCGTTGCGCGCGACCGCCCGGTGCTGCTCGTGTGCAATCATACCTCCTGGCTCGACATCCCCGTGCTGTCGGCAGTGGCGCCGCTGTCGTTCATTGCCAAAAAGGAAGTCGGCACGTGGCCGTTCGTGGCCTGGCTGGCGCGGCTGCAAAGAACCGTGTTCGTCGATCGCGACAACCGGCAGGCGACGGGCGACGCAGCCGACGAGATCATGGGGCGGCTCAATACCGGCGATACCATCGTGCTCTTCGCCGAGGGGACATCGAGCGACGGCAATCGCGTGCTGCCGTTCAAGTCGTCGCTGTTTGCGGCTGTCGTGCCGAAGGCCGGAGCGGGTAACGGTGGCATGCCGGCGTCCACCGCAACGGATGCTCGCTCACCGGTCGTGCAGACCTGCGCCATCGTCTACACGCACCTGCATGGCGTTCCGCTCGGCCGCGCCGATCGCCCGCGCGTTGGTTGGTACGGTGACATGGAAATGCAGTCCCATGCCTGGCAGGTGCTGCAATCCGGCCCGCTTACCGTTGAAATCCGTATCGGTCCGCCCGTGCCGCTCGAAACGTTCAGCGACCGAAAAGCGCTGGCGCTCAGCAGCGAACGGGATATCCGGCGCGCGGTCCACGCCATCTTGCGCGGCCGGCAGGCCGGCGAAGCGGTCGAGCCCGTCGAGCCCGGCGTAGAGAAGCGCCGCCGCCAGCCGTCGCCGCGCACCGCTGCGACTGAAAAGTGGACCTAGCGGCCGCGCCCGTGTACTCAACGAACCGCGCGCTGCCGCATGTTCCATCACGCCATGAATACTGCACGCTTCACACCCCCAGAACGTTTGCTAGGCCGAGCCATCCGTGACCACCGTTGTTAACCGACATAAGCCCGTCATCGCCCGCGCACCGCGCGCCGCCGTAAGTGACGGCGTGCGAGACGGTGCGCCGACGAAAGCGGTGTTCGTGAAGACCTACGGCTGTCAGATGAACGTCTACGACAGCGAACGCATGATGGAATCGCTCGCCGCTGACGGATATGCCGAGACGGCCGACGTCGAGGCCGCCGATCTCGTCATCCTCAATACCTGCCACATCCGCGAGAAGGCCGCTGAAAAGGTCTATTCCGATCTCGGCCGCATCCGCCAGATGAAGGAAGCGCGCCAAGCGCAAGGCGCGGCCATGCTCGTTGCCGTAACCGGATGTGTGGCGCAAGCGGAAGGGCGCGAGATCACGTCGCGCCAGCCGGCCGTCGATCTCGTCATCGGACCGCAGACCTATCATCGCTTGCCGGAGCTGTTGCACAAGGTCAGCGCGACAGGCCGGTCCATCGTCGCGACCGAGTTCGAAGACGAGGACAAGTTCGACAGTTTGCCGGCGCGCGCACCGGCACGCAGCCCAAGTGCTTTCCTCACTGTGCAGGAAGGTTGTGATAAGTTCTGCACGTTCTGCGTCGTGCCCTATACGCGCGGGCTTGAATTCTCGCGTCCCGCTGCCGCCATCGAAACCGAGGCCCGTCAGTTGGTTGCATCCGGCGTGCGCGAACTGACGCTGCTTGGCCAGAACGTCAACGCCTATCACGGCGCCGATGAAGCAGGCGGCGTCGTTTCGCTGGCCGGGCTGCTGCGCCGGCTCGCTGACATCCCCGGCGTCGCGCGCCTGCGCTACATGACGAGCCACCCGCGCGACATGGGCGACGATCTGATCGCCGCGCATGCGGATCTCGAAGCGCTCATGCCGTTTTTGCATCTGCCTGTGCAATCGGGGTCCGACAGCGTGCTTGCAGCCATGAACCGCAAACACACCGCCGACGACTATCGCCGTCTCATAGACCGCATCCGTGCGGTCGCTCCCGATATCGCGCTATCCAGCGATTTCATCGTCGGCTTTCCGGGCGAACGTGATGCCGATTTCGACGCGACGCTCGATCTCGTGCGCGACATCGGCTTTGCCCAGGCGTTTTCGTTCAAATACAGCGCGCGTCCTGGCACGCCGGCCGTCACCTTCGGCGACCAGGTGCCGGAAGCCGTCAGGGCTGAACGGCTGACGCGGCTGCAGGCGCTGCTCGATCAGCAGCAGGCGGCGTTCAATGCCGCAACCGTTGGGCAAACTGTGCCGGTGCTGTTCGAGCGCGCCGGGCGCAATGCCCATCAGCTCGTCGGCCGCTCGCCGTACCTGCAGCTCGTGCACGCCGATGCCGATGCCGCGATGCTCGGCTCTCTGGTGCCGGTGACGATCACCTCATCCACGCGCCTCAGCCTCAACGGTGTCATTGCGGCGGCATAATCGACATTTATCGAATTTTGGGGTTGGATGCAGCGGTTCGGCACCCTAAGTGCCGCGTTCAGCCTCGCCACGTGCTAATTTCAACAAACCGGTGCGATTCGAATACCGGTGTTGCGTCAGGCCAACCCCTTGGGGAGACAGTAGATTTGGCAGGATTTCGCGGATTGCCCGCTTCGCCTTCGCGGCGGGAAACGAAGTCTGAAGCTCAGGGCGCCCGCGTCGTGGTGCCGTTCGAAGACAACCGGCTCTTACCAAAGCTGCTCGGTGAGTATGATAGCCACCTCGCGTTGATCGAGGATCGGCTTGGTATCGGCGCGCACGCGCACGGCAACGTCGTGATCCTGACCGGACCGGCGCCGGCCTGCGCCATTGCCCGCGATGTGCTCGAAAAGCTCTATGCGCGCATCTCCAAGGGCGAAACGATCGGCGCTGGAGATTTCGATGGGCTGATCCGCCATTCGCGCTCCGAGGGCGACGCCAACAGCAGCGATGGCCAGGCCCAGGTCGCCACGCGCCGACGCGTTGTCAAGGCGCGCACGGTGATGCAGAGCACCTACATCCGCGCCATCGAGAAGTATGACCTCGTGTTCGGCATGGGTCCGGCAGGCACGGGCAAAACCTACATCGCGGTCGCCTTCGCGGCGCATTGCCTCGAACGCGGCGTTGTCGAACGCATCATCCTGTCACGCCCGGCGGTTGAAGCCGGTGAGCGTCTCGGGTTTCTGCCGGGCGACATGCGCGACAAAGTCGATCCCTATCTGCGTCCGCTCTACGACGCCCTCTATGACGTGTTGCCGCCCGAAAAGGTCGAGCGCGATCTCGAGACCGGTATTATCGAAATCGCGCCGCTGGCGTTCATGCGCGGGCGCACGCTGGCCAATGCTTTCGTCATTCTCGACGAGGCGCAGAACACCACGTCGATGCAGATGAAAATGTTTCTGACGCGCCTTGGCGAAGGCTCGAAGATGATCGTCACCGGCGACCCGACTCAGATCGATCTGCCGCCCGGCATGAAGTCTGGCCTGGAAGAAGCAGCAGCGCTGCTCGATGGCGTCGACGGCATTTCGACCGTGCGCTTCACAGGCGCCGACGTCGTGCGCCGCGATCTCGTCGCCAAGATCGTTGCCGCCTACGATAAGGCGAAATAACCCGTCATGTCGGAGCGACGAAGTCGAAAGAAATCCCGCCTGACGATCGAGATCGTCGAGGATGCTGGCGACTGGACCGACATAGAAGACGCGGCCGTGCTCATCGAAGCCGCGGCCGCAGAAGTGGCGACGGAACCGGATCTGGCGTTGAAAACGGCGTCGTGTTCCGTGGTGCTGTCGTCGGACGCCAACGTGCAGGCCTTGAACGGGGCCTATCGCGGTAAGGACAAGCCGACGAACGTCCTTTCGTTTCCCGCCGGGCCGAATGCCGAGCCGGGCTACATCGGCGATATCGTTCTGGCGATCGAAACGCTGCAACGTGAAGCGGCGTCCGAGGACATCGCGCTCGAACATCACCTCCAGCATCTCGTTGTGCATGGTTTGCTGCATCTCGTCGGTTTCGACCATGAGACGGACGCTGACGCTGAACGCATGGAAACGCTTGAAATTCGCATCTTGGCGCGGCTCGGCGTCGCCAACCCCTACACGGCGCCGCTCGAGCGTGGCAAGATAACGTAAGGACGGGGCGCGCCCCAACAGACTCACACATGACAGACACCACGCAACCGAAAAGCCCAAGCGAACCTCCGATCGACGATCAACGATTGACCGGCGCGCTCGGGTGGCTGCAACTCGTTCGCGCCAAGCTCGGCCTCAGTGGGCAGCAGACGCTGCGCGATACGCTCGAAGACGCGCTGCGCTCGCCGGACCCCGCCACGACTTTCACCGAAGCCGAACGCAGCATGCTGACGCGCCTGCTCAGGTTCGGCGGCAGCCGTGTCGACGATATCATGGTGCCGCGACCCGACATTATCGCCATCGACGAGAATGAGCCGATCAGCGAGTTGCTGAAGATTTTCGACGAGTCTGGTGTTTCGCGCATTCCATTGTTCCGCGAAACGCTCGACGATCCGCGCGGGATGATCCACGTCAAGGATCTGTTCCGCTGGCTGCTGGCCGAGGCGACAGGGCGCGAGTTCAAGACCGTTCGCTCGGAAGACGCGCCGCACGCCAGTGGCGACATCACCAAGCTCGATCTGTCGCGTCTCGATCTGACGCGGCCCGTCACGACGGCCAAGATACGGCGACAGGTGCTGTATGTGCCGGCATCCATGCCCGCCGCCGATTTGCTCATCAAGATGCAGTCGACGCGCATTCATCTGGCGCTCGTCGTCGACGAATACGGCGGCACCGACGGCCTCGTTTCGATCGAGGATATCGTCGAGCAGATCATCGGCAAGATCGAGGACGAGCACGACGAAGTTGAGGAAAAGCTGATCATCGCCGATCCGAAAATCGGGCTGATCGCGCACGCGCGCACGCCGATTGCCGAGCTTGAAAGCTATCTCAACCTGAAGCTTCTGAACGATGAGGATGTCGAGGAAATCGATACCCTCGGCGGTTTGATCTTCAACGCACTGGGGCGTGTGCCAGCGCGGGGTGAACTCATTCCGCACGCGTCCGGCGTCGAATTCGAAGTGCTCGAAGCCGATCCCCGCCGTGTAACCAAGGTCAAAGTTCACCTTCCCCGGCAGACGCGGGAGACGACCGCGACTGTTCGCACCGGCGACGTCAAGGCGGGCAAGTCAGCGGCTGAAAAATCGTGAAGGGAAGATCTCAGGATACCGTCGCGGCAACACCCGCGTCGGCGCCTGAGGCGCGGTCCGTGCTCAGGCGCGTCGCCGAGCATGTGCGGTCTCTTTCCGGTTGGCAGCGCCATCTCGCAGCGTTCGTTGCCGGATCGCTTTCGGTGTTGGCCTTCGCGCCGATCCATCTGACGCCCGTTCTCGGCGTTACGCTCCCCGTGTTGATCTGGCTCATCGATGGCGCCAAGGGTCCGCGTTCCGCTGCGCTCACCGGTTGGTGGTTCGGCTTTGGATACTTTCTCTTCAATCTGTTCTGGATTGGCGAAGCTTTCCTCGTTGAAGCGGATCGCTTTGCCTGGGCGCTGCCGTTCGCGGTGACGCTATTGCCGGCCGGACTTGCCTTTTTCTTTGCAGCGGCGACGGGTGCCGCACGCATGTCGTGGCCGGATGGTGCAGCACGCATCGTCATGCTGGCCCTCGTGCTTGGGTCCATCGATTGGCTGCGCGGCCACGTGTTGACCGGTTTGCCTTGGAATGTCTTTGGCTACGCGCTGACTTATCCGCTGACGCTCATGCAAAGCGCGTCGCTCATCGGCGTTTATGCGATGTCGCCGATTGCCGTCGTCGTTTTCGCCAGTCCCTTGGTACTTCTCAGCGACGCCGCGCGCGGACAGGCATTAGCGACGGCGCTGCGCATCGGTTTGCTTACCGTTTTGCCGATGGCCACGTTTTTCGCCTATGGCGCAATGCGGCTTTCTCAGAACGACGGCGCGCGTGTTGATGGCGTTCGAATGCGCATCGTGCAACCGAGTGTGCCGCAAAAGGAAAAATGGCAGCCGCTAAACCAGCGCGCCATTTTCGAAGACCATCTTAATCTGACGCGCGATGCGCCGGACGGATCGGGCACAGGCCTCGCGGGCATCACGCATGTCGTGTGGCCGGAAGCCGCGATGCCGTTCCTGCCGCTCGAGCATCCCGAAGCGCTTGCGGCCATCGGCGAGATCTTGCCGCCGGGCACGCACCTGCTGACCGGTGCGATCCGCCGCGAGGCGCGCGCGCCCGATGGCACAGATTTGCCGCCGCAAAGACAGCCGGGCTTCAACAGCCTGCTCGTATTTGACGAGGAGGGAAAACTCGCCGCGCTCTACGACAAGATCCATCTCGTGCCGTTCGGTGAGTATCTCCCCTTCGCGCGTTGGCTTGAAGCGGTCGGCCTGCAGAAACTGACGCGCGGGCTTGGCGCGTTCGCGTCGGGGCCAACGCCGCGTCCTCTGCTGGCTGTGCCGGGCTTGCCGCCGGTGACGGCGCTGATCTGCTATGAGGCGCTGTTTCCCGGCGCCATCGTTCAGGCCGAGGTTCGACCTGGCGTCATCGTTAACGTCACCAACGACGGCTGGTTTGGCGATACCAGCGGCCCGCGTCAGCATTTTCATCAGGCGCGCGTTCGGGCGGTGGAAGAAGGTGTGGCGCTGGTCCGCGTCGCCAACAACGGCATATCGGCGGTGGTTGGGCCCTATGGCGATATCCAGCACCGCCTCGACATGAATGTCCGTGGCGCGTTTGATGCCGCCCTTCCGAAAGCCGTGACGGGGACGCTTTATGCGCGCATCGGCGATTGGGGTCTGTTCGGTCTCCTGCTCGCGGCCGCCCTGTATTGCTGGCGCGCCGCGCCGCGAGAAAGAAATGCAAAACCGGCACTTACGTAGGGGTTTGCGCAAAGACCCGCGGTTGACGGCCCATCAACATGCACCTAGGAAGTGCTAATGCGCTTGCTCGGCGCGAAAAAGTGGGTCTCGTGAACATGTCCAACGATCTCGCCGGCACCATAGACGGGGATGACGACGGCAACCGCAATTCGCGTCGCGCCAACCCGATGGATATTCATGTCGGCACGCGCGTGCGTTTGCGCCGCATGCTTCTCGGCATGAGCCAGGAAAAGCTCGGCGAGCAATTGGGCCTGACGTTCCAGCAAGTTCAGAAGTACGAAAAAGGCGTCAATCGCATCGGCGCCAGCCGGCTGTTCGAATTGTCGCGTGTGCTCGGTGTGCCCGTGCAGTTCTTCTACGACGAGGCGCCGCACCGGCCGCAGCCGGCAGGCCAGCCGGCCGTCGGCTTCGCAGAGCAGCCGTCGGAAAGCTATGTCGTCGAATTTCTGGCCACCCGCGAGGGTCTGGAACTCAACAAGGCCTTCGCCCGTATCACGGATCCGGCCGTGCGGCGCGCCATCACCGAACTCGTCAAATCCCTGGCCGGCGACGCCTGATCGCGGCCAGACGACCGCGCAGCACGTCGTCGCGGCTAAAGCACCGTTTCAAGCCCGGTTGTGCACAGTCGGCGGCGGTTTGGTCGTCTTGACCCCCGTCCGAAAGACTGCAACAACGCGGCGGTTTTGACATTCACGGTCGCGCGGCTGGGCCTGGCATCGCCGGTTCCGGATATTCGGCCCATCGCACACGCACGGGGGTTTAGGTTGGCACGCAAATCGTTCCTGTTCACAAGTGAATCCGTTTCGGAAGGACATCCGGACAAGGTCTGCGATCGCATCTCCGACGAAGTGGTCGATGCGTTCTATCGTGAAGGCGCCAAGGAGAAGCTCGATCCGTGGGGCATCCGCGCCGCCTGCGAAACCATGGCAACGACCAATCGCGTCATCATCGCCGGTGAATCGCGCGGCCCCAAGGGCGTCACGGTAGAGATGATCCAGGCGCTCACCCGCGCCGCCATCAAGGACATCGGCTACGAGCAGGAAGGCTTCCACTGGGCCAATACCAACATCGAAGTGCTCCTGCATTCGCAGTCTGCCGACATCGCGCAGGGCGTCGATGCCAAGCAGCCGACGAACCAGGAAGAGGGCGCTGGCGACCAGGGTATCATGTTCGGGTATGCCTGCAATGAAACGCCGGAACTGATGCCGGCGCCGATCTATTACGCCCACAAAATTCTCGAAGATCTGGCACGCGCGCGCAAGTCGAAGCAGGGCGCAGCCGCCAAGCTCGGCCCCGACAGCAAGAGCCAGGTCACCGTTCAGTATGAAAACGGCAAGCCGGTCGGCGTTACGCAAATCGTCGTGTCGCACCAGCACGTCGTCGAAGATCTGACGTCGAAGCAAGTGCGCGACATCATCGAGCCGTTCGTGCGCAAGGCGCTGCCGGATGGCTGGATCGGCAAGGATACGGTCTGGCACATCAACCCGACCGGCAAGTTCTACATCGGCGGTCCCGATGGCGATTGCGGTCTGACGGGCCGCAAGATCATCGTCGATACATACGGCGGCGCAGCCCCGCACGGCGGCGGCGCATTCTCCGGCAAGGACCCGACGAAGGTGGACCGCTCGGCCGCTTATGCCGCGCGTTATCTGGCGAAAAACGTCGTTGCGGCCGGTATTGCCGACCGCTGCACCATTCAGCTCTCGTATGCCATCGGCGTCGCCAAGCCGCTGTCGATCTATGTCGATACGCACGGCACCGGCAAGGTCGATGAAGCTGCCATCGAGAAGGTGCTTGGCGAGGTCATGGATCTGACGCCGCGCGGCATCCGCTCGACGCTCGATCTCAACAAACCGATCTATGCGCGCACGTCGGCCTACGGCCACTTCGGTCGCGCGGCGCAGGCCGACGGCGGCTTCTCGTGGGAGCGCACCGATCTCGCAGCGAGCATCAAGAAGGCCATCGCCTAAATCGGTGCTCGCCGTTTCGCGACTGACAGATGCAGTGGACGGCCGCACCTTGCGGCCGTTCGCGTTTCAAGCACCGCCATGCAACCGCCGAATGGGATCGCGGCAGACATGAACACCGACGATGTTCACCACGAACTCAGGTCTTTCGGCCGGCGCCGAGGACGCAAGCCGAGCGATCGTCAGGCCGACCTCTTGCGCACCGTGCTGCCGCGCGTCGCGGTCGATGTCGGTATGCCGCTGGCGGGCATGACGCCGCCGCGTGTGTCGATCGAGATCGGGTTTGGCGGCGGCGAGCACTTGCTCTGGCAGGCGGCACACAATCCGGACATGCTGCATATCGGCTGCGAACCGTTCGAGGATGGTGTGATCAAGGTGGTCGATCACATCGAGCGGCAGGCAACCTCGAATATCCGCATCCATATGGGCGATGCGCGCGATGTGCTGCGGGCCTTGCCGGCGGCATCGATAGACCGGGCGTGCATTCTCTTTCCCGACCCATGGCCGAAGAAGAAGCACCAGAAGCGGCGTTTGGTTAATGCCGCGACACTTGAGCTGCTGGCCCGTGTCGTGAAGCCTGGCGGCGACGTCCGCTTTGCGACCGACATCGGCGATTATGTGCGCTCGGCGCTGGAAGCGTTTCGCGCCACGCCCGCCTTCGTCTGGCAGGCCGAAAGCCCGGCCGATTGGCGTATCAGGCCCGCCGACTGGCCGAAAACCCGCTACGAGCGCAAAGCCGAGCGCGAAGGCCGTCAGCGCTACTATTTCCGCTTCCGCCGCCGCGCGGACGCGATGTGATCGCTGAGACCCTTGCCTTTCACGGCCAATTCGCCTATGTGACGGTCATTCCAACACAACGCTGCTGAGACTTTCGAGAGTGGACCATCGGGCCCGCTCGAGGCGCTCTTGCAGCAGGACCAGGACGAACGCACACGCAATGGCCGCCGAGCCGGATACATCGTCAGATCCGAGCGCCAGTAAACATGGTGCCTCGACCGAGCGCTTTCAGCGCGAAACAGGCGTCGCGGCCGAAATCGCGGGGCTCGTTGAGCCGGTGCTCGTGGATTTGGGTTTCCGCCTTGTCCGCGTCGCGGTGTCGGGCGGCGACGACCGCATCCTGCAGATCATGGCGGAACGCCCCGACGGCTCGATCTCCATCGACGATTGCGAAACGATTTCGCGCGGCCTCTCGCCCGTGCTCGATGTCGCCGATCCGATCAACGGCAATTACCGGCTTGAGATTTCCTCGCCCGGCATCGACCGCCCGCTGGTGCGGCCGAGCGATTTCGAGGACTGGGCCGGCCACGAGGCCAAGATCGAATTGAAAGAGCCGATTGACGGCCGCAAGCGGTTCAAGGGCGTGCTCGAAGGTTTCGAGGACGGCGAAGTGCGGATCCATGCTGACGTCGGCCCGCTCGGCCGCCAGCATGTGGGTTTCGCGATCCATCTCATCGGTGAAGCCAAGCTCGTGCTGACCGATGCGCTCATTCGCGAGGCGCTGTCGCGCGCCAAGCAGAAGTACGGAAATAAGGCCGCCGATGGGGCGGAAATGGACGAAACCGATCTGGAGGACTAACCCATGGCCGTGGCAGGAATTAGCGCCAATCGCCTGGAGCTGCTGCAAATCGCCGACGCTGTCGCGCGCGAAAAGACGATCGACAAGAAGATCGTGATCGAAGCGATGGAAGACGCCATCCAGAAGGCGGCCAAGTCGCGCTATGGCGCTGAAAACGACATTCGCTGCGAAATCGACCTGAAAACCGGCGAAGCACGCCTGACGCGCGTGCTGTCGGTCGTCGAGAGCGTGGAGAACGATTCGACCCAGGTGAACCTTGCGGATGCGCGCAAGCGCAATCCCGACGCCAACCTCGGCGATATGATCGCCGAAACCCTGCCGCCGCTCGAATTCGGCCGCGTCGCCGCGCAGAACGCCAAGCAGGTCATCGTGCAGAAGGTGCGCGAAGCCGAGCGCGATCGCCAGTTCGCCGAATACAAGGATCGCGTCGGCGATATTTCGAACGGCACCGTGAAGCGCGTCGAATACGGCAACGTGATCGTCGATCTCGGCCGCGCGGAAGGCATCATCCGTCGCGATGAAATGATCCCGCGCGAGAACGTGCGTCTCGGCGACCGCATCCGCGCCTACATCTACGACGTGCGCCGCGAACAGCGCGGCCCGCAGATTTTCCTCACCCGCGCTCGCTCGGAATTCATGGCCAAGCTGTTCGCGCAGGAAGTTCCCGAAATTTACGACGGCGTGGTCGAGATCAAGTCGGTCGCTCGCGATCCCGGATCGCGCGCCAAGATCGCCGTGATTTCCAAGGATTCCTCGATCGATCCCGTCGGCGCGTGCGTGGGTATGCGCGGCGCCCGCGTGCAGGCGGTCGTCAACGAACTGCAGGGCGAGAAGGTCGACATCATCCAGTGGAACCCGGATGCGGCGAGCTTCATCGTCAACGCGCTGGCGCCGGCTGAAGTTACGAAGGTCGTGCTCGACGAAGATTCCAACCGCATCGAAGTCGTCGTGC
>JBOFCQ010000052.1:0-20320 GCA_051646145.1 Hyphomicrobium sp.
GTAGATCGCGGGCGTCAGAAGCGGGAAAAAGTTGTGAACGTGCACGACGTCGGGACGGGCGGCGGCAAGGCGTTCGGCGAATTCGTCCCGCGCGCGCGCATTGTAAGCGACGGTCGCCAGAACGGACAGCTTGCGTGAAAACGTCGTGATGGTGTCATTCGAGACATAGAACGGCACGACGTCTATGCCCTGCTCGGCCAGGAGACGCGCCTCGTTGATGACGACCCCATCCTCGCCACCCGCCTGCTGATACCGGTTGTGTGCAATGAGAACGCGCAAGGGTCTGTTTCCCGTTGAGGGATGACGCGTGAAGGACGGCTGACCAAAAGCCTCTGCCGCCATTCTCTGTTTAGTCGCCGTCTTGCGTGGCGCCATCCCCATTTGGGGATATGCGCGACCGCTGGTTGAATGGGAATTATTTCCAATAGCTTGGCCGATTAGGGAGCGCGGACGATGCCGAATACCTCCTTTTCTGGACCGCGATGGCGCCTATTGAGATTGAATGCGGCATGCTTGATCGTGCTGTGCGCGACGGCGCTGTCGGTCTCTCCTATTTATGCAGGGGACACGGCGGGTGCTTACAAACTTGCGCCGGGCGACCGTTTGACGGTCACTGTTCTCGGGCAAACAGAACTCTCAGGCGATTTCCCGCTCGACGAAGCGGGCAGAATTCAGTTTCCGATCGTTGGGTCTGTCGATGTCAGAGGGCTTAGGGTCGATGAGTGTCAGCAACTCCTGTCGGCGCGGCTTGCCGACGGTATTCTGACTGAGCCGTCGGTCTTCGTGCGCATGGCGGAGATGAGGCCGATCCAGATTCTGGGCGACGTGCGCAACTCGGGAAGCTACCCATTCCGCTACGGGACGCTCGTGAAAGGCGCGGTGGCCTTCGCGGGTGGATTTGGCAGCAGTCAGCCGTCGGCTGCTGCAGCGCTCTCCGACTATCTAGCGGCCAACGAGCGCGTGCTTGTTCTGGATATGTCACGTTCGCGTCTTGCCGTTCGTCAAGCACGCCTCAGAGCTGAGCTTGACAGGGCCGCATCTTTCGATCCGCCGGAAACCGCTACCGGCGACGCCGAGATGAAGCGCTATCTCGATGATGAGCGCAACGCATTTCAGACGCGAAGTGCAGACGTGAAACGGCAAGTTGAACTTATTGTCGCTCAGAGGCCCCGCCTTGTCGCAGAAAGCGAAGCGATAGATCGCCAGATCGAATCCGAAAGAAAGCAGATTGAACTCGTCAAGAAGCAGATCGAGGCATACGAGAAGCTGCAAAGAAACGGCCTTACAAAGCTCGATTCCATTATTCAGATACAACTGAGTGCGGCCACGAAAGAGAGTAACCTGTGGCGGCTGGAAGCCGACCGATCGCGCCTCAAACGCGAGATCGGCGAACTCGAAATCAGGGTTCAGGAAGCGGAGACGGCATATCGGCGGCAGGTTGCTGGCGAACTGCAGGAGACGATGCAGCGCTTGAACGAAGTGGCCGTTACATTGCCGGCCGCACGCGATATTCGAGATACGAAATTCCGCGATGCGGCCAATCCCTCAGGCACCGGCCCGAGCCGCTCGTATTCGATAACGCGCGTGCGTGAACAGGAGATCGTAACGATCGAGGCGACGGACATAACGCCACTCGAGCCAGGCGATATCGTCGAGGTGAAAACGCTGCCCGGCAGTGAGAAGAATGTACCATTCGCGGCACTTGTGCCGAAAATCACGGAAACGGAACACAAGCTGACAGAAGCAGCGCCGCTCCCGTTCATGAAGGCGGCGGCCGAGAACCGCCTGCCCTAACGAACGGAATCTCACAGAAGCGAGTCAGGCTCACCAGGACAACGCATGCACAAGAAATCTGTCCATCTGGAACCCGTATCGATAAAGCGCGAGGCTCCTGCCGGCGGCGGGGCGTCTCGCCGGTCCGATATTGATGAGGTGGCAAAGGCAGCGCCCGCTGCGGTGGTCGCTGTACAACCGGCAGAGCCTGTGCCCCAGCCCGCCAGCAACGCAATTTCGGAGCTGCTGGCGATCTTCTGGCGGCGAAAGGCATGGGCGTCGCTTCCCTTGGTGATGGCGGTTGTTGTGGGCACTGCGTTTCAGATTCTGAAGACACCGCAATACGCGTCGACGGCATTGATCCAGCTCGACCTGCAATCCGGCAATGCACCGGGGAAGGGGAGTGCGCCAACGGCGATGATCGATGCGGGATCGCTCGTCGAAAGCCAGACCAGGCTGATCGAATCGGAAGCGCTTGCGCGGCGTGTCGTTGAGCGGCTCGGCCTCGACAAAATCGAGCAGCCGACAGGGCTGGCTCAAACGCTGACGACCTTTTTTGGCGTCGCGCACGCCGACGGGCGCTTGTCTCCCGCGCCGGTGGACCTTGCGACCTCTCGTCTCCTCGATAGCCTGTCGGTCAAGAACGATACCCGCACCTATCTCATCTCCGTGACCGCGAATGCGCTACATCCCGACGAGGCCGCGCGCGTCGCCAATGCTTTCGCGAGCGAATTCATTCACCATCTCCGCCTGCAGGATCTGAGCGGGGAGTTGTCGTCGGCCGAACATACGGTGGCGAACCTGGGACAGACGCTTGGATATAAGCACCCGCAAATGATCAAGGCAAACTCTGCTCTCGGTGCGGCGCGGGCGCGTTTCGAGGTGGTCAAGAACGACGCGCGGCTGCTAAGCGAAGCAGAACTTGCCGACAGCGGTCAGGTCATTCCTGCGCGTCCAGTCACCCTTGCAAAGGGCGCCCGCCTTTCCACAATCCTCCTTGTAGCGGCTCTAGTGGGACTTGGGCTGGGCCTATTGCTCGTCAACCTGCTGGAGCGGCGGGCGCTGCGAGCTTGCCTATTGCGGCACTTTTCTATCGCTGCAGTCTGAAGCGTGCCATGTCCTATGGCGACGCATAGAGCCAGAAGGCGCCCGACGGACCATAGCTGCCGTTCCAAGGATAGAATGCGCTTGGTGCGCGTGGCAGGAAATCTGCGGATCGTAGGTCATAGACCATGCCTGCGGTGATCGCGCGGACGGCAAGGTCCTGCTGCGCTGCGGGGTCGATGCCTGTTGCCGCCACGACCGAGACGCTGCTGCCGTTGTTGGTAATGCCCGCAAGGTCAGCCGGCACGTGATCGGAGGAGGCGAGCAGCGCGCCGAGAATTTCTGTCTTGCCACCGTTTCGCGTTTCAGCAATGCCCGCCACGCCCTCTGTCTTCATGCCGAGTACGAAGACTTCGCCGCCGTCGTTGATGAGGTGCGTGGCACCGCTGCCCTCGGCATTGAACTGACGGAACCAAGCGCTCTGCCGCGTAATCTGAACTGGGTTGAGCGTCACATCTTCAAAGAATACGTCGCCGCTCCCCCCGGCAGCCGTCGTGTAGGCTGGCGCGCTCTGGGTGAAATTGACCGCTGCTTCGCGCAAGACGAGCGTCCGGCCTGATGCATGCTCGAGGAATGTGCCCGACGCCGGTCCGTAATCGGTCTCAAATTGCTCGATGACGACGGCGTGTTCACGGCCGTCCTCGAACCGGAACACGGGCGCGCCTGAGGATGCCAACGCCGCGGTGAGCTGCAACGTCGAATAAGACAGCATCAGGCGGCGAACGTTGCCGCGCACGTGGATCGTCCGTCCGATTTGCCAGATGCCGTTCGGAAAATAGATCGTTGTGCTTCCGGAATCGATTGCCGCTTGGATTGCTGCAGCGTCGTCGCCTTGGTTCTGCCAAGTGCCGGAGTAAACCGGCTTGCCTCCGTCGTTCGAGATGGCGCCAAACGCTTCGATACTGGTCCAGTAGTTCGCGTCTTCGCAGTGGATCTCAGGGACGTCCTTCACGGGCAGCCCGAGTGATGCCTTGCCGCCCCCGCGAAATGGGACGGTCGTATATTCGTCGATCGTTGCGCGACTTTCCAAACGGTCCCTGTCGCTTACACTCACGCCGTAGCCTGACAGGGATAGCTGGCGCAGATGCAACACTCCGGCTTCCGAGCTGATTGCGGTTTCTGACGCGGCACCGCCTGTCAAGCGTCCGCCGACGATCTGGACGAGACTTGCGTTTCCTTCGTTGCTGACGACGGGAACGGTGTTGTTGCTGATGAGGTTGCGAATCGTGAGCAGGAACTGTCGATTGCGAATGCCGCGCTTTTTCTGACCATTGAGCGTGAGGTCTTCGAAGACTGCATTGAACTCGTCATGCTCCGCTTCGATGCCGGTTTCGAACCCGTCGATTGTGAGGTTCTTGATGAGCGAAGGTCCGTGCGCTTCCTGCGTCAGCCGCAGCCCGACGATACCCGCGCCTTCGCCGGCTTTGATGGTGACGTCGGTGATCCCGCCTGTGTTGTTGCTCATGTAGTCGAGGCCGACCGCGCCTGGATTTGAAATGCCGGCATCGATCGTGACGTCGCGGAGTACGTTGCGGAAGGAATCGCGGAGGTTTGGCTTGGCGCGCAGAGTGGAAATGACGGCCTTCGGCTCGGCGGGATTCGCAAACCCAGAAGCGGCATTGTCGAGCTTGATGATCGTTCCGTCACGGCTCTGCCCCTGTAGAACGAGGTAGCGTTCGTAGGATGTGCGCCAGCGGAGGGTGTCCGATATGCGATATGTTCCATGCGGCATGTAAACGACGCGGATGACGCCCTGATGGGCGATGTCTTTCTCGGTCTGCTGGGCGTCCGACAGCGCGCGCTGGATGGCAGCGGTATCGTCTGTGATGCCGTCGCCCTTGGCGCCGAACGCGCGAACGTTGAAGACGCGCGCGTCCAGTGGATAGCCTTTGCCCGTGCATGAGCCGGCGATGACGGCTGGCGAAGACATGAGAGCCGCGGGTGGAGCCGCGAAGATTGCGGCGCAAAGAATTGCGCTTGCCCTCATTCGGTTCGGCCTTGCGGTCTTTCCTTGCCGTTGCTGATGGCTGCGGCAGCAGAGGCCATCAGGATCAGCGGGATCTGATAAAAGACGTAGATCAGAACGTTGTCCGTGATCATCATGATCGCCGTGGCAATCGCCATGGCCGCGCCGGCGGGCGAGGCCGAGAACATGCGCGCCAGAAAGACAGTGACGGCGACGGAGCCGGCGAGGCCGTAGTCGTAGAAGATCTTAAGCCAATCGTTGTGCGGCAACTCTCCGGTCGCGCCCTTCACCTTGGTGCCTGCAACGATATCGGCAGCGCCGGGACCAGACCCAAGCAGCCATTCGCCCATGGGCTTTTCGGCAATGAGTCGCGTGAGTTCCACGCCGATCTGGTGGCGGCCCAGCATCACCTCCTCGATATGAACCCTGATGTCCAACGCCTCGTAAGCGCTCTCGGCGAAGGCGATGATGTTCAATCCTGTGACGTTGATGACGGCCAGAGCCGCAAGGAGTGTAATGAAGCGCCGACGTTCAGTGCCAAAGAGGCGGCTTCGCCGGTATATGGCGAGGACAAGCAGGCCGGCAACCAGGGCCAGCAGGCCAATGCGCTTGCCGCCGAGTACAGTCATGACAATGGCCATGACAAAGGGCTTTATCGTGCCGGCAGCGAAGAAGAAAAGAGCATAAATGGGAGCGAGAAGCCCCTCATGGCTATCGTAGGCGTCGACGAGCCCGGTCCCGGTTCCGCTTGCGAGCAGAAGGAAGATGCGGGCGCTGCCTTGGCTCGTCAGTAGGAAAGAGGTCATCGAATAAAGGAACGTGACGTAGAACACGGTTCGCACCTGCCGCTCGCTCACGGTCAACACAGGAACGAAGCTCAACAGCACGAGTGCGATGATGACGAAGTTGACCGTGAAACTTTCCGTGCGCCCGCCAAGTAGAAAATTCGGCAATCCCGAACAAAGGTAAGCTGTAAATAACAGCGCCGCGGGCCGGCTTGTCTTTGGGCGGTGTGCGAGAAACAGAGGGGCAATGAGCGCTAGTGGCGCCGCGTAGACGAGGTAGCGCGCCTGCGCCAGCGGTTCATCGAAATAGAGCCCCGGATAGCCCACGAGGTAGATGAAACACGCAGCCCATACTCCAAGGTGGCTGAGTGTGCGATCTTGCGCGCGCATCTCGGCGTCGGTCGCAAGTGAGACCTGTGCTGTCGACTGTTCTGCAGTGCCAGACAAATTGGTCATAACCCCTCATCCGCTGGAAGCCAAACGTAGGAGCGGAAGTTCCTTTCGATGCAATTTGCGCGATCGGTCGGCGTGTATGCATCCCCATTTGGGGATAGGCCGCCCAAGCGCAGCGGTGTTTGCATGGCGTTGCACCGCATTCGGAGTGCCGAGCAACGTCATGACGTTGATGTGGCAGGCACGGCGGGCACAGGGACTGTGGGCGAAATCAGTCGCCTCCCACGGTTAAGGCAAGGCAGCTCGGGCGAACGGGTTCGGGCGTGAGGCAGGGCCGATGTCAGTCATCTATCCGATCGTTATGGCGTCCGGAGGCGACAAGGAAGGTTGGATTTTTTCACGCGGCCTCTATCCCAAGGTGCACGATGGTGAAGCCAAGGACACGCCGCTGAGTTTCTTCCAGGCGACCTGCCGCCGGCTCGATGTGCGTGGAGGATTTGCCGCTGCATCTGTCGTATGCAATGGCCGCGACAAGTCACTCGTCGAACAACAGATGGCCGAGATTGGCGTGAGTGGGCGCGCAGTCGGTGTTATCCAACGTGACGATGCGCGCGAAACGGCGCTGCGCTCCATGATCTTAGAGATCGCGGCGGAGAATGCCGATGCGATCTGCGCGGTGCTTCCGGCAACCCATGTCATCGGCGACGTCGAGACGTTCCTTGCTTCGGTCCGCTCCGCCGCGCGCTATGCAACAGGTGGCCATATCGTACTGTTTGTCGTCGGTCCGCGCGGCGGTGTTGATGCGGAGAACTATGTACGCAAGGGCAAGAAGATCGCTGCAGGTGAGCCAGATATCTATGCGATCGCTCCGGCAGAGATGGGTAAAGAGCAGCCAGCTCTATCCTTTGCATTCGGGAAAGCTGGCTTCTACTGGAATAGCGGGATCACGGTTTCACATGCTTGCACATTGCTCGACACGATCGCGGGCGATGCGCGGCAATTGTTCGGCGCACAGACGAGCAAAGCGACGGATGGAGGACGTCAGAGCGCTTCGGTAGCGAAGCTCGCCGGGTCATCCCGCGCGGCACTGTTGATGCTCGAGGCAGATTGGCGCGATGCGGCGCGGTTGCCGGAACTTATCGACCTGGCGGCCTTTGGCGTCGACACGGTGACCGGCGAGGCGGTTGATCGCGACGTGTTGGCCGTTGATCTTGCAGGCTTGATCGACGCGCCGGAAGTCGTGGTCGTCGCGGGTGCGGGACGTGCGGACGACGTGGCGAATTTCGTGCGCCAAGTGAGGGCCGGACAGGCAGTGGAGGTCCAGGCGTCATCACGCGTCAAACGGCCATGGGGTTCCTTCACGTGGCTCGCCTCGGGCGAGCGCTACCGCGTTAAGCTCATGGAGGTCAGTCCTGGCAACAAGCTTGGCGCCCGTCTTCACCATCATCGCTCCGAACACTGGGTCGTGCTCGGCGGAACCGCGCGCGTGATGCGCGAACAGACAGCCATACTCGCGCATGAGAACGACACCATCTTCATCGCCCCGTCTTCCTGGCATGGGCTCGAGAATCCCGGCCGAATTCCGCTCGTAGTACTCGAGGTGCAGGCCGGATCGTACCTCGGAGACGATGACATTGTTTGCAGCGAAATCACAGGTCGGACACCGGATAACTGACGTCTTTGTCGAGGGTTGTGTTTGTGCCATGGCAGTTGCTCATTCTGATGTTGAAGCGCGTCGGCCAGCTGGAAAGCTAGGCGTCAGGCCGATCGCCGAGAGAGGCAAACAGGAAGCCGCGCCTGCTGTCGCCTTCAACACTCCATGGAGCGTGGTTATCCGGCAGCTCTTCATTGCTGGCGAGTTCGCAGCGGTGTTCCTGAGCGGACTATTGGCGAAGCTTTTGTATATCGATATCTACCTCGAGCCCGAACCAATCGATAGATATTTGGCACCGCTACTGACCGGTTCTCTGTTGGTCTATTTGGCTTTCTGCCGGAGGGAGCTCTATGCGCCGGCTGCGGTGCAGAGCGTGCCGCGCGCGGCGGGAACCGTTGCGACGTCTCTTGTGCTCGCGTTCCTCATGTTGACCGGGCTCGGCTATCTTTTTCACGTGGGCGGCGAGTACTCACGCTTCTGGTTGTTGATTTGGTTTGGTCTCTCGTTTCTCACGATCCTGTGCGGTCGAGTGTTGATGCAGGGTTTGGTCGGCCTTCTTGCAAAGGCGGGCGCATTCCGCACCAAGGTGGCCGTTTACGGCGAGGGCGAAAGTCTTTCGCGCGCGCTCGAAGAATTCGCCCTTTCGCGTCCCGATATAGAGGTGGTCGGCACGTTCGGACCCCACCTCAATATCCTTGGCCATCGCAAAGGCCCGGCGAGTGGCGGACTTGCAGGGCTTATGGCCTTTGCACGCGACCACGCGACCGAACAGATCCTGATCGTTCCGTCGCTGCTGATCCGCAAGCAGTTGCCGCAGTTGGTGGGCGAGCTTTCAGCGCTTCCGTGCGATGTCGAGTTGCTCGCACAGGAACTGGAATCGGGCGTTTTTCCGCTCGATGTGGCACTGCGCGGGAACCATGTGATGGTCGGATTGCGGCGAAGACCAATCGCCGGGTGGAATGCTGCTTTGAAAAACGCGGAGGACAAGATCCTCGGCCTTCTGGCGCTCATTCTTGTCGCTCCCGTTCTGATGGCGATTGCTATCGCAATCAAACTCGACAGCAAGGGGCCGGTATTTTTCCGCCAGCGCCGCCATGGCTTCAATCACAAGGTCTTCGCCGTGTGGAAATTCCGGACGATGAACGTGATGGAGGACGGACCAGCGATGGCGCAGGCGCAGGCCAACGATCCGCGCGTTACGCGCGTCGGAAAATTCCTGCGCAAGACCAGTCTCGATGAGCTTCCTCAACTCATAAATGTGATTTTGGGGGACATGTCGCTCGTTGGGCCGAGGCCGCATGCGTTGGCCCATAACGACAGCTATGGCGCTATCGTGGCGCAGTATGCCAGCCGCCACATCGTAAAACCCGGTATCACCGGTTGGGCGCAGATCAACGGTCTGCGCGGGCCGACCAATGATCCCGAGCTCATGCGCCAGCGTGTCGAGCACGATTTGTACTATATTCAGCATTGGTCGATTTGGCTCGATCTCAAGATCCTTGCCTTGACGCCGTTCCTGGGTTTCCTGAATAAGAACGCGCTGTGACGTGGTGCACGCGGGTTGGTCGAGGATGACGGATGAGACCGGTGTAGACGGCGGTGGAGACATACGCCGGCGAAAAATCTGGCGGCGAATTTGGCTACCGGACGCGGGATCTGCCATTTGGGCGCTGGCCGATCAGGCCTTGGTGAGTGGGGCAGCCTTTCTCACCGGCATATTCGTTGCGCGTTTGCTCGGTGTCGAGGAATTTGGCCGGTTCGTCCTCGCGATCATAATTGCGATCGTTGCTCAGAACGTTCATGGCGCGCTCATTACGGGCCCGATCATGACGATTGCTCCGTCGCAACGCGCTGAGGATCGACGAGACTATCTCGGCGCCGTTCTCCTGCAGCAGGCCGTTTACGCGCTGGCGGCCAGTCTCCTCGTCTATGCAGCGGCCATGATCATCGATGGCGTCGTGCCGGCCTGGCGGGTCGCAGCGATCGCAGCGCCGTTGGCGCTCTTCGTCTGGGCGGGATCATTTTCGGATTTCTGGCGGCACTATTTCTACGCGTCTGCGAATGCGCGCACGAGTGCCTTGTGCGATGGCGTCAGATATACCGTTCAAGGTGGCTTGCTCGCATTTTTGTATGTGCGCGAAACGTTCGGCGTCGCGGCCGTGCTTTTGGCGATGGCACTTGCAGCGGCACTTTCCGGCGGTCTCGGGTTTGTGGTGGCGGAACGCGCGCAGTGGTGCCGGTTGCGCACACGTCAGGTAGCCAAAGAGCACTGGACCCTGTCGAAATGGCTGCTTGCATCGGCTGCGACAGGGTCGGCGCGCGAGGGTGTTGTCGCGTTCGTCACGGGGGCGGTTCTCGGGTTGGCCGATGTCGGTCTCTTGCGGGCGGCACAGCAGTTGGTACTTGCAGTCAATGTGCCGTTGCAGGGGCTCGGCAAGATCGCCCAGGCGAGAGCGAGCCACGCCTACGCGACTGCTGGCAGCTCCGGATTAAGCGATGTCCTGCAGGGCTTCATGCGCCGATATCTACTAGGCATAGGCGGTGTTCTCGCACTTCTCGCACTTGCCGGCGAGCCGCTCGCGGTGCTCGTGTATGGCAGATCATACAGCGGCGCGGGTCTGCTCATTTCAGCGTATGCGCTTGTCATGATGATCTACCTCGGGCGCGAAGCGCTGACAGTCAAGGTTCGCGCCATGCGACGACCGTCCATCGAAACGCACGCTGGCCTTGCCGCCGCTGCATTTTCTCTCGCCGCACTTTACCCCTTGCTCAAGCTACTCGGTCCTTTAGGGGCCATCGGCGCGGAGGCGATCTTCAATATCGTCGCCCTTTGGGCCCTGCGCCGGTATGAGACACGGATCACTGCGGCCCCTCACGACGCTGGGCAGGATTGATCGTTGAAAACTTCAGCCGCGGATTTCGCCTTGAGCCTGTGTTCGACGTCGCTGTAAATCCCGCCGACGACGAGCGGCCAGAGGAACTGCCGGCTACGTGATAGTGCACCCTCGCTCAACCGGGCGCAGAGCGCGGGAGACTGGGCGAGTTCGCCGATCGCATCCGCCAGACCAGCAACGCACATGGCCTCGCCGGAATGGACGCTGGCGACGACACGGCCGCAGCTCTCCGTCACCATTTCGGCAGGCCCGCCCAGATCGAGGCAAATGACGGGAAGCCCCCGCGTTAGCGCCTCCAGAACGACGTTGCCGCTCGAGTCGTGCAGGCTCGGAAATAGCAGTGCGTCGTGCTCCGCATACATTTGACCAATTTCGCTGTAGGGAACCTGACCACGCCATGTCACGATATCTTCGATCCCGTGCGCATCAGCGAGACGACGGAAGTGCGGTTCGTCTGGTCCGCTTCCGACCATCGTCAAGTGGACGTCGTGTCCTCTCGCTCTGGCCTCCGCAACAGCGCGGAGACCGAGATGCATGCCTTTCCAGAACACAAACTGTCCCGCATACATCAATCTTATCGGTCCGCCGGCTGCGCGCGGCGTGCGCTGGCACCTCGCGACCGGCGCGGTCCCAAGTTCAAACCTGACATTGACTTTTCTTCGGCTGGCCCGCGGTAGAACATCTGCGGTTTGCCGCGTCTTCGCGTAGATGACGACGGCATCCGCGCAAGCGCGCCGCGTCATGGGATCGAGCGCAAGGAGACTCGTGTGTGCGTCACGCGCCAGTTCTTTGAGCCAGGAACCCCAAGGCAGGCTTTTCCTGAGCGCTAGGGGCGCGCGCTCGCCGCCGCCGAGTGGGCCCAAGACGAGCGGAATGCCAAGCCGGCCGAGCCGTGTCGGATGGCGAATGCCGCCGAGCGTGATGTGGTGAACGATGTCGAACGCTTCGTTCGCATACGTTCTGCGCACATAACCAAGGAGAGCGATTTGCCACAGAAGGTGCACGCTCTGCCAAGTCAGTGTTTCGAACCCTGCACGGCATCCGCTGTCACGCATCTGCGCAAGGAGGGGTGGCATGAAGAAATCGAACCTAAGGGACTTGGGCAAATTTCCGGAGGCGATTTCCTGCTCGATGCGATCCTGAAATTCGGTCTGCGTGATCACGGTGACGTCGTGACCCTGACGCGCGGCTTCGAGCGCCCAGTTCCAGCCGATACCTGGCTCCGATCCGCAGCCTGGGCCGCACGAGAAGGCACTAAGCAGGATCTTCATGGCGCCGTGTCCATGCGATTGACGGTCATCCGGATGGCCCGCGCAAACGAGTGACGACACCGCGCGCTGCAAAGCGGGCATCGCGCCAAAGATCAAGTAGTTTCGGGCGGGCGCGGGCCTGCCCTTTGAGTGCACTGCGGACGAGGTTCCAAGTGACAGGCAGAGCGCCCGAAGGCCGAAGGATCATCCAGGAATTCATGAGCGGCGTGTCAACCGGGTGCCAGATATCCTTATGCTCTCCAGGACCTGGCCCAAAATCGTAAATCTTGTTGGCGTTGGCGCATTCCCGTGAGATCGACGCGATCGTAATCAAGGTGCCGGGAGAGCGCTGTCGCGCGGGACCGTCGCCAAGTGATTCTCCATAAGCGTAGAAACGCCCGTTGAATGAGAAGCCCCATCGCGTCGCGGCGATGTCGTCATTCAGTTCGAGGGTCAACAGAACGGTTTCATGGGCATTGCCGCCCGGAGCGGTGACGGCCTCGAGAAACGGCCGGATCGCGGGATTGGAATAAATCGCCGGCGCGCGCAACTGCGCAAGCTGGGCGCGTTTCTGCATTAAGAAGGTATCAAGAAAGCGCTGATGCTCGGCCGCGGTTTTTGCCTCGCGGATTTCGAGGCGACCGAGCGACGCGAGTTTTTTCTCCTGGCGGCGGATGCGGCTTCTACGGTCGCTGCTGAAGCGGGCGGCGTACAGTGATTGGAAGTCGCGCGTCAGCGGAATGGTGCGCTCGTATTCGCCCGAAGGCCCCGAGCGCAACGCATTTAGAATGGGATTGGGCAGCCCGTTCCAAGTTTGCGGCTGCGCCCCAAGATTGACGGCCGCAAGATCGGGCCGCAGTCGCGCAATCTCTTTGATCCAGCGAACCACTTCAGCAGGCGACGCCGCAGCAGCCCTCCGCGAATAGATGCCGAAATTGCTGCTTGAACACCACGAGCCGAGCCAAGTGAGCACTTTGACGCCCATTTCTCGCGAGACGGCCATCGGCCAAATGAATGCAACCGCACCACGCGCGTCATAGCCGGCCACGATCAATGGTTCTTCGCCGAAGGCGGATGCTGCGCCGTTGCAGAGCGCGCGCACCCAGTCGTAGCTTTGAAAAAGCGTCGCTGAACCTGCGGCTTCCAAGGCTCTCCACTCTGCTTCGATCTCTGAAATATCTGGCACCAGACGCACGGATAACTCAAGCGCGCTGTCACTGCCGCATTCATCTGATGGTGCGAGTTGAGCGCTTTCTCTCGGCACGGAGTTGAAATCGGCCGTGCGCAGCAAAGCAGTCATCGTGGCCTCGCAGACTCTATTTGTACATTCGAAAACAGGAGCTGCATCCGCTGCAGCTTACTTACATCCTCCAACGCCGCGCATGCCGAACGTATCCCCATTTGGGGGCATCTTGCACACCCGCTTCGTGATGGCGTCGCCCGTCAGGAAAGACGTTGGGAGATGCAGCAATGGCGGTCAGCGAACGTTATGATGCGATCGAACGGGTTGAGATTCTCGGCATACCGGTTGGCGCGATCGACATGGCGTCGGCCGTCGAACGCATATTGAGCTGGGGCGAGCGGCACGAGAGCCGTTACGTCTGCGCCTGTGACGTGCATAGCATCATGCGCTCGGTGCGTGATGAAAAGCACAAATGGGCTCTGCGTCACGCTGATCTTGTCACAGCGGACGGTCAGCCGGTCGTGTGGACGGCACGCATGCGCGGACACAGCCATATCAGCCGTGTCTGCGGTCCCGATCTTCTCAATCATGTCTGTGCGGCCTCCGAACCTGTCGGGCTGAAGCATTATTTCTACGGCGGCGCCGAAGGCGTAGCCGCGACGGTTGCCGACGAGTTGAAGAAGAGTTTTCCGAAACTTGCCGTCGTGGGTGCGGAATGTCCGCCGTTTCGTCCTCTGTCGCCACAAGAGGAGGAGGATCTACGCGCGCGCGTCGCTCGGTCCGGCGCCGATATCATGTGGATCGGCCTTGGCTGTCCGAAGCAGGAGCAATGGATGTACGACCACGTGGCGCAAATTCCGGGTGTGGTGCTGATCGGTGTGGGCGCCGCCTTTGATTTCCAGAGCAAGAGAATTGTCCGCGCACCGGTCTGGATGCAGTCGGCGGGACTGGAGTGGCTGCACAGACTGATGTCGGAGCCAGGACGATTGTGGCGGCGCTATCTCGTGCTCGCGCCGCAATTTGTGATCGCAAGTCTTGCCGAGACCATCCGTCTGCGGCTGTGGCCTTGAAAATGGCCGCGGACGCGTAACGGCTTCAACGGGGTTACGCAGCGACTTGGAGCGTTGTATAGGCTTTGGCTTGCTACCTCAAAATAGAAAGCGCGCGCGGCGCACACGTCGTCCGCGCGGAGGCTGTTAGGCGCGCACCTTGCCGCAACGTCGTCTACCTATTCTTCGCTGAGCCCGCGGATGCGCGCGCGGAACGCGACGCGCGCCTTTACGATGCGGGAGATGCGCGATGCAGGCGATGTCGTGATCGGAGATGACCTCAGACCCTTTTCTCGGCCAGTGAGAGGGCGGGCCAGCCGTCGATCGAGCTCCGCGAACTGGTCCGCACAGTCGTCGAGACCATCACGGTGGACGACGAGAAGTTCGTTGCGTCGCTCGAGTTGATCGCGGTTGCGTTGGTCCTGCACGGCAATAGATGCAACGTTGGGGAAACACGCCAGTCCTGAGCGACCGGGTCTCTGGAACAGGGCAATTTCGCGGTTGCCGGGCTTGAAGGCGGCCGATGCATGGCCATTATATTCGTAATATCATCGACTTACGGCATAAATCGGCCGCGAAAATTGCAAGGAATTTTGCGGGGCGATCAGTGTGCGTTCCGGTGAAAACAGGGTGCCGATCAAGCGAAACAAGGACATCTGCGGCAGGTCGGTGTGGCTCTCGACACCGACGTCGGTCGCGGGCCTGGGCTTACAATCCGGCGGTCGGTCCGTCCCGCACCTCTTGCGTGAACGTTCGCAATCCAAGTCCGGACGGGCCGCTTGTGAGTGGGTAGCCGACGCATTGAAGAGGCCGGCCATCGTCGGGTCTAACCTGCAGCGGACGAACTCACATCCGAAGTCTCACTGGTCTACCAGCGGTCGAAACGGCAAAAATATCAGGGGTATAAAAATCGGCTATATTTTGAAACTCACGGGCTTGTTGTAAACGCGTCGAACAACGAGTGTCGGATTGACCAACCTAGAATCTGCAGATTAAGTTTAGACTGCTCCCGTGGATCGCTAAATTGCAAATTGTCCCGAAACAACCGAAGACGACCATAAACGTCGGACGACGACGGTTATGATGCCAAGGCTGTCATCAAAGACACAAATCTGTCCATCGGTGAGCGGTCCGGCAGTCGTGATCGTTGGCCCGTCTTGGCATTCTTGCGGCAGCTATGAGGTGTTTCGAGCTCAGATCAAAACCTTCGAACAGTTGGGCTATGCCGTATATTTTCTTGCCGTGCCGTCCGTTGCAGGTCCAACCCGCAAAGACAAGAAATACTGGAACCACTACTACGAGATGACGACGCATTTAGGTGCTCGGCATCGCGGGCATACTGCTCGCGACTCGATGGCGTATTTGAAACCTGGGGTTCTGTCAGCCGTTTGGTCGGCGTACCGCGGCAGCTATGTGAACTATCAGACCCTTCCAGCACGCCTCGCCCCTATACCTCGCTCGCTTCGGGAGTTCGCAAGTCGTCACTCCGTCGAACTGGTGCTTTGCAACCATTATTTTAACATGCCACTCGCCGAGCGGATATGCGATGCCGCAGCGCGCGGAACGCGCCCAAAGTTGCTGCTCGAAACTCACGACGTCCAGACAATTCACTACGTAAGTGAAGGCAAGTCCCACCCCCTCACCCGCGCTGCGCAGTGCAAAGAAACCATGCTCGCTGACGAGCTCGCGATAGCAAGCCGTGCCGATGCGCTTATCCACCTTAACGAAGATGAGCTGAAATTTTTCGAATCCAACCTGCCAGACCACAAACATGGTCTGATTTATCCGCCCATGCCGCGCCGATGGGACCCAAGAGAAGCCGCGGTCACTACTGAAGCCGATAGCACAAACCGCTTCGACTTTCTGATCGTAGCGTCGTCCAACTACGGCAACTACCGTAACCTGTGCTGGTTTTTTGATAAGGTCTGGAGCCAGGCCTTCAATTCATGCTTCAACCTGAAAATAGTCGGCAACGTCGACCATGAGTTTATCAGCCGCAAAGATCAGCGTTACGGAATGTACAGGCACTGTTTCGTCGGCCGGGTTGAAAAACTCGAGTGGTTCTACCACAACTGCCGCGCGGTTCTTCTGCCTGTCATCGAGGGGCAAGGTGTTGCGATAAAAACGATTGAAGCCTTGTCTTACGGCAAGCCCGTTGTTGCCACGCCAATGGCATTCCGGGGCTTCCTTCGTGCGCTCGGCCCGCAGAAACTTTCGGGCTATTCCATCGACGCTCACAGCTTCCGCAGGGCCATAAGCGACATTGGAGATGGCATTCATCCAGCGGTCAATTGGGAGGCGATCAAGTATTACGAAACACTCTTTTCTGAAGACGTCTATCTTGCACGATACCGCGCCTTCCTCGAACGCATTCAAGTCCTCGCACCCGCGCCGCAAGCGTTCGGGGCGAGTTCCGGAATACCGCGCAGCGCGCTTGAGTACGTCACTTAGATCGGAAACAGCATGACAACGGATTCCGGGCAATTGTCGACGGCAGGCGGCGCCATTGAGACACAAGACTATTCGCGTCTCGTTGGAAATCTAGAAAAGTACAAGTCGGAACGCGGCGGTGCGCACAGGGCGGGGACGCTGACACATTGGCCGCTAAAGCAAATTCAGCACTACCTAGAGACGTATTTCCGAGGACAACAGATCCGCACCGCCGAGACCGGATGCGGTGCCTCTACGATACTGTTCTCGAAGTTCTCGTCTCACCACACGGTCTACTGCTACGATGACCGAACCGACGAAAATTCAAGTGTCGCCTTTGCGCAGGAATGTCCGCTTTATGTGCCGGATCACGTGACCTGGTCGTTTGGACCGACCCAGGAAACACTTTTGAAGTCACCTCCTCGTGAGCCTTTGGATATGGTTCTGATCGACGGGCCGCATGGGTACCCGTTTCCAGAACTCGAGTACTTCACGTTCTGGCCACTACTTAAGCGCGGCGCAGTTCTCGTGATCGACGACATTCACATTCCGACCATCCGAAATTTGTACCGTTTCCTCTGCGAAGACGAGATGTTTTATCCGATGCGCGTTGTGGAAAACACGGCGTTCTTTCAACGCACAGACGTACCCGCGTTCGATCGAACATCCGACGGTTGGTGGACGCAACGCTACAACGTCCAGCGCTTCAGAGAGCCGGCAGGATACTCCGCGAAACTCGAAGTACCATTCAGCATCGATCTGGAAAACGGTGCGGGGCTGCCAGCCGAATGGCTGCGCCGCGGGTTCTTTAGAGAAAATGGTGACACGTTCACCGATGGCATGGTTGCGATCATGGAGCTGCCGCTGACGCAGCCCCTCGTTGGAAAGACGAAGATTGATCTCGATGTCGAGGGCGCCGGACTCGCAGAGCGCCCTGGGGCGGAGCTGCAAATTGCCATCAATAGCCACGTCTTTCCCGCCGAAAAATTCGAAGACCAAGTTCGCAAGAAACTCTCCTACGTCATAGAGCCAGACTCTTCGGAATTTTTAACGATCAAGTTTCATTCGTACGGTTTGGCCGAGGCTGATCAAATCCCAAACTTCTCTGCGTCCGGCTTTGACAAGCGCCTTCCGGGTCTTCTTATCCGTAACATTGCAGTCAGGCCTGCAGGAAATCCGGACTACCGCTGGGAGGACATCTCGCATCGCGAAGGTGCGATCGTAGCGTTCCGCTACGATGAGCGCCGCATTCGATTTTTCGTTGATCAACCGAACGATGCGATCCAGGCGCACCATGCGGCAGGCCAATTCTACGAGCGCGAGGAACTCGAGCTGATCCGGTCTCATGTGAAGGCGGGCGCAAGTGTCCTCGACATCGGTGCCAACGTCGGCAACCACACGGTATTTTTCGAACGCGTGCTCGGGGCCAAGCGTGTTGTGCCAGTCGAGCCGTGCCCGCGGGCGGTCGAGTTGTTGCGACTTAACGCACTCATCAACGGTCTCACGTGCACAGACATGCGTTATCTGGGGATTGCCCTCTCCAACAAAGCTGAATTCGGGGTGTTGAAGCAGGATGCAACATACAATCTGGGCGGCACATCGATCCAGGCGGGTGGCGCCGGCAATATCACGATGCTGCGGGGCGACAGCGTGTTCAGGGCACAGGCATTCGACTTGATCAAAATCGACGTCGAAGGCCAGGAAACTGAGGTGCTTGAGGGGCTCACGATGATGCTCCTCGAATCCAAGCCGGCGATCTTCATCGAGGTCTGGGATAAGAATAGAAGCCGGTTTGATGATTTGATCCGCACACTCGGCTATCGAATCGTCGCCGAGCACCGGCGCTACGACACCATGACGAATTTCATGATTGCTCCGAAGGCCCGTACATAGAGAGTATGCCGATGTTCAGCCGCAAAAAGGCGAAAAAGACTTTTGATCCCGGCAATCCAACTTGGGAATACAAGAACGTTGAAGCCAAACTTTTGGCACTTGGACTACCAAGCCAGGAAACCTCGGACATCGAGGCGACACTTAGTTTCGTTGCGGAGGAACGATATCAGCGCGCCGATAGGATCGGCAAACTGCTCCAACTTGAGTCCCGCGATGTCCTCTTGGATCTCGGAAGCGGCATGGGGTTCATGGCGCAGCGTCTTGCCCCACAGGTTCATAGGCTTCATTGCGCCGACATCAGCGAAGTTTACCTTGCCGATTGCCGCGCAGCCGTGGCTGGGCTGCCAAACGTCGAATGCCACCTCATACCGTACGCTGATTTCACCGCTCTCAAGACCAAAGGTGTCTCGAAGGTGTTGTGCTCTCTGCTGTTCATACATTTCAACTTCTACGATACTGTCTACTATCTCCAGGGCATTCGCGACATCATCAATCCAGGCGGTCTCCTGTTCATAGACTTCAACGACGGAGATCGCTTCGATTTGTCGAACGAGAGCGACAGTTTTAACCGCCAGCTCAAAATCTACATGGCTCACCGAAATGAATGGCAGTTCACATGCATGCACATGAGTTCGCTCACGGCCTTACGTCATCTCCTCCCGCAACTCGGTTTTGAAATAATTTCGATCATCCCCGGCCGCACCGCCTTCACCGAGCTCGTTTTGCGCAGGATCGGCTAGTGGGGACAATCTGATGGTCCGGGACGACGTCAACGCGCGGGACCTGGTGCCTGCCGCACCGCCGCGTGATCTGGACCAGCCGCGCCGCCAGCAATTGGTTCACGATCTAACCGCACTGTATGATCGTCTGGCATCAGGAACCTTGCGCGACGGCGACGTTGTACCGCTCGATCTTGCCGCTACTGACGGTAGCCCACGGTTCCTGCGCGACGGCATAGAGTCCGGCATCATCAACCAAGCGGACGCACGCGTTTTCAAACACTTCACCTTGGATGACGGCGTCATTCTCGACGTCGGGGCCCATTGGGGCTACATGGCGATGAGCATATTGAATTCGGGCACGGACTGCCCCGTGCTTTCGATCGAGGCTATTCCCTCCAATTTTCATTGCTTGGATGTGCTTCACTCGATTGCTGCAAATTTCGACTTCGTGAGCGCTGCCGTGAGTGACAAAGCCCGCGAGGTCGTATTTTACAATCCGGTCGTCAACGGCATGCCATTGGGCGGCGTCAATTCGATCGATGGCAGCGCGCTTCGATCTTGGCACGTGCCAGGCACGGTAGACGCCATTGAAAAGTATGCCGGCGCAACGCTGGCGAGCGGCCCCGCAAAGCTGCAGCTCGGCGCCTTCACGACGAAAACGCAGACACTCGACAGCCTGCTCGCCAATCGCACGTTCCGCTTCCCGGTTGACCGCATCGCTGCGATCAAGATCGACGCCGAGGGTCACGATTATGCGGTCCTTACCGGAGCCCTGCAAACCATCCGCCGCGACAAGCCCTTGCTTCTCGTTGAAAGCAGTCGCGAGCCGGCAATAGTCAATTTCATGACAGCCGAGGGCTACGTGCTGGCGCAAAGGAACGACGACCATTTAACCCCGCTGCGCGGCGATCGGTCTGGATTCAACGAATTTTTCATTCATTCAAGCAGGGCCGCACAGTATGCCGCGGCCGGGTTACTGCGAGTGAAAATCCACATCACCAGCGGCCGGCAAGGGGGCCGGGAGGTCGGGACGTCGGAGGCTGACCTCCTGCGAACTCTCGCAGCCAAATCTCACTCATTCCACACCTTGGTCGACCGCCCCGACGAGGCCGACGCAGTTCTCATCGCTGATATTTTCTTTGACCACCGCTTCTGGCGCGTGTTGGCCAAACCTCTGGTCTGGCGAAACATACATCGTACCTACCTCTACTGTGAGAAGGCGAT